>CAYFXL010000007.1:0-41220 GCA_964346945.1 uncultured Syntrophobacterales bacterium
AATATTTCCAGAAGTCAGCGGAGGCAATCGCTGCTTTTCTCGAAGAAGTGAAGAAGTTCAAGATCAAGGTTCCTCAGGAGGCAAGACTGTTTAAGAACCGTGCTTAAGGGGAATCCCTGAGCATGCAGTAGGCATTGGGGAGAGGAACCCCTCCCTGGGAACATCGAAGGAGCTGTTCTGATCCTGAGCTCACGCATGATAGATTGACTGGAAGGTCATTCGGTAAGGGCGCAATGAGGAGGAGAAAGATCTACATGCACAATCCCTGCAATGCGAATATGAGGGTTTCCCGGGAGGAGATGGCTCGGGTGGGACGGGTTATGGCCGAACGGGTGAACCGAGCAAGAGGTCCCACGGCGGTTTTGGTTCCTCGGAAAGGGTGGTCGATTTACGGAGGAGAGGGTGGCCCCCTGCATGACCATCGTGGAAATGAGATCTTGGTTAAGACTCTGAGGCGCCATCTCAAAAAGGGTATTAGGTATGAGGAGATCGATGCCCATATCAACGATCCTCAATTTGCCGATGTGTGCGTGGACGTATTGGCAGAGCTTGTGGAGGAGGAGGGTCGATGAGGAAAGGAGAAGATGGAAGGATTGCTTCCCTGAAAGAGGAGCTTTCCGAGTTTTCGAGGAGGGCATTTAACCGGGGCCTCGTCAGTGGGGCGGGCGGAAATATCAGCGTGCGGATTCCCGACACTGATAGAATCCTCATTACGCCGAGCGGCGTGTCCCTTGGTGATGTTGAGCCCGAGATTAACATTCTCCTCGACCTTGCAGGGACAATTCTTGAAGCCGCTCCTGGACTCAAACCATCGAAGGAGGTAAACTTCCACCTTGCCGTTTACCGGCTTCGTGATGATGCAATGGCGGTTGCCCACCTCCACCCTCCCTATGCGACCGCATTCTCGAATAAGGGAAGACCCCTTCCTCTGGTGACGGTATCGAGCCGTGTCGTCCTGAAGGACGTACCCTGGGTGGAAAGCGCCCTTCCGGGGTCACGGGAGCTTTATGAATTTGTTTGTGAGGCATTAGAGAAGCACCCGGGAGTGAGAGCCATGCTCATGAAGGACCATGGTGTCCTTACCCTGGCGGTTGACTTGAAGACCGCCTACTATCTTACGGATCTGGTCGAGGATACCGCGAAGATTGCATACATAGCCTCACATATTTCCTGAGATATGGAATATATTTCGGGGGAGGTGATCCATGGATATTCCCAAAAAAATGAAAGCCGCTGTGCTTTATGGCTTCAACGATGTGAGAGTAGAGGAACGGAGCGTTCCATCCCCAGCACCCGACGAGGTTTTGCTGAGGGTTAATGCCTGCGGAATCTGTGGGACGGATGTCAAGGTGATAGGTCACGGGTTGCCGAACCAGCCCCCGTTCGGGGATTTCATAATAGGTCATGAGTATGCCGGAACGGTGGTGGCGACGGGCCAGACCGTTGATGAATTTCAGGCCGGAGACAGAGTTGCGGTAGAGATACACAAGGGGTGCGCTCGCTGTAAGAACTGCATCATGGGCCACTATACCGCGTGCCTCAACTATGGTAACACCCAGAAGGGACATCGTGCCAACGGCTTTACGACGAACGGGGGATTTGCCGAATATGCGGTAAATCACGTAAACACCCTTCACAAGCTTCCCGATAACATTTCCTTTGACGAGTCCACGACGATAACGACTGCCGGAACGTGCATTTATGGGATCGATATGGCCGGAGGGTACATCCCGGGTGATACCGTTGCGGTAGTGGGCCCTGGACCCATAGGGCTCATGAGCGTGCAGTTATGCAAGGCCCTCGGCGCGGGAACGGTGATCCTGACTGGCACGAGGGACGAGAGGCTCGAGCTGGGCAAGAAGCTCGGGGCCGATCATGTTGTCAATACCCGAAGGGAGAAACCGGTTGAGAAGGTCCTGGAGCTTACGGGTGGACTGGGAGCAGATCTGGTACTCGAGGCCGCAGGCGGTGACACCTCCCTCCAGGAGGCCCTTGAGATGACCCGCAAGGGGGGTAAGATTTCGATCCTCGCCTTCTACAAGGGGCCTATTACCGCTGATATTTCCATAGCGGTTCGCAATGGGATCAACATATATACCGTCCGAGGTGAGGGGAGAATGAGCGTGGGGAGGTCCCTTGCCCTCATGGCCCAGGGGAAGATTACCGGCAAACCACTCGTCACCCACACCTTCCCACTGGATCAGATCGACGAAGCATTTAAGACCTTCGTTCAGAGGATAGGCGGTGCCATGAAGGTCGTGGTTCATCCATGATCCCGTTTGGATTCGAGATTCTCGGTGAAAGGGTGGAATAATCAAAGTGTGGGGAGTTATTCGACAGCAATAGCATAATTTTGATAGAGCCCGAAAAATCTTGAGAGACATATTGGAAAAGAATGCTCACTCGGATAAAAGGTTAGGAGTTCTAAACCGGTTTGAAGACATCGGTACACAGGAGCAAAAGGGGAGGGAACGGGAATGGAGAAAAGATTTGTCGTGGCTCTGAAGGATGCGGTGACAGGGGTGTTGCACGGCGGTGCGGGGACATTTCGGATTCTCATCGACGACGAAACGAGCGGTGCCAAGAATTTTGCTCTTTTAGTGAATACGATGAGGGCCGGAACAAAGGGTGCGGAGCACAAGCATCCAGAAGAACATTGTTTCTACATACTCTCCGGCAGGGGGACGATGTATATCGGCGGGAAACCGGCCGAAGTGGGGCCCGAGATGGCGATATTTGCCCCCCCGAATGTAATGCACAAATTCGATGTTGCTCCCGAAGAAGATCTTACCTACGTAGTGATTTACGCACCGCCGGGACCCGAGCAGTTGCTCAAGCAGCGGGGTGAGCGTGCCTTCGACTCGCAGTAGGCTCCGGAAGTTTTCACATCTATCCTTTTCGGGGGCGATGCTCAGTTCCTGCGCACATTGTTGTGTAGCTGAATTTGGGAAACGAGCACGGATTATTTTACCAAATGCCTGAAGGTACAGATATCGAACAGTTCTTGGAGGTCCGGCTCATTCTCCATATTTAGAATGATGTCTTTGGTCCGTTCGATATGGGCCTCCGAGAGGATCCCTTTGGAATATTTGCGATAAATACCCACCACCTGATCCATGGTTAAGGGATACTTCGGCCCCCCATAGGGTTGATCCATGGCACCCGTGAGGGTTTTCCCCCCTTTGAGTTTTAAATCCAGACGACCTTCTCCCGCAAAGTATCGTTTTGGGTACTCTGGGTGGTAGATGACTTTTACCTTCTTTCTCGCCTTCGCTATCCGTGGGTCATGCACAGCCGTTTCCTTACAAGTCTCCATTCCACACTCTCCGTTGATCATCTGGTAGGCCAAGATATGCTGAATACTGAACCGGCTGTCTTCCGCATTTTTCGGCTCTGGGCGATCAATAATAAATCTTAGCTCATCAAAATGCACCACTACTTCCTCAATATCCGTATGTTTGACCTTGTTCTCTCTCATGAGATCGGCCAGCACATCAACAAAATTGTGATTCCAAAAGCAAAACCCCCACTTTTTAATCCAGGTGTTATTGGTATAGAAGGGTGCCTTTCCCAATCCCTCGGTCATCTTGTCAAATTCGATGTTCTTATCACCGCCGGTGAGCATGTCTAGGCACTTTTCGATTACGGGATTGCTCGTGGCGCCATTCTTCGCCATAATGGCGTTCACAACCGCATTACGACATACGGTGGCTGATTCATAGAAATGGGCATCCGTCCCCCAGGTGTGGATATAACCGAGTCCCTGCACCATCGCCAGACCGAAAGATGCCTTGGTTTCTTCCTCGGTCAATTCAAATGCCCGAGCGCAACTCGCCGTAGCCCCGTAGATCCCGATAAATGGGAGGTTACAGATTCCGATGGGATCCGTTCCCACCGAGGCCCACATCGCGATCCTGTTCTGCATCTCCTGCCCCACATAGAGGGCCACCATTATCTCCTGCCCAGAAAGCTTACACTTCTCAGCCGCGGTCAACAGAGCCGGCCAGGTTGTCACGTCGCTAATACCACCCCCAGGAAATTGATCGTCTTCCATCTCCGATGCGTGTCCAAAAAACCCGTTGATCAGGGCTGCCTGGGCCACATCCGTCTTGAAACCACAGCCGTATACGCCGGACTCCGGCCGTCCGAGATTATCCTTGGCGTATCGTATGAACTTCTTGGAAGTGGGGGCCGCTGATCCGACAAGCATTCCCATTACCTGCTTGAGCGTCAACTTCTTGACGTATTCGATGACGCTCTCATCCATATCGTTAAATTCGGTGTGAACAACAAATTTTGCAAACGTTTCAGCAAGCTCCATGTGTGTTCCTCCCTTCCACATATCAATGTTATTTAAGGCGTTGTCCAATGACTGAATAGTATGACGGAAGGAATTTTGTCAAGATATTTGTAACCGGGAACGTGAAATGGTGGAGGGACTTGTCAGCTTAACTATGAGAAGGGGATGAAGTTGAAAGGGGGGATTCGAGGGGGGAGTTTGCTTTTGGTTTCACACTCTTGCAAACTCGATTAAGGTGCGAGTTTCCAATTGTATCCCCCGTAACGCAATGAACTTACTTTACCAAGTGTCTGAAGGTACAGATATCAAAGAGTTCTTGGAGGTCCGGTTCATTTTCCATATTCAGGATGATGTCCTTGACACGTTCAATCTGGGCATCAGGGAGTATGCCCTTGCAATACTTCCGATAGATATCAACCACCTGATCCAAGGCTAAGGGATACTTCGGCCCCCCGTAGGGTTGGTCCATGAAACCCGTGAGGGTTTTTCCGCCTTTTAGCTTTAAATCCAGACGACCCTCTCCCGCGTAGTATCGTTTCGGGTACTCCGGATGATAGACGACTTTCACCTTCTTCCTCGCATCGGCTATTCGTGGATCACGCACTGCTCTTTCCGTATTGGTCTCCAATCCGCACTCCCCGTTAATCATCTGGTAAGCGAGGATATGCTGAATACTGAATCGACTGTCTTCGGCATTTTTCGGCTCTGGACGGTCAAGGATAAACCGCAACTCATCGAAATGCACCACAATTTCCTCGATATCCTCGTATTTCACCTTGTTCTCTCTCATGAGATCGGCGAGGTTATCGACGAAGTTGTGATTTTGAAAACAAAAGCCCCACTTCTTGATCCAGGTGTAATTGGTGTAGAAGGGAGGCTTTCCCAATCCCTCGGTCATCTTGTCGAATTCAATTTTTCCATCTTCACCCCCCAGCATGTCCAAGCATTTCTCTATCGCGGGATTGCTCGTGGCGCCATTCTTGGCCATAATGGCGTTCAGAACACCGTTGCGACAAACGGTAGCTGACTCCCAGTAATGAGCATCTGTTCCCCAGGTGTGGATATAACCCAGTCCTTGCACCATCGCCAGACCGAAAGATGCCTTGGTCTCTTCCTCGGTCAATTCAAATACCCGAGCACAACTCGCCGTGGCCCCGTAGATCCCGATAAAAGGGAGGTTAGCTATTCCGAGAGGCTCCGTGACAACTCCTGCCCACATTGCGATCCTATTCTGCATCTCCTGGCCTACATACAGGGCCACTGCGGTTTCCTGTCCGGAGAGCTTACATTTCTCCGCCGCGGCCAGCAGGGACGGCCAAGTCGTACAGTCACTAATACCGCCACCGGGGAATTGGTCATCCTCCATTTCTGATGCATGCGCAAAAAACCCGTTGAGGAGCGCTGCCTGAGCTACATCCGTCCTGAAACCGCAGCCGTAAACCCCGCACTCCGGGGGTCCGAGATTTTCCTTGGCGTATCCTATGACCTTCTTGGAAGTGGGGGCCGCTGATCCGACAAGCATTCCCATTACCTGCTTGAGCGTCAACTTCTTGACGTATTCGATGACGCTCTCATCCACATCCTTGAACTCCGTTTGAACGACGAATTTCGCAAAGGTTTCCGCAAGGTCCATCGACGTTGCTCCTTCCCTGTCTGCTTTTGGTGTCACTACCTGAATAGTATCGGTACGGAATTGTTGTCAAGAGATTTTTGGCCTGGAAGCTTGCATACGCGAGACGTATCAGATTGCCTATGAGGAGGGGAATGGTATGGAAACAGTGTGCAGTTGTCTTTGCCTGGAGTCATTATTGATAGTGAGAGAGGCATGGGGAAACCTTGGGTAATGCCGGGAAATTTTCCTTGACAAAAACGGCAGATCGAGTTATGGGTTGGTCAATCTTGCGGACGGAAGGAGGTGAAACTGGTAAGTCTAGCGAAAATCGCGGGGCCATCTGAGGATGGTATAAACATGACAAAGGAGGGTATCACATGAAAAGACACTATCAGCTTCACGCTATCATGTGGGTGATTGCTAGCTTCCTTATTTGCTCACTCATGGTCGGCACAGCTGAGGCGAGGCGGGAATTCGTTCGATTTGGCGGCAGTAACCCCGGAGGGTCGTGGTTTACCATGGTCGGGGGAATCTCAGCAGTGTTGAACAAACATCTGAAGGATCTTAATGTTACGCCCATTGCTACGGGTGGGTCTGCCGATAACAACCGGTTAGGGAGGAAGCACGAGCTAGATACATGGCTAACCCATTCCTTGACGGCCTATGACAACTATAATGGTGTCGGCCTCTTCGAGGGGAAGGGCACGTTCAAGGATTTCCGCTTGCTCTCCGGGGTATATGAAAGTTGGCACCACTTCGTCGTGCTCGCCGATAGCGATACAAAGAAGATGGCTGATCTATCAGGGAAGATAGTTTGTATCGGTGCGGCGGGGAGTGGAGCCGCAGTAAATTCGGAGAATATATTCAGAGCCATCGGCCTTTGGGATCAGATTAAGCCAGAATCCTGGACGTTCGACGCATGCGGCCGAGGGTTGCTCGATGGCCAGGTGGGTGCCATCAGCTTCAGCAGTGCCCCCATGCCCGCTATTGTTACGGTGGAGGCGATGAAAAAGATTCGTCTCATCGAACTGAGCGACGAGGAGTTCAAAAAAGTGCTTTCAAAATATCCTGCGTATAAGAAGAGTATCATGCCGGCAGGAGTCTACAAGACGTGGCAGAAGGAATACCCATGCGTAGCCTTTCAGGTATATTGGGCCGCACACAAAAAGGCCAAATCGAAATGGATCTATGAGCTGATGAAGGTCGCCTTCGATCCCAAGAACGCCCAGACCCTAGGCAGGATCCATCGACAGTGGAAGACATTGAGTCCCTCATTTGAGGCCATGAAATCCATGGGGATTCCTCTCCACGCTGGAGCAGTGAAATTCTGGAAGGAGAAAGGCGAGGCTATTCCCCCTGAGTTAATCGAGAAGTAAGATTTTCAACGCTTGATTAGGGCACCGTCCATTCGTGGTCAGAGACGGGAAATGGTATCCGAGACGTTGGATGGTGCCCTAAAGTGTTTTTTGGGGGACCTGAATCACCTCGAGAAGTTAGGCGTTTCAATGAACGAGCCCGTTGTTGAAGAAACCGAAACCAAAATGAGGCGGCTGAGTGGGAAGACAGCGTTGATCGCCAGTCTCGTTGCCGCCGGATTTTCTTCGTTCTTCATATATACGAGTGGCTTTGGTTTTATCTCCTCGGAACTCCATCGTGGTGGATACCTCCTGTTTACCATGGTGCTCTGCTTCCTCCTCTATCCCCTCGGGAAAGCTGCGGCGAGGGACAGGGTGCCAGTGCTGGATTGGGTGCTGTGTCTACTCGTTATTATTACGATCGGCTATTGGATAGTAGAGTACCCCTCCTATGCTTATCGCATCGGAAATCCCAATCGCATTGATATGGTGATGGGCGCCATTTTGATTGTTCTCTCCTTCGAGATGGGGCGGCGTGTAGTCGGATACGTTTTACCAGGCCTGGCAGCACTCTTCATACTCTACGCGTATTTTGGCCCCTATGTGCCCGGGATACTTGCTCACTACGGTTACAAGTGGGGCAGGATTTTCGAATTTCTCGGGGTCAGCATGGGAGGAATATACGGCATTGTAACCAATACCTATGCTACCTTCATATTTCCCTTCATTGTTTTCGCTTCCTTTCTGCAGTCGGCAGGCGCGGGATCCGCTATAGAGGATTTTTCGCGTGCAGTAGCGGGCGGTACGAGGGGAGGTCCGGCGAAGGTGGCCGTCGTTTCCAGCGGGTTCATTGGGTCGATTACCGGTTCTTCAGCTGCCAATGCCGTGGCTACAGGGTCTTATACCATTCCCATGATGAAGAGAACGGGGTATAGACCCCATACTGCGGCAGCCGTTGAGGCAGCGGCATCCACTGGCGGTCAATTCCTCCCACCGATTATGGGAGCAGCTGCATTCCTCATTGCGGCATTTACAGATACCCCCTACCTAGAGATCATTAAACTGGCTGCTGTTCCAGCAATCCTCTACTTCTTAGGGGTAGGGATGATGGTTCATTTCATAGCTGCCCGGGAGGGGCTGAAGGGATTACCGCGGGAGGAGTTACCGAAATTGTGGACCGTCATCCGACAGAGAGGCCATCTCCTCCTCCCCATACCGATTTTGCTGGCCGTTTTGATCGGTGGTTTCTCCCCCCAGAGAGCCGCCTTCGCCGCCATCATTTCCGCGGTGCTCTTGAGTTACGTCCGAAAGGATACCCGCATGGGGCCACGGGAGCTCTTCGATGCCCTCGTATCAGGCGCGAGAAATTCATTGACAGTTGGGGCGACAGCCGGAGTGATTGGGATCATCATCGGTGTTGTTACGATGACGGGTTTGGGCATTAAGTTCTCCTCCATTGTTCTCTCCCTGTCCGGGGGAATTCTGCCGATCACCATTTTGCTTACTGCAGTAGGCGGTTATATCATCGGGATGGGTGTTACAATAACGGCTACGTACATCCTTCTCTCGGTACTCGCCGTGCCCGCCCTTATGGAGCTCGGAGTGCCGTTGTTAGGAGCCCACTTGGTTGTGTTGTGGTTCTGCGAAACTGGTGGGGTTACGCCACCTGTCGCCCTGGTGGCTTTTGCTGCATCGTCGATAGCCCGGTGTAACCCTTACAGGGCGGGACTTGCGGCGGTGAGATTGGCCTCACCTCTCTTTATTACTCCCTTTCTCTTTGTGTACACCCCCATACTGTTCAACGGTACCCCGGCACAGGTGATAGAAACCATGGTGAGCTCTGCAGTGGGATTCATCGCCTATGCAGGGATGATGCAGGGCTACTGGTTCAGGAGGACCGATATCGCCGAGAGGGTGATGCTGGGATTCGGTGCCCTGTGTCTGTTTATCCCCAATATCTATTCGGACTTTCTCGGATTGGCAGTCCTGACAGGCGTGACGTTAGTGAATCGAAGAAAGCAAGAAGGGGCATTCTAGAAGAGCCATCATGATTCCCCCAACCTGGGCGTCTTGTCATGGTGAAGGAGCGATGAGATGAGAAAGGTAGTTGTAGCTGATGAAGTTGCCTTTGAAAAGGTTGATTGGGGACTCACGAAGAATCTCGTGGGTCCCCAGACCGCCGGTTCAGTGTACCTCAAGGTGAACATAACCGAATATCTCCCCGGTTACGTCCACAAACTTCACTCCCACCCAAATCAAGAGGAGGTTATCTACGTCCTTTCGGGAAAAGGAATCACGGAGACAGAGGAAGACAGAAGGGAGATTGGACCAGGTTCCGTAGTTTTTATTCCCGCGGGGGTAGAGCACGCCACCGTGAATCTGAGCACTACTGAGTCTCTTAAGGCGGTAATCATAAAGGCGCCTCCGGAGGAGGGTTCTTAAACGGAGCAACTGACAAGGCTTTTTATCTCCGGACGCGGTTTGGAACGTGTCAATCGATCTTAGGGATTCAGCACCCCTCTTCTTAGATTTTACACACCCCGTTATCGAGTACCACTTTTCCATCGAAAGAGATGGTTGTATCCTTGTACATCGCATCGATGTGATTGGGCGCCAAGACCTTGCCGCCAATGGCAAAATTGCTACCGATTCCTGCATGGCAGTTCCCGAGGCGGCCAAGGTCCTCCAAGTTTGTAGCTGCCAACCGTGCCTCGGGATTAAGTCCGATGCCGAATTCCGCATAGTTGTAAGCTTTTTCATCATGTAACGATTCGAGAATTTGGCTCAGCTTAGCTGCTGCCATACCCCCTTGAATGTCGACCACCCTTCCTTCCTTAACAATCAGCGTAACATGATCGTAGAGCGTGATGCCTACGCTCATGATGCTTACGTCACTAACAACCTTGCCTTCAGCAGTTCCTTCGAGGGGAGAAATGTTGATCTCGCTATCGGGAAACGCCGCAAATTGGCCCGGTTCTCTAAACAAACCCGTTTCATATTGCACGGGCCGCCCCTTTACGTATCCCCGAATATCCGTGCCCAAGGGGGTAGTGACCCTTATTTGTTCAGCTTCAGCAAGTGCAGCGCCAAGTGTGCGTCCGAGCTTGTCACACTCTTCGTAATCGGCATTGATCGCCCCAACACAGAGTGCATCTTCCGTGACTTCGCACATCGTGCTTCCACGCTTGCCCGCCTTAATGGCTTCGACTCGTGCCTTCGTATGGGTTTGTGACCACGTTGAGGGCTGCAAGAATACATCTGCCTCTCTAAATGCCGCAACGACAGGCTCAGGAAGTTGCGCCCCATGCACGCCTACGGGGGGAATCATGATGATGATAGGGGTCGCTCCGACGGCATATGCAGCGCCAGCCAACGCCTCCGCAATTCTCAGCTTATTACTATCTGTTGAAATCAAGACCGTTTCACCTTCTTTCACACCTCCACAGTTCATAACCTTCATCGCTCCCCGCATCATCTGCATCGGGCTCGAAGATCCCGGTACATAATGCCAGTACGAAATGGGCCATTCTCTCGTACTCATCCTCCACTCTCCTTTCTTTCAGTGATTTGTTTGAGAAAAGTTCATTTACACGGATATCCTCAATGGACTGGAGTTTTCTGATTCTTATAGAAGACATTTTTCTAAGCTCTTGATTATAAATGGAATTATATTGTTCTTGAGGGAAGACTGCTGTCGCTTCGCTTCAGAGCCTCCACAGTGACCCTTTTGGGGTCCCGGGGAATATTTATCCCTTCCGGCCTCTAAAGGGCCAGCTTTGCCCTTCCGTTCGGCTGAGCCCTTCGGCCATGAGCAGTTCGGCCTCGACACATGGCGACGAGCCCCTCGGCGCGAGCTCGGGTCGAAGGCTCATGTCGAGTCGCTCACTGGCGAATGGAGCTGAGGGTCGAAGACTCACGTCGAAGCCTGCTCGCCCTCGATGAGCACCCCCCGGCTCCAGCAAATTTCGCTCATGGACTATAGCAATTACTGGAAACCTCCACTCAACCGTGGGTTGGCGTCCAGTGTGGTTCTCCCTATAACGCACTTCCCGCCTGAAACGCTTCCTTCATAGCCTCCATAATAGTTCGCGGTTTTACGCAGTCGCCAATCTTAACAACCGGTAATCCCGATGAGACAAGCTCGTCAAAAACGTCGTCGTTTGGTTCGGCCCCAACGGCAAAGACGAACGTGCCAAACCCCGCCCTAATCTCCTCGTCGCCTCTCTGAATAACAGCGGTCTTCCCCTCAACTCGTTTGAGCTCCGCCCCTGTGTAAGCCCTCACACCGTTTTTCTGAAATCTCATCGTAAAATACGCCTTGGTGTCAGCATCACTGCCGGTGGCGACCTCTGGCAAGATTTCCACCAGTATCACCGTTTTCCCCTGCTCGTTGAGGAGGTCTGCTGTCTCGCATCCGACCAAACCGGCTCCAAGGACCAGGATGGGTTCTTCAAGTTCAGCCTCCCCCGTCATCACTTGCCATGCAGTTGTGATCGGATTAGTCTCCAACCCGGGGATCTCTAATAACCGTGGACGGGCACCTAGGGCACATATGACGGCATCTGGGTTATGCTTTTTGATGAGTGAAGGAGTCGCTCTTTCACCGGTGATCAGCTCAATATCCGTCTTTCTGAGCCGATTCGTAAGGAAGCGCTTAAACTGTTGAATCTCTTTTCTGCCAGGGGGGAGGGATGCCAGGTTCAACTGACCTCCCACGTCTTTCTCCATTTCGATGAGCACGACTTTATGCCCTCTCTCCCAGGCCGCATGAGCTGCTTCCAATCCCGCAGGGCCAGCACCAAGGACAACGACCTGCTTGGGGGCAGATGCCTTTGGGAACGGGGTTTCTTCCTCTCGTCCAAGAGTCGGATTGATCGAGCACAGAATATCCAGCTGCTGGAAGATGCGCTTGTAGCAGCCCTCATTACATGCAATGCAGGTTCGAATCAACCCTTCCTCGCCATCAAGGGCCTTTTGTGGAAGCTGGGGATCAGCGAGAAGTGGACGGCCCATGGCCACGAGATCGGCCTTGCCTTGGGCGATGATCTCCTGTGCCAGTGCTGGATCGTTAATCCGTCCAACAGTGATTACCGGGATCCGAAGAGCTTTCTTTATTTCCGCTGCCAGGTGGACGAGGCACCCGCGATCGGTCATCATCGGCATGGTTCGCAGGATCTGGTGGGCTTGGTCGAGGTTGCCGATCTTTTCTCCCCCCGGGGCACCGGCGGAGACCATAATGGCATCAATTCCCGCTGCCTGGGCGAGAAGTGCAATTTCGGTCATCTCCCCCAGGCCCAACCCCCCCATGATAAATTCATCCCCGCTAATCTTGATGGTCAAGGGAAAGTTTCTCCCCAGACGCTCCTTTATTCCCCGGATGATTTCCAGGAGAAAGCGAGTTCTCCCAGACAGGTTTCCCCCGTATTCGTCGGTTCTTCGATTGGATAGGGGAGAGAGGAAAGAGGGAATCAAGTATCCGTGGGCGCAATGGATATCAACGCCGTCGAAACCTGCCTTTTGCGCTCGTTCCGCCGCCTCGATGTGTGCTTGAACCAATCCCCTGATCTCGTCCTTCGTGAGGGCTCGCGGAACCTCTCCCCCCAGATCGACCGGTACTGCAGAAGGGGCCACGGGCTGGAGGCCGCTCACTTCAGCGTGGGCGCGCCTTCCTGCATGGTGAATCTGAATGAAGATCTTTGTATTATTGTTCAGACCATGGACCGCCTTGGTCAATCCACGGAGCTTTTCGGCATGTTCTAAAGAGGAGAGGCCGAGCTGATTCATGTACCCCTTACCTTCCGGGGTGAAAAACGTTCCCTCGACGATAATGAGACCAACACCGCCTTTGGCCCGTTCCAGATAGTAGCGAATCAATCTTTCTGTGGCGAATCCGTCTTGGGTGGCATAGTTCATGGTCATGGGAGACATGACCAACCGATTTTTGAGGGTGATGCTTCCAATCTGAAAAGATTGAAATAAAGTGGGGTATCCCATACCCGGTCTCCTTTCAACAAACCTCTTCTTTCAGCACATTGAATAGATCGCCATGTCGGTAGCCAAGGTTGGGCAGGACGTAATCCTGAAGAGAAACACGACAGCTCAAGAGATCGAGAGGATTATGGGATATCTCGGCTTCCCTTTTCATCAAACTCAACAGAAAGCCAGCTCCAGAGACATCTCCGACGAAAATAAATCCGATAACTCGTCCGGCTTTCATTACTATCTTTCGATACGATTCTGCCTGGGCCTTCGTGAAAACATCCAACCCCAATCCTTCTTCGTAATAGGGATGTCCAGCTGCCATTACTCGGAGATCGAAAAGAGTGAGGGCATTCAGCGGGAAATTATGGATACAGGTTCGGTTTCCCCCTGCCATATTCCACCCGGCTACTATTCCCTGACGGGTGGCGGCGGGCCAGGTGGCGTTATTTACCCGTTCGGAGGTGATCGAATCGATGGTAATTGCCACATCACCCGCTGCGTAGATTCCAGGGACATTCGTTTCCATGCGCTCATTCACCAAGACGCCACCCTGGAGATCAATCCCGGATCCAGCGAGGAATTCCATGTTCGGTCGCACGCCGACAGCCTGAATAAAACCCTGTGCGGGAAAGGTGCGGCCATCCTTCATACGCACCCCCGTCACCCATTCCCTCTCGTTCAGGATTTCGGCCACCTCGACATCGGTCTCAATCCTTATACCGTGTTTACGGATCCTGTTCGAGACTAAGAAGGAAGCATTCTGATCGAGCATACGAGAAGCCAATTTGGGTTCCTTCTCAAGAACGGTCACACCGAGCCCCCGTTCTCTAAGGTGGCACGCGAGTTTCAGGCCGATAAACCCACCCCCGACGATGACGACTTCTCTGAGATCGGACACCCCACCTAGAATAGCCTTCGCGTCGCGCACATTACGGAGGGAGGTTACACCTTGTGCATCAACGCCGGGTATCGGCAGTGATATGGGGGATGAGCCAGTGGCGATTAACAGGCGGTCGTAACATATCTCTTCTCCATCCGCCAATATGAGTTTTCTGGATCCGGTCTTCAATCCAACCGCCCGACTGCCAAGCCTGACATCGATCCTCTTTCGTTGGGCCCACGAGGAATCTCGGAAGAGCAGACTCTCTGCAGGACGCGCTCCTGCGACCCAGTACGTCAACATCACGGGGGAATGCGCGAGGACCATATCTTGGGAAACCAGCAAAATAGGATGTTCGGAATCTCGCTTCCGTATGGTCTCCGCGGCGAAGATACCCGCTGGCCCGCCGCCCACAATGAGAAAATTCATGCCCTCCCCCTGAGCAATTCCAGAATTACGGGAAGAACCTCTCCGGCCCGCGGGGGCAAATAAACGGAGCCAAGTTTCTCTTGCAGATCCTCACGTAAGAATTTCTCCACAACCTCGCTCCCGTGAATGGGCAATGGGGGAAAGGATATTACCGTAAACCCAAATACCAGAGCTCCAAGCGCCGAAGCTGCCGACTGGGAAAACGCCACGGCAATGGCGCCAACCTCAGCCGCCGAAAGGGACCATTCTTGAAAGAATCTCCGTGCGATGTGCGGTAACATGTTGATATCTCGAATGCGGACATGAAGGAGATTTCCTTCCACTGCTTGCTTGAGTTCTCCAGCTGTTCGGCTCATAGATTCCTTATGAGGACTTTCATCCCTGGAGAGGTAAACAACAACTGGTAAAGGATTTGGGGGAAGATGCTCTAAAACATCGAGGGCTTCCCCTTCAGTCTCCCGTAGCCATTTTCCATTATTCAAATAGTCAATATCACGGCAGAGCTCCTCACAAATGAACGTCAGCATAGAGGTTCTCAGACATCGCCAAAGGATCCCTTCGACTGGTATAGATTCCTTTTGCTCATTGCTCAGCGTTTCAAATATCAGGCTCGTTAGGGAGTTGGGCAGGAGTACATTTCGGTGAATATGCGGAAATGGCCCTTCAGGATAGAGTGAGGAGAGGAGCGTGCTCGGGTTTTCAGAATCTGGTAGTGGATAGAGGAGCCGCTCGGATTCCTCCATGAGATAGTGGATGAATCTTTTGGCCGTTACCCTGGGAGCTACACCGTACTTCTCAGCAATGTCCTTGAGTTTAACGTCGGCTGAAACTTTACCCGTTGGCCGTGAGGAAACCGATGATCCGAGCTTCCGTAGCCTTTCATTGAGGTTTTTCAGTCCACTTGCTGCCTCAACCCCAACGAGGCGGAGGAGGTTTTTGGCAACCACAATGTCTGCATTGTCCCCACAGGGCACTTTCGCCGAATCCCTTTCGAAGGGGGTAATACGGCAAGGACCGAGCAAGCAGGAGGAACAGCAAAGCCCCATGACACCATACCCACAGGAAGGAAATTTTCCGGATTCTCTCTCAGTCTCCCTCACGGTGCACCTTTTGAGCTCGAAGAAATTTTTTCCTCTTGTTCCCCGCAAAAAGCATTGGATCCTCGTAGACGAGGGCCCCGCTCTGGCAGGCCTTGACGCAAGGGGGGATGTCTTCCTCTGGGCAGAGGTCGCATTTGGCCACTCGATGGTCGTCCTCATCGGGTGTCACGGCGTCAAAGGGGCAGGCCAAAAGGCAAGACCCACATCCCGCACAGGTTTCCCGATCATGAATTACTCCGCCATCTTCTTCTCCATGGCGCAGGCTTCCGCTGACGCAGGCCTCTACACACGGAGCGGAAACGCACTGTTGGCATTTCCAGGTCCAGGGAGTCCCGCGAAACAACGTGACCCTCATCCTCTGAGTCGGTTTTCCATCTCGAGGAATCTCCGTGACGTTCGAGACACCAAGGGAATTCATCTGGCACGCCAGAACACACGACTGACAAACCATGCAGCGTTCCGGATTGAAGAATATTCGCTTATGCATGCGTTTATGGAAGCCCGAGCGAGCGCAGCTTTTCCGGGGTCGGTTCCCCTGTCGTCTTATTCCACCCTCGGGCCTCGTAATACTCATCAAGGAGCCAATCGTATTGTTCTCGATCCAGCTTTGCACCCTTCGCTGGACCATCTGGCATTTCCTCTTCGAAGAATCGAGGCGGCGGGTAATCCGCATTCCTTCCAAATCCCTCACGGAAGTTGAAGAGCTTCTCGACGTTGTAAACCCGCTCACCACATCGGTACAACTCCTCCGTGGTCATGGGAAGGCCAGTGCTCGCAACAAAGATTTCCTTCACCAACTCCAGGCCCCTCCTGATGAGCATGGGAAAGCTGCGCGATCGGTACCAAGCGAATTTGCAGAGACCCATGAGGTCTGCTATGGTCACCCAATCTTCACTCCAGGCGACCATCTTTGCTTTTCCTTCCAAGGCCTTAATGTCGCTTACGGCAGCGGTCCCGAAATGAACCTCCGCTTCTTCCGGTTTGATGAACTCATCGATGTACGGAAAACCGCGGAGATGGCAGGAACCGCGGGTGGCCACAGCATAAGTAAGGGCACGGGTCACTAACGCTCGCGGATCCGCGGCATCTACCTCGAGCCCTTTGACGTGGATGGCATAATAATCGGCGTTCAATTGTTCACCCATAATTTTCGTGCCTTCGGCCAGAAGATTTCCGAACCCCTTGCGATAAGCAATCTTTTCGATGAAATGAAGCAGTGCCTCTCCGTTTCCAAAGACGAGTTCTTGGTCATCGACCTGATCTTTCTTCAAGAACCCCCGTTCGTAAAGCTCCATTGCCATGGCAATAGACGACCCGGTAGTCTGTTCATCAATTCCATATTCATCGCAGAGATAATGCGCGCGGAGGACAATGACCGGGTCCGTAATATAGGGTTTAGCGCCCAGGGCATGGATGGTTTCATACTCCGGCCCTTTCGTGTAAATGGGAGCAAAGGATCCCTCCTGGATCGCCGAGTACCTTCTACAGCGAACCATACAGCCCATGCATCCCAAGGGTTTCAGGAGGAATTTCTCCCTGAAAGTTTCGCCGCTGATGGGATCATAGTCCTCGATCGTCCCACGTTGAAAGTTCTTTGCTCCCCAGATGCCCAGTTTCTGCCGGTGTGCTGTTAGGTTGGGGGTTCCCAACCTCCGTAGCGTTTCTGTCCAAGTCTCTCCAACGAGGGTCTCCCGGTAAGCGTCGATGGCTTCCTTGAAGCGTTCGGGGTGGGCGATGCGTACATCATGGGAACCGCGCACAACCACAGCCTTCAGGCGCTTCGAGCCCATCACCCCACCGATGCCACACCTCCCTCCCGCGCCCTCTTCATCGGTGATCACGCAGGCATAACGGACCAAGTTTTCTCCTCCAGGGCCGATGGCGCAGATATGGATATCATCGTCACCGATCTCTTCTTTCAAGAGCTGACTCGTTTCCGAGACCATCTTTCCCCAGAGATGTTTTGCCGTGCGGAGTTCAACCCTTCCGTCCTCGACCCACAGGTATACAGGTTCCTCGGATTTGCCACGAAGGACGATAGCGTCGAAACCGGTATACTTCAGCTCTGGAGCCCAATAACCACCGGAGTTTGTATCCCCCAGCCCTCCGGTCATGGGAGATTTCGTGGCCAGTGTTAAGCGACCGGCCGAGGGCGTGGGGGTGCCGTTAAGGGGCCCAGCAGCTAGGACGACGACATTATGAGGAGAATAGGGGTCTATTCCCCCCTCCAATTCATCCCATAAAATCCGAGAACTGAAGCCCCTCCCTCCGATATAGTTGAGGGCGAATGCGCGATCTAGGGGTCTCTTACCCATCGAACCGTCGCTCAAGTTAACGTCGAGAATCTTACCAGAATATCCTCCAGCAAAAACGGTCATTTTTGATTTTCTCCAATCGTTCAGATTAGCTCAGCTTCCCTCACCGGCGGTCTGTAAAAATTTAGCGAACCCTTTCATGCGATACCTCGCGAATCGATCGGCATCGGTCAACTTGAGAACTTTGGCGGGACAGTAGGCGACGCACTGAGGATCCCCACCACAGAGGTTACACTTTGAGGCTACCCCGTTGACTGGGTCCACTGTGATGGCTCCCACGGGGCAGGCGTTCACACACATGGCGCACCCGATACAGAGATCCTCCTTAACCATGATCATCCCTTCGGGATCCGGTCGATGCAAAGCACCCGTAGGACAGATGTTCATGCACGGCGCCTCTTCACAGTTGAGACAGGTAACAGGGACGTCCACTCCCTTACCGAGGGAAATGACTTTGATACGGCCGCGCCTGGGATTACCCACTTGATGGTGGTGGAAAGCGCAGATCAACTCACACAAACGGCAGCGACTACAGTTGCACTCCGGATCCTGGGAGTCCTCGAAATAACCAATCCGCTGTTTCGTCATGTCATCCTCCTGACACGAAGTACAAGAGGCTCACCTTGTCCCTGTCACGAAGTCGGATAATCTCCTGATTGAGGGCTGTGCCCGTGAACACTCGATCATTCACCATGACCATCAGCCCCGAGAAAATCTCATTTCCTCCTTCTTCAAAAATGAGGGAATCAATTCTCCCGTTGCTTTCCCTGGAAAGACGACGGAGTAATCCCTCGACTGTCCCCTCGTCTTCTTCCAATTCGATGAGTAGGCGAGAAGATCGGAGGGCATTCTTGAAAGCCGGGCTGAGCTCAACGTCGATCTTCACGGTTACCATATCGGAATAATCCTGGTAAAAAACACAGATACACCCGCACCACTCTAACCCACCACGGTCAGAGGCTACTTGTCTGTTATCCCTCCGTTCTCATATCCTCGTTTCGCACTTTTTGGCTGGCTGATGACGTACCAAAAGGGAGGAGGACAACCCGAGATTAAGAGGTCCAGGGTTTTGCTCCCCGCTTCGATTACGCTTGCTCCCCGTTGTGTCGCACCCTTTGCGTTTTTCATTGAACGCTCCAATTGAACTCGCCCCTCCAGGGGTTCTCCCGCATCCAATGCCATCAATTCCTATTCAACCCTATTGGGCCTCATAACCAAACAGCACCAAAATCCGCCCCCCTGACCATCTCCCGATAAGCAGCCAGTATCCCTGGTGCAGGATGGTCAGGCCGTTTCGGGGACATTTGTTCCCGATTGCGGAGTTCTTGATCCGAAACGAGGAGTTCGATCTTCTTCTCGGGGACGTTAATTTCAATTACGTCGCCGTCTCTAACATAGGCTATAGGACCCCCTTCCCAGGCCTCGGGACAGACGTGGCCAACACAGGGCCCTCGGGTTGCACCAGAGAAGCGGCCGTCAGTGATCATGGCCACAGATGTGTGCAGCCCCATTCCCACTAGCATTGCCGCCGGAATAGAGAGTTCCCGCATTCCGGGACCGCCCTTGGGACCCTCGTAGCGCACCACCAAAACCGAACCGGGTTGAATCTGCTTATCAAGCATGAACCGTCGAACATCTTCCTCGGAATCGAAGACAATTGCAGGTCCGCTGTGAACGAGCATGTTGGGGGCGACCCCGCTCTTCTTGACCACGGAACCTCGAGGTGCCAGGTTTCCCCGGAGAATAGCGAAGCAGCCATCTTGCGATAGGGGGTTCGAAGCTGGCTGGATGATCCTTCCGTCAGGATCGGGGGCCGATTTCAGTACATCCCTCAATTTTCCTCCCATGGCGCATGGCAGATCAAGGTCGAGACTGTCCTGGATAGCCTTCATTACAGTCGCTACGCCACCGGCTTCATGGTAGTCGTTGATATTGAACTCGGAAGAGGGTTTGAACTTTGCCACGACGGGAACGGAAGCCTGGATCCGATCGAAGCGATCCAGGTCAAGGTCATCCTCGGCAACGGAAGCGAAGGCCATCAGGTGGAGTGCGGCGTTCGTGGAGCCACCTGACGCGGAGATGTATTTGATTCCATTTTCCAGGCTGAGATGGTTGAGGAAATTACGTATGGGTCGTCCTTCTCGGACCAAAGTGACAATGCGTTCACCCACATCACGGGCCTGACGGAGCTTAGCTGCATCGAATGCCAGCATGGTGGCAGATCCGAACGGGGCGAGGCCTGTCGCCTCCAGGAAGCAACCCATGGTGTTGGCAGTGCCCATCATGGAGCACGTGCCAGGTGATGCACAGAACCGCTCCTGCCAATCCAAAAAGGTAGCCTCATCAATTTCGGCCGCGCGTTTTTTACCGATGGTCTCTTTGAGGTCTGATGTCACTACCGTACGGTCCTCGAGACGGCATGGTAACATAGCTCCAGCGGTGAGAAAAATCGCCGGCAAATTCAGCCGAATGGCAGCCATGACCATGCCGGGAATGATCTTGTCGCAGGAGGCGAGCATAACCATTCCCTCGAAGCCATGCGCCCGGACCATTGCCTCTATTGAAGCCGCGATCAAATCCCGTTGAGGCAGAATGTAGTGCTGCCCAGGTCCCTGGGCCATGCCGTCGCAGGGTGCTGGCACGTTAAATTCCCCCGGAGAGCCCCCAGCCGCCCAAATTCCCTCCTTGACACGGAGGCCCAACTCCTTGAGGGGCTGATGGCCAGGGTTTACGTCTGTCCAGGAATTGACCACGGCAATCTGTGGCCTGTCCAAATCCTTCCGGCGATACCCCGCTGCGTGCATCAACCCGCGATAGTATGCCTCGGTGATATCTTCAGGCCTGCCTCGATGTTCAACCATTATCCTACCCCCTTCTTTCGAAACTCGACGTCTAAGATACGCTCAAAGACTTTGATCATGGCACCCTTACTCTCATCGCCCAAACCTTGATTCAGGGCCATCTGGTAGGTCGTCGTTGTGCTCTGAACGAGGGGAAGAGGAATCTTTTCGTTAGCGCAGATTTCGGCCGCGCTGATCATATCCTTGTAAGCCAACTTGAGAGGGTACCCCTGGTCGAATCGGCGTTCAAGGGCAAGGGGGAGGAAGAACTCCGCGGCAAAGCTTCGCCCCGTCCCCGTGGTGACCACTTGGGTAACTCTCTCAGGATCCAGACCGAGCTTGACCGCCAAGGGAATGACTTCTGCGATGGCCGCACAGCTGATGTTGAACAGGAGTTGGTTGATCAATTTGGTGAGTTGGCCACTGCCGATCTCTCCCATATAAATAACCTTGTTACTAATGGCGTCGAACACGGGTCGAACTCGTTCAAAAATTGCCTTTTCACCCCCGAACATAACGGTTAGCTTAGCCTCCCTGGCCCTCGCTTCCATGCCGGAAACTGGCGCGTCTGCGAAGTGGACTCCCCTCTCTTGAAGGCGCCGCGCGATATCCAGAGTTGGTAGATACTTTATCGTGCTCAAATCGACCACAATCGTACCGGATTTCAGGCTGTTGATCAGACCATCTTGGCCGAAGATGACCTCTTCCACGATCTCAGTATCGGGCAGAGAGAGGAACACCCAATCCACCTCCGCGGCTAGATCACCTGGATTTCGGCTTGAACTCGCCCCTTGATCCGTCAGAAATTTCATTGCTTGCTGATCGATGTCAAAGACGGTCAGATCGAAACCAGCCTTCATCACGTTCCGAGCCATCCATTTGCCCATCGTTCCCAGTCCGATAAATCCAACCTTCTTATTCATCTCATCCCTCCTACCATAGAGTTTCGGGGACACGTGGAGGCCGAATCTGAAGGCACTTCACGGTCATGTGGATTTGGAAATGTAGAGCTTATGAAATGGAACGTGCGAGAGCCTGCAAAGGTGGCAGCCAGATACCCCCGTGTGTTCCCTCTCCACGCTTACATGCCCAGTATATGAGCTGGGTTATCTGAGACCATGGTTCGAATATCTCGTTCAGCGATACCGAAGTTCAGCATGTCCTTGATGTAGATTCCCATCTGTTGGACAGGCACTGGGTTCAACCATTGCCCGGCGTCCGTCGACATAATACAGTGCTTTGACCCTATAGCCTTGATTCCATTATACAAATCCTCAAGCTTAATGGGGTGTGACACCTGACGGGTAACGTCGTTATAGGTGTGTTCGAGATAGGTAACCCCGAGATCCAACATCTCCTTCATGTCCTTCACCCTGTAGTTGCAGAAGCTTGCCAGCGGATGGGTTAAGAGAATTCTCTTGACCCCCCTCTTGGCGGCCTCTCCAACGGCAACTTTGGCTTCTTCCACGCTGACGTGGCCGGTCCCGAGGATCGCGTCCTTTTCCGCAATCAGGTCAAAAATGGGATAGAGTTCCTCTTTGAGGCTCCCGTCATCATTGAGCAGGTAAATACCTTGGACATCATCCCTGATTCCCCCGGCCAAATGCGCGACGTGACTCTTGTGCTCGACGAATTTCCGCGAATGGAGAGTGGGGAGCCAGACCATTTTCGTCCCGAGCTTCAACGCGATATCCACGGCATGAATGTTCAATCCACCCACCGGAAGGTTTAAGGCAATTCCCCCGAAGACGGGGAAATCCGTCTCCCCAGACGCAATCTGAGCCTGTCCTCCAGTCATGGCGAAATGGTTTTTAACCAAAATCGCCCGCATACCATTTTCTTTTGCATGCCTGGCGAGCTCCATGACATTGAGTATCCTGGGATAGATATCTGGGGCCGAATGGATATGGATGTCTATGGACCCCTCCAGTAAATCCAACACCTTTTTTTCGAAACCCAACCTCATGGATTATCTCCCTCCATTACAGCGTTTATTCGCTTTCTGCTTCATATTGAAGACAATCAGCATCATGTGTGAAGAGATAGTCTTTGTTATCAGTAAATAAAATGAGTGTCAATAAGAAAGACTCCACCGGTGTTGATGAGATCGGCAATGCCATGAAGGGGTTAATCATAGTTGGTTTCACCCAAAAAAATACGGGTTTTTTGAGAAATGCAAGCTGTCCTCCCCTTTAACAGGGGGATCAGGTGGCAAAGACGAACTTCTCGATGGCTTCAAGATATTGATCCATTCCCACAATCATCAGGTCATTGTGATTGGCATTGGGAATGATCACGAGTTCCTTCTCCCTCGCTCCCGATACATTGTGCAGCTGAACCCCCTCATTCAGGGGAATAATGTGGTCGTACTGGGAATGTATGATGAGGGTGGGAATGGAAATTGTCCGGATCTTTTTGAGGTTGAAGGAACCTATTTCCTCCGTCGCCCCCTTTATGGAAACGCCAAACCGTGATAGGAGTGCCAAGGCATCGGCAAAACCGCTTTCAACGATCAATCCTTTCACCTCCCCTTGGTAATAGCAGGCCAGTTCGATGGCCGATGCGCTTCCCAGGGAACGACCCATTAGAAAGAGGTGTCCCTTGGCTTTCCTCCCTCGGAGAATCTCCTTAAATCCCTGGAGGATTTCATGGGCGTCTCGAATCATGCTTGTCGCGGTAGGACTTCCTCCGCTCATGCCATATCCCCGGTAGTCAGCAACGCATAGATTAATCCTCCTCTGATTGTAGTAAGGAGCAATCCCATCGTAGTCGCTGGCGATCTCCCCATTGCCGTGAAAAAAGAGGATATTTGGGGAATCCGCATCTACCATATAGAACCGGCAGCTGATGGATATACCCTCTTCCACCTCCACAAAATGGACCTCCGCATTCGACGTCGAAGGAGTTCCTGGGGGATCCCTGCGGGGGTAGAACATGATCTGGAGCACGTGGTGTTGGTCGAAGATCGAAAGATCATTTTCATCTCTGTCCATAACAGTCAGCCTCCGCATTACGTCGCAACAACAATATCCCAGCAGAAGGATGATCCATTGCGTCTTTCAGCGAATCAGGTCGCCTCCAGGTCAATAAGGGATAGTGGCAAATGTTCCTCAGAGATGGCGGGTCAGAACACTACTCAATGATGCTTTTTCACATCCATGTGATTACGCATAAGATCATCAGGGCGGTTGTTCCAAGATTGATGAATAGGTTGAGCCCGCATAGCTTCTTCAGAAGATATTGATCCCGGTAAGAACCTTTTCGGAGCTCAAGGTAGATCTTCCCACCGATGAGGTAGAGGGGAGTCGCAAGGATAGCGAGTTGGACCGGGATCCCCGCGAAACTGCTCGCTGACAGTGAAATCCAGGCTAATAGCGTTACAACCCCGTAAATTTTGGAGGCACGTTCTCGACCCAGACGAACCACGAGGTTCTTTTTTCCTGTCTGGCTGTCTCCCTGATAATCCGGGAATTCGTTCAAAAGGATTACGTTGAATATGGTGCACCCAATTGGAAGAGATAGCCAGAAGGTAAGGGGATGGAATGAACCCGTCTGCAGATAGAAGGCCGTTGCTATGGGTAGCAAGCCATAACAGAAGCCGATTAAGAGCTCTCCAAAGCCTCGCTTGACCCATCGAAATGGGGGAGTGGAGTAGAAATATCCCGCCAGGGCCCCTGTAAGCCCCAACGGCAGAGTCCAGCAACCGGTCTTCAGGCTGAACTGTAAAAAGATCCCTAAGAGGATCGCGGCGAGAAAGGCAGTAAGACTGGCCCATTTTGCTTGCTGAGGGGTTATCCGTCCCTTGACCACCATCCCCGATCCTCCGGAAAAGGGATTCCCTCCTTTAGACCACGTCGTGCTATCCTCGCGTATATCGTAAGTTTCTCCGCCATAGTAGGCGGCAAGCATGATTAAGATGACACCGAATACGCCCAGCAGGAAGACGAGCCAGTTAATGGGGTTTCCAATCCGCCACGAGAGGGCCAGGCCCAGCAGGAAAGGTAAGACCCCGACGCTGTGGAAATGGGGACGTGATAGTGTAAGCCAATCCTTGCAACGAGTTTCCATAATTGTGCCTTCTGGGAACTTAAGGGGCTTTGAACCTGAAGACTGTCACTACAACACTATCCCGCAATCTCTGTTGGTGGAGAGAGATGAATCCCACGGGAAGGATTCCGTCACTTTACATATCCATGCTTCATCGGTGATGAGGGCGGTTCAGTAGTTGTAATAGCTAAGATTCAATCTCATAGCTCCATTATAGATCCTATGGGAGTCCCTTACAACCGCTATTCGGACTCTTGGATTCAGTGATGAATTCTGATTGAAACATGCACTGGATCAGGATTCCCGGATTCGCATGATTTTGAAGAACTGGGTGTATACCCCATTTAGCTGCCTAATTCCCTGGACAGGTCTCCCTCATGGGTCTCGATAGCTAGATGGTAGTTGTTTTCCATCAGACAGCCGGCGTGGCAAAAGAGCATTTTCATTCATGGACCTCTTGCACCTGGACGTTGTTCATGGTCTTCGGCAGTTATTCCAAAGGGCCCGATATCCTCGTGATCTGGCCCTGGATTCTGAGCGCATCTTTACTACTGCGATTCCGACGAGGAATTTTAGAACTCCATCCTGGCGACCAATATGTTTGAGCAAACATTCAGGAAAACGAGACGCTGTACTAGGCCTATGAACAATTTCTTTACCAACGAACCGACAACTAACCGGGTTATCTAAGGTATCACCGATAGGTTTAACAAAGATTGGAGGACTAATACCTTAA
Organism: uncultured Syntrophobacterales bacterium; assembly: GCA_964346945.1. Lineage (GTDB taxonomy): Bacteria > Desulfobacterota > BSN033 > WVXP01. Next base: position 25,597 of record CAYFXL010000007.1, read on the forward strand.
GATCAATTCCCACAGAAAGACTTATATTACCCAAAAGTGTCGAGAAGTAATTGGTTATGGGACTTTAGCTCGAGGCTTGTTTAATGCGTTCTGGGTTCATCGGGATTTGGAATAACCGGACACCGATGGTGTCGTAGATAGCGTTGGCAATGACACCTCCCATACAAATGATCGCAGGTTCACCGCCGCCCTGGGGAGCAGCCTCCCTATCATCTATCAGGACTGTCTCAATTCGGGGAAGCCAGGAAAATCTCGGGATTTCATAGGTGTCGAAATTCAGGTCGAATATCTCCCCGCCCTTGAAATGAATATCCTCTTTCAGGGCGTATCCCAGCCCCATGGTGATACAGCCCTCCATCTGTATTTTTGCACCCTCAGGGTTGATGCATAATCCCATATCCTGTGCGCAGACTACCCGTCTCACTTGGACGTGCCCTGTTTTCTTGTCCACTTCCACTTCAGCCATATGAGCCACATAGGTGCCAGAGTCAATGCCAGTAGCAATTCCATAGCCGCGGCCGCTGGGGACTTTAGCTGGCTTCCAGCCGAATTTATTCGCAACAGATTGTAAGACTCGGATCATCCTTTTGTCCTTCAGATTTCTCAAGCGAAATTCAAGAGGGTCAATTCCAGCTTCTGCTGCCAATATATCTATATGCGATTCTCTGGCGAAAGTATTGGTGTTGTTAGCTGGGGCACGCCAGGCACCGGTCCCGAACGGATGAGAACCAGGTGTTCCTCTCCACCCCCCGCCATAAGCAACAGTACGGTGATGAGGGATGTCATAGAACTGGGAGGAGCCTCTCTCTCCAGCATGATAAACGCCATAATCCCATAGAGTCATTCGACCTGAACCATTGACTCCTGCCTTTATCTTGACTACAGCGGCTGGGCGAAAGGTGTCATAGAAAAATTCCTCGGCCCGAGTCCATGCGACGTGGACAGGTTTACCACTCAACTTTGCCAGCTTGGCCGCTTCCACCGCTTGCTGATTGCGGGTTTTTCCCCCAAAGGCGCCTCCAACAAAAGGCGTGATCACTCGGACATTGTCGACCGGAAAACCCAGAGCCGAAGCCGCCTCCTCCTGCAGGCGGAAAGGCGTTTGAGTGGATGCCCAGATTGTAGCCTTGTCGCCCTCGATTTTAGCCAAGGCAGTATGGGTTTCGATCGTAGCATGGGCCACATAGCCATCGAGGTAGGTCTTTTCAACTACAGACTTGGAGATTCTTTCTCCTTCAGGCAGACTTCCCCCTTGCGAAACAATCTGCCCTTCCGGGGCGACTTTGAGAAGGTGATCAAAGATGGTATTCTCGTCCACCTCGGCTATAGACTTTATCCACTGAGCTTTGACCTGCTTTAAAGCTTCTTCTGCTAATTCTGGATCTTCGTGCAAGACAGCAACAAGATCATTAGTCTCGATGACTCGAGCCCCTTTGATCTTTTTCGCCGCAGAAGTATCCACACTAATCAATTTGGCACCATGGGCGGGAGGCCTTACGATCCTGGCATAAAGCATGCCGGGTTCCCGAAGATCTCCTGTAAACTTGGCCTTGCCGGTGACTTTGTCTTCTGCATCCCGCCTTAAAACCGGGGTTCCCACAATCGTGAAATCCGAAGCCTTTTCCAGAATCGCAGCCTTCTTTAGCCGTCTGGCAATCTTTTTGCCTTGGGTGAGCTGAGCATAGGTGACTTTCTTTTTGCGTTGAGATTTATGAAATATGACCCCAGCTTCAACTTTGAGCTGGGAAGGAGAGGTCTGCAGGTATTCAGCTGCCAATTCAATCAGAACCGCTCGGGCTTCGGCTGCTGCTGCCCTCAAAGGAGGTCCGAAAAAGCGTGTGCTCATCGAACCCCAGGTTCCCATATCCCAGGGACATACGGCGGTGTCACCCATCACCATATCCACTGAATCCAGGGGAACCTCGAGTTCATCGGCCAGCATCTGGGCCAGTGAGGTGATAACACCCTGGCCCATCTCTATCTTACCCGTAAAGCATGAGACCCGGCCATCCTCTCCGATTCTGAGAAAGGCATTGAAATCATCGGGAAGGCTCGGCATAAACCTCCGCTGACGCGGCCGTTCCTGGGCGGCTAGAGGATCGCCGAGGGAGAAGAAGATGAGAAGGCCTCCTCCTTCCATCAATTTTAGGAAATCTCGTCGGCTGAGAGGAAAAGCGGGCTTTATGTCATGAAAATCAAGGTCAAGATAATCATCTTTTTTCACAGCAGCGAACCTCCCTTCATTTCTTGAATTGCATCCTGAATAGCCTGAATAATGCGTTGATAAGATCCACATCGGCACAGGTTTTGGTTCATACCCTCTATGATTTCTTCAAGGTTCGGCCGAGGATTCTTTACCAACAAACCATAAGCAGTGAGTAGCATTCCCGGGGTGCAATATCCGCATTGGAGAGCGTCGCGCTTGACAAAGGCTTCTTGTAAGGGATGAAGCTTCCCGTTTCTTGCCAGACCCTCGATGGTCAGGATTTCTTTACCGTTGATGTCCTCAACAGGATACTGGCAAGAACGTACAGCTTCTTTGTTAACCAGCACAGTGCAAGCTCCGCAAAACCCCTTACCGCAACCACCATACTTTGTTCCCGTGAGACCGAAATCTGTACGTAATACCCAGAGGAGCATGCGCTCGCGGTCAAGGGCGAGGCTTTTCGGTTGGCCGTTGAGCTTAAAATGGATTGTCTTTTCCATTTAGTCCTCCTTACTAAAAGATTGGTCGGAAAAGATTATTTGCTTTCACACAATGATTATCCACGATCTTAGTAGCAGACTCAATCCTGCGTTCAGTCGAAAAGCTGTAACCGGTTCCCTTTTTCCTTATGTTGAGGAGCCCAAGGTATTCGTACAACAAATGCACAGAGACTTGCCGGAACTTCCATCATTCTCCTTGAATTGCACCGTGTTTCACCTGTGATAGAGGCAGTTTAGTCTACTTTTATCACACCTTGTTTCATCAGCCGCGTGTACGCCTTCTTGCCCTCGTTCAATCGGTGGAAGATGAGTACCGAGGTGATGGTGGCCCCGCTGACCGCGTCCACGTCGCGGTTGAATTCAAAGGGTTTGAGCAGAGAGCGACCGATGAGGCGTTTTTTCATTGTCTCGATATCCCTTTCATCCCAAGCTCTATTGTATTCCTTGGGAAGACGGATAGGGATAAGATTGGTGATCTTTGCCTCTTCATCGAAGACATAGACAAAGTGAATGTCATGGCAGATATCGCAAAGGGGAGGCCAACTGACCGCCTTGGCGAAGTAGTATTTCTTTTCGGCATTGACCTCTACCTTTCCCACGAAGAGGTACTGTTCCTCGGGCGGAAGTCTACGGATCTCCCCAACTACACCTCCGGGAGGAGGCATTCCCTCCTTGATCTTTTTCAGTAACTCCTCTTCGGATATCGGGGGCTTCAACTTTTCCGTTGCGGGAAGGACTGTCCGCTTCCCCTTTTCAATCCTTAAATAGGCCAGGTCATACTGCAAGGCCGCCTTGATCTCGTCCAAGAGTTCTTCCTTATTACCGCGAAAGCCGATGTGGGAATCTACGACAATCCCCCGGCCCTTTTCATCCTTTCTGATCAGAAGGGTCAAGGGGGTTCGGATGCCCCCCGATCCCCCTATGGCCTGGTACAGATCGAACTGAATATCGGAAAGGATGGGAAAGGGGATGCGTTTTTCCTTCCGGAAGAATTCCACTTCCCTTTCGTTATTGCCAACTCCTACTCCCATCCACTTTACTTGGCCCTTCGTGATCTGGTCCCTTTCGGCCAAATCGAAGACCTCGTTATAGATGGGTGCTTGTTTCTGACAACTGGTACAGTAAATGTTCAGAAGTTCCAGCACGATGAGACTGGCCTGAATATCCCCAAGGGTGAAAGGCTTTTCCTCGGTAAGCCCAAAGTAGCTCCGATCCTGCGATGAGATGGGCGGAGGAAAGGTATGCGGGGGGAAGAGATCTCCGGATCTAGCCACCTTACGTGTTGCCTGGCCAAAGGCAAATCCCCCGGGGATAATGGAACAGAAAAGGGGAACGAGAATCAACAGAGATCCCCTTTTCCTTATCTGCATCATGGCTCCCCCCCGAACAAATGAATAGGAATTCATTTTCGGGAAACGATAGCAGAACGAGGATGGAATCGTCAAGGGAAACGTTTTTCTTATTGAAACTTCCGAGCCCTCCATGGTATATGAACCCAAAAAGGGCCTAAAAGAGGGCCTAAAAAAGGAGCACCCTATGTCCCAGCTTATCGCCTGCCAAAACGCGCACGGAATCGTTTTGGCCACGGATAGTAAAGCAATAGACTTTGATCCCCAAGGGAAAATGATCGATCTGAAAGTCGATCGTCTCGTCCAAATCACGCCGCACACGGCCATCTTAACAGGTGGTGCTGCAGATGGGGTGGAGATGTGTTATGCCCTGAGAAATTTTCTCAAGGAGGAAGCACTCGACGATATTCAAGAAGTCTATGGAGCCTCGTTGCCCTTCTTGAGCACCGAATTTGAGAGATTCATGCGGAAACGATGCGAAATCCTTCCCGTGGATCCCGTTCATCATGTGCATTTTATTCTGGCAGGTTATACAGCTAATGACCCCCAGCGTCCGTTTCGCCTGCACCTGCTCTGGACAAAGAAGAAACTTCCGCAACTGGATGGCGATGAGATATCTCTAGCCTACACAGTTCCTCGTATCATTGGTTTGGAGTACAAGCTTAATCAACTCTGCAAGGAAAATGCCCCACTGGATCACATCCTTCCGCAAATAAAAAAAAGTATGGGAAATCTCTCGAAGACCCAAGACGAAATCGGGCCTCCCTTCAGCTATGCCTTCATCACGAGAGAAGGGGTTCATAGAGTGGATTGACACGCACATCACCGGATCCCCTATCCCGGGGATGGCAGGAAGAGGGTCGTATGGCAAGTACAGATAAATAGAGTCGGTTAGGGTTTATAATTGCAATAACCAAGATTCAACTGACATTCTCGCTACTCAGGATACTATGAAAGGAGGAAAGAAATATGGCTTCATTAAAGGGATCGAAAACTGAACAGAACCTGCTGGCCGCCTTTGCCGGTGAATCTCAGGCTCGTAACCGTTACACAGTTGCCGCCAGCATAGCCAAAAAAGAAGACTTTGAGCAAATCAGGGGCATTTTCCTTGAGACGGCCGAAAACGAGCTGGAGCACGGCAAACTGTTCTATAAGCTACTTGAAGGTGGCGAGGCTACCATTACGGCCGGTTACCCAGCCGGCGTTCCCGGGGACACCCTGGCTCAATTGAAGGCTGCGGCGGCCGGAGAAAAAATGGAGTGGACTACCTTGTACACCGGTTTTGCCGATATAGCCGATGGGGAAGGCTTCAAAGATGCAGCCAATACCTTTCGCCTGGTTGCAGAGGTTGAAAAGTGGCATGAGCGCCGTTACAACAAGCTCATAGAGGCAGTTCAACAGAAGGCCGTATTCAAGAAGTCCGAGAAGGTTTTATGGAAATGTCGAAATTGCGGCCGTGTCATAGAGGCACAAGAGGCGCCGGGAAAATGCCCAACCTGCTTACATCCACGGGCCTATTTTGAGCTTTATGCGGAAAACTATTGACAGGCAAGTGCCCCGAAGCCCAGGCCTGTAGGCGGGCTCAAGGGGCACGACTGAAAATGAGACTTCATTTCCGGGAAGCCTCACGATACAAACTTGAAGCCATCTTCGGATTCCAGGCAGTGGTATTTATCACAGGAGAACTGTTAATCGGCAAGGCAGCTTAAGATGAATATGCTTCCTTAACAAAGGAGGTATTTCTCAAAGTGGAGTGATAGGTGAATCACCCGGCTTCCCTTCCCTTACCCTGAGCGGAAGGAGATCTCATGGCCTTCTCTTGTGCTTGCCCTCCAATTGTACAATCTTGGACTTGAGCCAATCCGCATGGTCGATCTCATCCATGAGGTGCTTCTTGAGCATCGCGATGGTGGTAGTGTCATACATGATATCGGCAATTTCGACGCTATAGTCTTTAATCGCCTGCTGCTCCTCGGATAACTCGAATTTGAGCATCTCCAGCGTATTCGCTTGTTTCGTGGTCATCCCTAGGGCTTTGCCTATCCTGGTATCCTTTTCGCCCGGTTTGGCAGGCAAACCCCCAAGTTCCTCGATTCTTTGGGTTAATTCGTCCGCATGTCCCCTTTCGACCTCCAGAATAGCCTTTACCCCTTGCGCGATGTCGTCTTCTTGTATTGCGTCCGCGTGAGCGCTATAGATCTCCACGGCGGCCAATTCGGCCCTCAAATCGTTGTTCAAGGAATTGATGATCTGGCCTTTTTCCATGGCTTTTCTCCTTTCGGGAGTCTTCAAAGTTCAAACAGATGAGGAAATGGTAATCTCATCTGCTATGTATCACACGAACAAAGATCGCTCGAAAGCACCAGAGCTCTTTTCGTTCATTATCACCACGTTAGCAACATGGTGGTAAAAATGTCAAGGGCCAAATCGTTATCGCGGTCTCGCCGTAAGGAAAGGCGTTTCATAACGATCGGTGGAAACATTTTAGGGAAACTTGTTATACTATCATCCAGTCTCAACGCGGGATTTCGATAGACCCACAAGGGGGAAATTGATGGGGAAAGGAGGAATTGGATCATGTCGAAGTCAGAGGAGTCCTTGAAGATTGCATTTGCTGGAGAGTCCCAGGCGAACCGCAGATATCTGGCCTTCGCCGCTAAGGCTGATCAGGAGGGTTACCCTCAGGTAGCCCGAATGTTCCGGGCAGCGGCCGAGGCTGAAACCGTTCACGCCCACAATCATCTGAAAGCTCTCAAGGAAATCCGGAGCACCAAGGAGAACTTGCAAGAGGCCATCTCGGGTGAGACCCACGAGTTCAAGTCCATGTATCCCGAGATGATCGAAGCGGCCCAGGCCGAGGGGAACACGGAGGCGGAGAGGACATTCAATTACGCCAATGAGGTGGAGAAGGTCCACGCCCAACTTTATACGAAACTTTTGGATACCCTGAGCACATCGCAGGAGTCTTATCCCTATTACGTCTGCCCGGTTTGCGGCTACACGGCTGAGAAGGATGCCCCGGATGCCTGCCCCGTATGCGGAACCAAGGGGAAGATGTTTAAGCGAATCGAGTAGTTCTCGATCAAGCTCACGAAACGGGAGAATCATGGGATTGAGATGACCGAAGCGAGCACCTGATGGGATTCTCCGTCAGGGGATAGGTGGTTGGTTTGCGCAAACAAACCCCGAAAAAACGCTTAGTCTTGGTCGGAGGAGGACACGTCCACTTACTCTCCTTGAAGTACGCGGACCAATTCATTCGGGCTGGGGCTGAAGTAATTCTGATCGCCCCGGGTCGGTTTCACTACTATTCGGGTATGGGCCCGGGCATGATCTCCCGCATCTACAAACCCGAGCAGGTTAGGTTTGACGTTCAAAATATGGTGGAATCCCGCGGAGGAGTATTCGTAAGGGACAAGGTAGTCTCAATTGATCCAACCGAGAGAACCCTCTCCCTGCAAGGAGGAGAAGAGATTCCCTACGACCTGGTCTCGTTCAATATTGGAAGTTATGTGCCCACGAATCGTATTCCAGGTGCCGAAGGGGAAGGGATTCCGGTAAAGCCCATAGAGAATTTGGAATCAGCCCGGAAGACGATACTGAGGAAGTTTCATAATGGAGTGCCGAGGATCCTTCTCATTGGAGCCGGTCCTGCAGGTGTGGAGTTGGCGGGCAATATCTGGCGGCTCTCTCGGGTTCACAATGCCAGGGCCGAGATTGCCCTGGCAAGTTCCAGAGATCGGATTCTCCCAAATTTACCCGAAAAAGTCGGCCGTTTAGCCGAGCAATCCCTCTCTCAGCGAGGCATTGAGATCCTCTCCAACTTCCACGTTGAATCCATGGGAAAGGGGTTGGCCCGTTCCCAGAACGGCCTCGAGGTCCCATACGATGTTGCGATCCTAACCCTTGGGATCGTACCCCACCGGATCTTCGTGGATTCGGGGTTGGAAAGCTCGGAAGATGGGGGTCTCCTGGTCAACGATTACCTCCAGAGCACGAGTTCCCCTGAAATCTTCGGAGGCGGCGATTGCATCACAATCAAGGGGAAGCGTCTTCATCGGGTAGGGGTCTATGCCGTGCGGGAGGCGCCGATTCTCTTTCGAAATCTCTTGGCCACGCTCAGGGAACAACCTCTCAACACATTTAAGCCGCAGAAACGATACCTCCTGATTCTCAACCTGGGAGATGGATCGGGCCTTCTGGTGTGGGGCTCTTGGGTCTGGAAAGGGAGATTAGCCTTTTCCTTCAAGAACTATTTGGATACGAGTTTTATGGCAAAATTTCAGATCTCGGGGGAGACGCGGTAATTTCGAGACGGAGGAATGGTCATGAAATTTTCCGATCTACTGAATAATGTGAAAACCGTTGATGCCGATGAAGCCCGGAAATGGCTCGAGGAAAGATCCGAGGGATCATATACCTTGCTGGATGTTCGGGAGCCCGGGGAATACGAGCAAGGGCACATTCCCGGAGCGGTCCTCATTCCCCTTTCAGAGCTTCCCGATCGGCTCTCCGAAATCGACCGTCAAAAACCCATTCTGGCGTATTGAAAGGCAGGGGGTCGCAGCCGGTCGGCTGCAAACCTTTTATCAAACCAGGGTTTCGATGCCAGCACCATGAAAGGGGGGATTGATGCCTGGAATGGTTTGGTTTCCACGGCAGAGGTTGATCAGGGAATGTACCTCATCGAGGGAAATGAAACCCGTGAAGAGGTGATATCATTGGCCTATGGCTTGGAAGAAGGGGCCTATCGATTTTATCGGGACCTCTCCGAACAATCCGGCGATGGCGAGATTCAAGACCTCTTTGAAAATTTGTCGCAGGCCGAGATTCGACACAAGGAAAAACTCTGGGAGGAATACAAGGCCTTGAAAGGAGGCGGTGTACCGCATACAGCCTTTGAATCCGAAATAATCACCGAAACCATGGAAGGAGGGAAAACGGCGGATCAGATTCTGGCGGAATATCCGGATTGGATTCAAGACCCTCTCGAAGCCTTGCAGCTGGCAATGTCCCTGGAGACCGATGCCTTGGACCTTTATCTCCGAATGGCTTTGAAAAGCCGGAATGAGGAGACGAAGGCAGTTTTTTATGCCCTGGCAGATGACGAGAAAATACATCTCCGAAAACTGGGAGACCTGCTCAGAGCGAAATTACGTACTGGATCGTAAGTGATTTCCCTCTAGTGGAAAATCTTTAGGAAGTTTTGTATAAAATAAGGTGAGATCTCTGTAAAGCTCGCTATTCGCCGTTCAGAGATATTTTTTAGACCATACCAAAGTTCGCTTCACCAAGAATGGTTGACGAAAAAATCTTCAGTGTGCGTTCATAACTCGTTTTCCTCTTTTTCAGAGATCTCAAGGTAAGAGATTGAGAAAGGAAATTCGGGGAAGGATTGAGTAAGGATACCAATAGAATCTACCACATAATTGGAGGTGATAGCATGGATCATTCACTCACCAGGAGAGAGATGATGAAAGGTTTTAGCGCGGCCGCGATGGCCCTAGGATTGGGTGGTTTTTACGGCACAGCCCATGCCGCCGGCAAAAAAGAAACAATGCCCTTGGGGGAAGGGGAGTGTAAGCTCCTTCCTCTTCCCTATCCCTATGATGCCCTTGAACCGTATATCGACAAAATGACCCTGACCATTCACCATGATAAGCATCATGCCGGGTATGTTGGGAATTTCAACGCTACCTTGGGGAAATTGTCGGAAGCCAGGGCTTCAGGCGATTTCAGCTTGATCAAGCACTGGTCACGGGAGCTTGCCTTTCACGGCTCTGGCCATGTCCTTCATACCCTTTACTGGGACAACATGTCCCCCAAGGGAGGAGGAAAACCCAAGGGCGAACTCGTGGCAGCAATGGAAAGAAGTTTTGGAGGATTCGACCGTTTCAAAGAACAGTTTGTCGCCGCAACCAATGCGGTTGAGGGGAGTGGATGGGGTATCATGGCCTTTGAACCATTTCGGGGCTACCTCGTCATCCTTCAGGCAGAAAAGCATCAGGATCTGACGATCTGGGGCGTCTATCCCCTGTTGATCTGTGACGTTTGGGAGCATGCCTACTATCTCAAATATCAAAATCGCCGTGCTGAATACGTCAACAATTTCTTCAATCTGATCCATTGGCCGGAAGTTGAAAAGCGTTATAACAAGGTGAAAGGCCTTGCAAGATACAGCTAAGGCGCCAACGTAAAAAGCATGGAAACGTCGTTATGAGAATATGAACCGGGAAAGGTGAGATCAATGACTCACTGGGAATGTTCGAACTGCGATTATACCTTTGAAGCGGAGACCCCGCCTGATCGATGTCCCTCCTGCAAACAGGCCTGTACCTTCAGCGATGTGACGTGCTACATTCCAGAGTGCGGTGGGCCGGGGAATATCGACCCACGGCTTGTGGGAAAAAAGGAAAAACCGATTAATGATTAGCGGAGTATGGCTTGAGGTAGGGGTGAGGGTGTCATTCATACCTGCCCTGGTGGTATGGCAATAGTCGAGAGTAAGATTAGGCCTATGGCCGCTCCGCACTACCTATGTTCCTCTGATCCCTCGTAAAATTTTCGCATGCCTTATCATCGAGAGGGATATCGTAGCCTCTAATGATACCACGGGCTCTTGTTACATCAGTATGAATGGATTGGGAAGGAAACTCTTTGTGGATGGGGCAGGGGATAGATAGAATGGGGGATGGGCCTTGCTGAAGCTCTTTAATTCCCTCGGGAAAAGGATCGAGCCATTTCAGCCGGTAGATGAGAACGTGGTTACCATATTCACCTGCGGTCCCTCGATCTACCAGAGGGCTCATATCGGAAACTTTAGGACGTTCTTATTTGAGGACGTTCTGGTTAGATACCTTGATTATTCGGGCTATACGGTCAAGAGGGGGATGAATTTCACCGACATCGAGGACAAGGCGATTAAAGAGGCTCAAAAGAGAAAGATGACGGTAAAACAGCTTACAGAGGAAAATATGGAAGAGTTCGAGGCGGAAATGAACCTGCTGAGGATGAAGAGGCCGGATTACCTTCCCAAGGCTTCGGAAGCCGTTGAGGAGGCGGTGGAGATTATTGAACGTCTCCTGGAGCTTAAGATCGCATACCGGCATCGGGGAAACATCTACTTCAATCCCGCTCAGTTCCCCGATTTTGGAAGGATCTACGGGCTCGATATGACCAGATGGCCCGCCAAAAAGAGGCGGTTTCATAAAGATACATATCCCGGGATGCAGTGGAACCTGGGGGATTTTATCCTCTGGCATGGGTGCAAAGAGGGAGACCCGAATTGCTGGGATACAAGGATTGGAGGAGGTAGGCCATCCTGGAACATTCAGGATCCCAGTATGGTTAGCAAGCACTTTAAGGGGACTCTCTCCATCTATGCCGGTGGGTTTGACAACCTCTTTCGACACCACGACTATACGCGGGCAATCCTTGAATCGATACGACCACATCCCATGGCGAGGTTTTGGCTCCACTGCCATCATCTCCAGGTAAATGGCCAAAAGATGTCGAAGAGTAAGGGTAACATTTACTATACGGGTACACTCCTGGACCAAGGGTACGATATGAGTGAAATACGGTTTTTTCTCATATATGGCCATTATCGTGAGAAGCTTGATTATTCAGAGGAAAATATGCGCTCAGCAGCCGCGAAGCTGAGAAAATTCAGGAATATGGTCCGTACAATCGAAAGGCGGGGAAACCATCAGGCTGATCTCCCTGGGAATGTTTCCCAAAGGATTGAGGAGACATTTGCCGAGCACATGGACGACGATTTGGACGTAAGGGGGGCCTTCGATGGTTTGTCCGGAATGTTATCCGTGCTCGAGCTTGATGAGCTGAAGTCCAGGGAAGCTTCAGGATTGATGAAGACCCTGAGGAAAATTGATGGGGTGCTGAGGGTCATCTTTTAGTCGAGAATCAGGGATTCTGGCGTTTCCGAATTTTGCGGTTAGTTTCATTGTAATCCGTCGATTATACGACAAATTCTATTTGCTATGGCCGAAAACCCTTGTCCCTTAGCTTCCATGCTTTTCGGTCTTTTGTTCAAATTTCCTTTTGCTCACTGAAAAGAATTCTTGACCATCCTAAAGTTCAACTCACTAAGAGTGGTTAGCTAAAATTCTTTAATCTTCGCTTCAGGAAATCCGGCCTACAACCGCTTCTAAAATGACCTGTTGGGAATTCAGAACTGATGAATACTTACCCCAGTTCTCCAGCAGATTACGCTCGTGAACTAAGGTCTTGTCCAGAGGTTCAGGAACCCTCAGTTGGGTTTCCATTGACAGGAGTCATGGGAAAGTGGTTATTTCTATCTTATGTGACAAAGCCCCCCGAAGCATAGGAGGAGAGGTGGAGATGAAGATTCTTGAAGCGGCAAACCGCTCTCTTAACAAGTGGTTCATAGAGGGCTTCACAGATACCGATAACAAAAAGGTCCGGATTCAGCATGGGTTGCTGGCCGGGTGGGTCTCCATATTCGCCACCCTTTCTCTTTTCGTAGTGAAGATGGTCCTCGGATTGAAGGCAGGATCGATATCGGTCGTGGCTGACGCATTCCATCTCCTCTCCCACCTTGCCAATTCCATCATTCTGGTGGTCAGTTTCTGGGTGACGTCCCGACCTGCCACGGCGAAAACGCCCTTCGGGCACGGTCGGATGGAGCATGTGGCCCCCCTCATCATGTCAGTGTTTCTGTTTGTTTCCGGGATACAGATCGGTGAGAGATCGGTTCATCAGGTTTTCGAACCCCATACGATCCACTATTGGACTGCCCTCCCGTGGATACTTCTGGCAACCATTCTGGTAAAGGAGTTGGTTGGCCAGTTCGTTCGCTATCTCGGAAAACGCGTTTCCTCCCATGCCATTCTAGCCAATGCTTTCCATCATCGAATTGAGGCGGTGATTACCCTTACCGTGATAGGAGGTCTGGTGGCCGGGCACCATTATCATCGTCCCGAGCTGGACGGTTATATCGGCATCCTCGTATCGGCTTGGTTGCTGTACCTGGGTTTTGACCATGGCCGTGAGGCGATTGTTCCACTCCTTGGAAAGTCGCCTGACAAGGACATTTTGCAGAAGATCCGGGAAACTGCCAAATCGGTTGAAGGGATCCAAGACGTTCACGAGATCATCCTCCACGATTATGGATCGATGTACTTGATTTCCGCTCATGTTGAGATACCCGAAAAATTTGGTTCGGCAAACATGCACGAGATAACGGAGCGATGCGAGGCCAAGCTCCGAAAGACCTACGGAGGCGAAGCGGTGTGCCACACAGATCCTCTCCTGGAAAAAACCCCAGAGGTGCAGGCCATTGAGGCTCAATTCAAGAAGATTGTGGAACGATCCCCCCACATGACCGGTTATCATGATTTTCGCGTGATAGCCGAATCTCCTGACAGGATCATTATCGTGGCCGATATCGATGTGGCCGAAGAAGTCCCCGAGGCGGAATTTGAGGCTATTGCCGCTGATTTGGACTCTCAGGTGAAAGCCACCATCCCGAATATTGCCTATTCACAGTTCTACGTTACCCCCAAATTCTCTTATTAGCCTTGCCGTTGGGGAAAAAATCCATAGTCGGTTATTGGATTGAATCGTTATTTGGATGCCTGGAAGCGCAGGGTCATTTCCAGGGATTTTTCTTCCCTTCGGATGGAGAGCGTCCCCGTATCTCCGGGCCTTTTCTTATCCAGGAGGTATAACAAATCAAAGGACTCGCGGAGGTCTTCGCCGTCCAATGAGACTAAGATATCCCCCGGTTGAATCCCCGCCTTGGCTGCAAGAGTTCCCTTCAATACCTTGCTTACTTTCAGATTCCCATCGGCCTCTTCGACCATGACGCCCAGCCGGACCTTTTCCCCCTTTAAATCCTCATAGCCTACCATCCAGAAGAAATCGGCCGGGACTAGGGGAATCTCAGGGAGATTCACGTCCATGAGGCGGTCCTCGCTATCTTCCGGGATGGATACCTCCATGGGCAGCACAATGGAATAGGCAACGGGCAGTCGGCGAAACGCTCTCCGTGGAATTCCAAACCCATACCGGACATGGTTTCCCCCCGCCAAAACGACTATCTTTTTGTTACTTCCCTCTTCGGTGGCCAGGTAGTTTGCTATCGTCTCGGCCATTGTCTCATCCCAGAGCACGTATGCCTCATAAAAAGCCTCAAAGGATTTAGCCGAGGTCGGAGGATGAGCTTTATAAAAGGCCTCTACCAATTTACGGTGGTGTGAATCTGCGAGGTCCACGTCGGGAAGCTGCTTTTGCCAGTCCTGAGAGAGGTCATTTAATCCATGGTTTCTCACTTCTTTCACAAGGTCCGAGGAGGCATTCAGGGCTAAAAGGGGAATATGCATTTCCCTGATGTAATCGAGAATGGCTTTATAGTACTCATAATCCATTCCCCATTTTCTATACCAGTGGCTCTCCTTGAGAAAGTCCTTTTCGCTCAGTTCACCTCGCGACCAACGATCCATGGCCCCTTGGTGGGGCCTCTGAAACATCTCCATCCCCACCGCTATCTGGCCGGGGGAACGCTCATTCAGTCCCATGATGATTTCCAGTTGGGTCTGGTGGGCGCGCATATTATCGTGGGTTTCGCCGATATAAATGATTCGCGAATCCTTGATGATGTTCAGTAATTGGCCCTTGGTCACCCTGATGCCCGTGGGAATGTGGAATATCTCGCCCTCTTTTGCCCTCTCCAGCACTCCATAGGGATTTTCAAGGGGGGCCCTTGGAATCGCGGCGCATCCAGCGGTAAAGGCGATCAGAAGAATTATTACCCCTACCCATCTCCTATTGAAGATCATGATCTCTCCTGTCATAAATAACACTCCCCCACGGTGTCTATTCCTTATAGTTTAACGTAATTGATCTTTTTTTTCTGCGTAAATTAGCACTTGAAAACCATTCATATCTTATCCTATACTCTTTCCATTCCCAAGAGAATCCTTTCAATTTTTATCAATGCCTCACTCATTTACGCAGTTACTGTTTGAGCTCTCCTTGATCCTAACCGCAGCTAAGCTTGGCGGTCTTACTGCGCGCAAGCTCCGTCTCCCCGTTGTCTTAGGAGAGCTCTTCGCTGGCATTGCCCTCGGCAACTTAGCCCTTTTAGGGTTTGGTTTTTTTGAGGCGTTGAGAGCCGATCCGAGCCTGGCCACCCTCGCGGAGTTGGGGGTAATCCTGCTCATGTTTGAGGTCGGGGTCGAGAGCACCGTTCCGAAGTTGATGGCAGTAGGGCAGTCTGCTCTCATGGTGGCCATCATCGGGGTGATTGCACCGTTTCTGCTCGGTTTCGCCACGATTCGCATATTCTTCCCGCATTTCCCCCTTTGGGTCGATGTATTTCTCGGCGCCACACTCTGTGCGACGAGTGTTGGTATATCCGCCCGGGTCTTGAAAGATCTTGGCAAAGTCCAAACAGAGGAAGGTCGGACCATCCTCGCCGCGGCTGTTGTTGATGATGTCCTTGGGTTGATCGTTCTCGCTGTAGTTGTAGCGATCATTGGTTCTTCCCAAGAGCAGGTTTCAACAGGGATTGGGATGAAGATTTTGT
>CAYFXL010000008.1:0-36844 GCA_964346945.1 uncultured Syntrophobacterales bacterium
GCATCCTTTCTCCATCAAGTCAATCCAAAACGCTTCGGAGTTTCCGGAGTTTTTTAGGGGACTCCGTTGTTTCTGAGCGTAATCTGCCGGAGAAGTGGAGTACCCATCGAGGGTGGGCAGAGCTTGTCCTGGGCGGAGCCGAAGGAAAGGGGAAAGCCGGCCCTGTAGAGGCCGGAAGGGGTAAATATCCCCGGAACCCCGAAAGGGTAACTTCGGAGGTATTGAAGCGAAGAAACAGCGGAGTCACGTGCTGAAATTTCTTTTTCCCATAAAATCAAATATTTATAAAAATATTTGTATTAAAACCCAGGACCCTTCAGAAAACGGGCGGTGTTTCTTGATAATATATTTTATTCTAATTTATTATAAAATCAATAGGTTACAGAAATACTCCGTATGCAAGACAGAAAACTCTAGAAAGGATAAAGAGTGTTACGTTTCTAGTTAACTCCTTTGTCTTCCCGTGAAATTTACTCAGCAACTGAACCATCCCCCGAAGAGAAAGCACCGTCCAGGGTTTCCAACTCTGAGGAAGACCGAAGGGCTCAGCCCAGCGGAATGTGGAAGCGATATCCCTCACAATGTGAGCAGTCCTACTTGAGGCTCAGATAGAATCTGATATAATATAGGTGAAATGAAAAGGGGAAGGAAGAAAAATTCGAATATGTCCTTCTTGGATGGGGTGGAATCCCATGGGCTGAAATATTGCTCCAATGGAATTGCTCTCTCATTCGATAATTTTGCCTATGATTACGAAGAATTGCCAGCATTCAACTATAGGAGGAACCTTTTCGATAAACTCGCCACTGAGGATAGGGTTGCCCTGAGGATCCTCGATGCTGGCATGGTTGGCATAACGATTTCTCAGCTTCTCATGGATTCTGAAATAAACCATTATTCCACCCAGGAAGACGTATTTTCAGCCATCGAGCGATTAACCGCGAACTACAGGTTGGAGACCTTCTTAACCCAAAAGGCGGTTCTTGAAAATGGCAAACGGAAAATGAAATTGGTAAAAGCCTATCGGCTTAATAATCGAATAAAGGGCATGTACCTCGAATTGAGGGGAAAATTATCCCCGCATCAATAAACCTTCGAAACAGACAACTCGTCCCCGAGGGAGATTACTTTGTTTAAAGAAACCCTTCTCTCTCCTCTCATGATGTACGGCGAGGATGAGCAATAACGGCCTGGCTGCTTGGTTCCGGAAAGGGCACAAAGTCCCGCATGGTGAATTTTCTTTACTGTATTTTCGAGCCAATTTCCTCCTGCCCCCCTAATATAGTTGGGGTTTCTAACCTCGTCACTTTCAACAAGTCCATTGCACTCTACTCTTGGATTTTCAACGAATGCCTTGACAAGGAAGACGTTTGAATACTTACAAAATTACTTTCCCATTTCGTTTGGTGAAGCCTGCCAAAATCTATCCCTAAATAGCCTCTATGGTTGAAGGGGGTTTGGGGGTTATGTTATAGGTAACACTTACAACACCCGGCACTTGCGTTGTTATTTTCTCTGCTAACGTGTCTAAAACACCATGAGGAAGCCTCGTTGGTGATCCCGTTATGGCATCCTTACTATCCCAACACCTCACTTCTATTTGAAAGCCGTAGTCTCTTTTTCCCTCTCTTATCCCGGTAACTCTATCTTCATGCAGAATCCCTAAATATTGGAATGCCCCTGTGTCACATAGTTCTTCTTCAATTATTCTTGTGGCTCTTCTCACAACCTCTACCCTTTGTGGCGTGACTTCTCCTATTATCCTGGCAGCCAGAGCGGGACCGGGAAATGGCGGTCTACGATATATTTCTTCTGGCAATCCCAAAGCCTTTGCAACTTCCCGTATTGCTGGTTTCCTCAATTGTATTAAGGGTTCTATGACCGTGTATCCGTATCTTTCTTCTGTATCGATTCCAAGCTGCTCAAGAATGTTGTGTTGTCGTTTAATTCCCGCAAGAGTCTCCTCTACATCCGTATAATTTGTGCCCTGAAGAAGATGTTTCGCACCACTCTTTCTCACGAGCTGACCAAAAACAAGGTCGTAAAATGTCTGAGTAATAGCCTCTCTCTTTTCCTCGGGGTCTGTTAGACCCTTAAGGGCATCGAAGAACTGCTCTTGTGCGTCAACCAGTTCCACAGGGATCCCCAATCCTTCAAACAGGGAGACAATCTTTTTCGGTTCATCGTGTCTCATTAAACCATTCTCTATGAAATATGTCTTGAGCCTCCCTCCTAAAGCCCTATATCCTAACATCGTAACAGTGGAAGAATCGACGCCGCCAGACAATGCATTCATTGCTAAACCACTACCAACAGCGGTAGAGATTTCACGCACTTTTCGTTCTACGAATTTCCCAGGGTGTAAATCTTCCACTCTTACCTCTTCAATGTTCATCTCTCACCTCGTCTTTTATATGGGCTAGGGAGTATGTAACATCTCCTTGCAGCGGTTTATTGAGTAGACTCTAACCCTTCTCCTCGATATCCTCATGGTAGCTCTGCAATGACCTGGCCCCACCGTGTCCCCGCCGGTAAGCTTCAATACCCCTGCCGGCAGCAATGGCCGCGGCCAACGTGGTGATGTAAGGTACCTTGTACTGAATAGCTGCCTTGCGGATATAGGAATCGTCGTATTTACTCAACTTGCCACTGGGAGTGTTGATTACCAGATGAATCTCCTTGTTCATAATCCCATCAACAATGTTGGGTCTGCCTTCGTGCATTTTGAGAATATGCTCACTTTCAATGCCGTTCTCGGCCAAAAACCTGTGGGTTCCCTCGGTAGCCTTGATACGAAAACCAAGTTTCTCGAACTGCCTTGCGACCTCCAGAACGGCCGGCCTCTCCCGCTCGGATACGGTGATGAGCACGGTTCCCTCGAGAGGCAGCTGCTGTTGGGCAGCTTCTTGAACCTTAAAAAAGGCGAGCCCAAAAGAATCGGCCATTCCCAAAACCTCCCCTGTGGAACGCATTTCTGGCCCCAAGAGCGGATCAACCTCCGGGAACATGTTAAATGGGAATACGGCTTCCTTCACGCCAAAGTGGCGAATCGATTTCGGCTGGATGTTGAGATCAGCAAGCTTCTTGCCAAGCATAAGCTGGGTGGCAATGCGCGCCATGGGAATGTTGCAGACTTTGGAAACGAGAGGCACGGTTCGCGAGGCACGTGGGTTGGCTTCAAGGATGTAAACTATATCGTCCGCTATGGCATACTGGATATTCATCAAGCCTATTACTTTGAGCTCCACGGCTATTTTCCTGGTATACTTGTAAATAGTCTCAATGTGCTCCGTAGGAATACTGATAGGAGGTATCACACAGGCGGAATCTCCGGAGTGGACGCCAGCAAGCTCGATATGTTCCATAACCGCTGGAACAAAAGCACCCGTGCCGTCAGCAATGGCATCTGCCTCACATTCAATGGCATTTTCCAGAAACTTGTCTATCAGGATAGGCCGCTCGGGCGTTATACCCACCGCTGCGACAACATAATGCTTGAGCATCTCCTCGTCATGGACCACCTCCATACCACGCCCACCAAGAACATAAGATGGCCTGACCATCAAGGGATAGCGTATCCTTTCTGCAATCCTCAGTGCTTCCTCAAGGGTACTGGCCATGTCGGATTCCGGCTGGGGAATGCCCAACTTGCCCATTTTCTGGCGAAAACGATCCCGATCTTCAGCTAAATCTATCGTTTCCGGTGATGTACCGATAATCTTGACACCCGCCTCGGCCAGTTCATTGGCAATATTGAGAGGTGTCTGGCCCCCAAACTGTACGATTACACCTTCGGGCTTTTCCTTCTCATAAATGCTCAACACATCCTCAACCGTAAGCGGCTCAAAGTAAAGTTTTTCTGAGGTGTCGTAATCAGTTGAGACGGTTTCAGGATTACAATTGACCATGATCGACTCAAACCCTTCGTCGCGCAGTGCAAAGGCTGCATGCACGCAACAGTAATCAAACTCGATTCCCTGACCGATACGGTTGGGCCCGCCGCCCAGCACCATGATCTTCCGCTTCTTGCTGGTAGTAACTTTATCTGGGGCATTGTATGTGGAGAAATAGTAGGCGGCATTCTCCACCCCGCTGACAGGTACGGGCTCCCATCCCTGAACCGCTCCTAAGGAGGTGCGGCGGCGCCGAATTTCCACTTCAGGGACGCCGAGAGTCTGCGAAAGGTATTTGTCTGAAAATCCTTCCTTTTTCGCTTGCACCAAGAGATCTTCTGGGAAAACTTTGCCCTTGTATTTGAGAATCTCCTCCTCTCGATCCACGAGTTCCTTCATCTGCTCAATGAACCAAGGCTTTATGTGGGTCTTCCCATAAAGTTCATCCACGGCAGCGCCCTTGCGCAATGCTTCATACATGATGAACTGTCGCTCGCTCGACGGCTCGGCCAAGAGCTTCATCAGCTCATCGAGGGATTTCTTATGAAAATCCTTGGCAAAGCCAAGTCCGTGGCGGCCGTTCTCCAAAGATCGGACAGCCTTCTGGAAGGCTTCCTTGTAAGTCTTACCAATACTCATAACCTCGCCAACGGCACGCATTTGTGTTCCAAGCTTGTCCTCCGCATCCCGAAATTTCTCGAAGGCCCAACGGGCGAATTTAACCACTACGTAGTCCCCCGATGGCGTGTATTTCTCAAGTGTGCCTTCCCTCCAATAGGGAATCTCATCAAGGGTCAAACCGGCCGCCAACATTGAAGAGATAAGTGCGATCGGGAAGCCCGTGGCTTTTGAAGCCAGAGCCGAAGAACGTGAGGTCCGGGGGTTAATTTCAATCACCACCACCCGGCCAGTTCGAGGATCATGGGCAAATTGGATGTTGGTGCCACCGATTACCTGAATCGCTTCCACAATATCATACGAATATTTTTGAAGGCGTCCCTGGAGCTCAGGTTCAATGGTGAGCATCGGCGCGGTGCAGAATGAGTCGCCCGTGTGCACCCCCATAGCATCTACATTCTCGATAAAACAGACGGTAATCATCTGGTTTTTCGCATCGCGCACCACTTCGAGCTCAAGCTCCTCCCAGCCCAGTACCGATTCCTCGACCAACACTTGACCAACGAGACTTACAGAAATGCCACGGCTGGCAACGGTGCGGAGTTCCTCTACGTTATAAACCAGACCTCCTCCGGTTCCTCCCAGGCAATATGCGGGGCGGATGACCACCGGATAGCCTAGTTCATTGGCAATCTTCTCAGCCTCCTCTACGCTGTAAGCCGGTGCACTCTTGGGAAGATCGATGCCGAGCCGCTTCATGGTCTCCTTGAACGCGATCCTGTCCTCGCCGCGTTCGATAGCATCAACATTAACACCGATAACTTTCACACCGTATTCCTCAAGTACACCCGAACGCGCGAGCTCCGAGGAGAGATTGAGCCCGGACTGACCACCAAGATTGGGCAGGATCGCATCCGGCCGTTCCTTCTCGATGATCTCCTTCATGCTCTCGAAATTAAGTGATTCAATATACGTGGCATCAGCCATACCAGGATCGGTCATGATTGTTGCTGGGTTGGAATTGACCAAGACAATCTCATATCCCAATTTCCGAAGGGCCTTGCAGGCCTGGGTACCAGAGTAATCGAACTCGCAGGCTTGGCCTATGATTATGGGCCCGGAACCGATAATCATTACCTTCTTTATGTCATCACGTCTCGGCATTCAACACCACCAATTGCCCTGAGCCATAATTTATGAGCTTGGGCAGGTCACAATGTGAAATAAGGTTCGTCAGGCGGTTTGCATGGGAGCTGAGGTTTGATGTTCGGAATATAGGGAAGGCATTGCCGTATGTCAAGTTGAAAACAATATCCCTACTAATATACTGGATATACAGGGGGGAAATCCAGTTAACCGCGATTTGGCGGCGATTTTGTAGATCAATAGCCGTCTAACCTCGGTGATAAACAAAGCTCCATCCAAGACTAGTAACCCTATCGAACCCGTCAAACACCTTGAGATATATTGAGGGAACGATACCGCCTTTTAGGGTGAGGGCAAGTACCTTATGAACCGTATGGCTGGACCGACGTGAAGCCGAATCTCTTTTTGATCCTTAAATATCTCCCCATCCATTTGCATATCAACGGGTTTCTCCAGCGTGATAACGGAGCGGGTTGCCATCCGATCGAAAATTTTCGGATCCCTCAACTCCATGCCGAGGAGTATCTTCAGCGCGGTCAATCCCATCCTTTTGGGACCCATTTCACAACAGAGAATTTGAAAGAAACCCTCCCTTTCCCCGGCTCGGCGGGTCGGTTTGAATCCCAGCCCAACCTCCTTCACCGTTGAACCCAAGATGGCCGTATAACTACCAATGGGCAGCCTTTCCCCGTTAAGCCAGATGTCTGCTTTAAACGGACAAAAAAAATTCCTATCCCCCCCATCCTTTTTCACGCTCGAAAAGAGGATTTTGAGTAGAACCCTGATGCTCTTCCACTTCCCCCTTCCCTCACCTCGATAGTAGGCTTTCAGCAGGTTCACGGGGAAGCCCAGTCCGAAGATGAAGCCATATCGATCGTTCACCTGAAGGGCGTTCGCCCGAACGGTCTCAAAGGGAGCCCGCCCCTTGATGGCACTGAGGATTCGTTGGAGAATCGCTTCCGAGAGGCCCTTTATTCCCAGGGAATTAGCGATGGTATTCATGGTTCCGCTCCGTAAGAGGACTATTGGCGGAAGATCCATCCCGTCATAGATTGGGATGAAGGAGCTGAGGGTATGATGGAGCGTACCATCTCCTCCGTCTATGATGAGGATATCGATTTCCTCGCGGCGAAATTCGCGGGCGGCATCCGATATCTCCTCGGGGGTTTGGGTCGTGCGAAAAACCGCCTCTCGACCGAGACTTTGTCTCAGCCTCTCTACCCTGTTTGGATTCGTGGCGTTTTTTCTCGCCCTTGGATTGCTAACAACTCCAATCATTCTCACTTTACCAAAACCGCGACCATGCTCAAATCGTTCCTGATCAAAGCACCTTTCTTCTCCATCATAACAGAGGGAACCCAAAAGGCAACTTTTTTGGCGACGGTAAGAGACATTTCGCCATTTCAGGTTGGAGTTAAATAATTACGGCAATTCCCTCCCGACTTATGGAAAGGGATGCACAAAGCCCATTGAGTCTCATGCAATGAGGGGATTTCCCTACAAGGATGTCCCTTGAATGAAAGGTAAGGGGAAATGAGGGTGTGGACGAGTCTCGATCTATTCACCGGCACTATCGAGACTATTGAGAAATACCCCCAGAATTTCGGGGTCGAATTGGGTAACAGATTCCCGCGTTATGACATCAATGGACCTATCGAGGGATAGCCCTTGATGGAATGAACTGTCGGAACGAACGCAGTCGAATACCTCGGCTAAGAAGAGGATCCTGGCCTGTAGGGGAATCTCTTCCCTCGCCAATCCGTCGGGATACCCCGTTCCGTCGAACCGCTCATGGTGGTGGCGGATAAAACGTCCCGTTTCCCGCAAAACGTTGACCTTTTCGACAATTCGTTCTCCCATCAACGGGTGTTGCTGAATTTGGTAGAACTCTTGGTCTGTCAACTTTCCAGGCTTACCCAAGATATGTTCGCTGATCATTATCTTGCCCACATCGTGCAACAGGCCTGCCAATTCAATAGACCGTATTTCCTCTTGGGAAAACCCCAAGGTTCTCGCTATGGAGGAAGCATAATCGGCTACCCTTTTTGAATGGCCGCAGACAATCCCATCCCTTGCATCCAGTGCATTAGTCAGGGCCTGGAGGGTATCAATATATCCGTGGTAAAGCTCACTATAGCTTTCCATCATCTCATCCCTTGAAGGCCTATCATCCAAGGGGCCGAAATTCATGATATCCTCCCGGAGGATACGATGATGTCCCCCAGGCGTCTTGTAGGATCTCATTTTCCCCCTGTATATGTAGTTCTTAATCGTCTGAACGGTCACCCCCAGGATTTTAGCTGCCTCTCTCGCACTGACCAAATCAGCTTGTCGCCGGGTGGGCTCTTTCATCCAACACCTCCTTATTATGGAACTTCCATTTGGCGGTAAAGAGGGACGTTAACCCCTGAACCCCGAGAAACCATTGGCGATGTTCGCTTACATCAAAAGGCATCACAAAACTGAACCCCCAACTCGATATGACCCTTATTTTTGAGCTTGAGGTCCCGATTCAGGGTGATTTCTCCAAGCCCAGTTCGCGCCCTCTCCCATAACGGCGCCCCGATTAGATGCTAATGCTACCAGCTACCACGAAGCGTCCCCCCCTCTCCGCCCCCAGTATCTGGCGGTACTGTTCACGAAAATATTTCCTTTGATAATACGTACGCCCTTAACTCTTGTGGTCAAAAAATCCCCATTCTTCGCACCACCCAAGGGAAGAACAATCTATGCGCCAATTCCATCATTAATTTCTCTGCCCGCTTGTTTTGACTCTGTCGAAATAGTACTGCAGTGTGCGGGCTACTTCTTCGGATTCGATCAAGACACCAACCTCATGATTACTCGTCAAGGAATGATAAGTCCAATTCGTGCTTCCAAGGAGGTTGATCCTTCCATCGATGATGATTAGCTTCGCGTGGGTGGTTACAAATAGGGGATCGTAGAAAACCTCTACCCCTTCTTTCGATAGCATTTTACCCGTTAGCCTATTTCTTTCAGTGGTCCTACCCTCCCGATCACTCGCCTCCAAAATCACCTCAACCTTTAACCCCCTTTTCCGAGCGGATATCAATTCGCCGATCAAAATATTGCTGGGGCTTTTGGGATGTTTGGCATAAAAGCTGGCCTCGAACATCATCATTTGAATGGATTTCTCGGCATGTCTCAAAAGCCCCCGGGTGATCTGGAAATATTCCCTGTCGAGAACAACCCTCACATCCTTGGCGGGAGAGGCGTACGTCAGGGAATGACTAGAAAGGGTTATGAAAATGAGAAGGTAAAAACCGAGCATCCGTACCACCTTTTTGCTCCTCCCTTATCGATCTTCCCCTGCCTGGGCGTTTCTCCTGGTTTGATCGTGAGCTTGCTGGTCACCAACGCAACTCCCGCAGGTTCATCGAGATGGCCCTGAAAGTGGGAGGGGATAAGTCACTGCCCACTCCAGATCTCTCCATTATTGATCCCCTTATGCACCAGGGACCTCCCAATGGCAAAAGGCAGTCATCAATACATTGACCGCGCCATCCGTCAAGCCCCCTTCCAATCTTAACAAGGAAATGAGCCTCAGGGATACATGACCAATGGGATGGAATATGTCCCCCTCTGGACAAGCAGCTTGATCCGCTCTCCCTCCTCAATATGTTGGGTGATGGATTCAAACCCTCTCAGGCCTTTAATTCTCTGTCCATTGATCTCCATGATCACGTCCCCCGTCTTGAGCCCCGCTCCTTCCGCTGGACTGCCGGGCTTTACATCGGAAACCAAGACCCCTTCCGGAGTCTTCAACCCGAAATATTTTGCTAAAAGAGGGGTCATCTTCTGAACGGTCAGACCCTGTTTCATAACCAAGCGGTTCTCCCGAGCCGATTCACCTAATTCGACCCCCACGGCTTTAACGACTTCCCTCGACACGAAAATGGGAGCTCCGGCCCTGAGGGCAAGGGCGATGGCATCGCTGGGTCGGGAATCGATCTGTATCTCCGAACCTTTCAGCTCTAGATAGAGTATGGAATAGATGATATCACCTTCCACCTTATTGATGACGACCCGAACCAATTTAGCCTTTAAGCGGTCTAAAATACTGTTTATGAGGTCATGAGTCATTGGTCGTATTGTCTTGATATCATTTATTTTCAAGCCTATGGCCCTAGCCTCGGAGAATCCGATCACGATGGGCAAGGCCGTCTCAGCATTCAGGTCTACGAGGACGACCAGGGAACTTTCCCCTGCAGGATTCAAGTCCACTCCCTTTACCGTTACCTCCAAGTTGCCCTTCCCCTCCTCTGATGCCGATGGAGCTCCCGGATTCAGAAACAGAACCGCACTAAAAATAATCCATAGAAAGATAATCCATTTCTTCATGTTCACCATCGCCCTCCTCTTTTCCCACAACAAAAGCCCACGCCTTTTGCACGATGGCTTTTTCAAGCTATTGGATTCAACCGTTCGATCCCGTTCCGAGGCTAATCCATTAATCAACTACGGATCATATAGCATAACCAACCCCTCCGATCTCATTTCCGACCGCTGAGGGGTGGCCCTGGCCAACCGAAAGCTAACGATCCTTTTCCCCTTTGTACCGCCTCGAATTGTCGCAATACTGATTGTAAGGAATAATCCCATTTAATGGCTATTGGGGGTTTGCTCATTCGATCTTCAACGAGCCGCGTCTCTTAATAGCCTTTTTTGGTGTAATCCTTGAGACCTCGAGAAGAAAGCCTGGTATAACAAAGGTGCAGAAGGTACTCCTCAAATCTTCCGGGAAAAAAGGGGCTTTGTCAAGGGAAAAATAGGGAGATCACTGAAAAACCGGAAAAGGGAAGCTCCAAGCGCGAATTTAGATTTCATCGGCAACCATTCTTAGCGCAGTGAAACGAATGTAAATTCAGTGTCTGATCCTAAAAGGTGAGTTTTAGGAGGAAGTAGTATCTGAGCCCTCAATTGCAGTGAAAGAGACCTTCAGAATTGTGGAAATATCGCTGCTCACCAATTGGGTTTATGTTATATATATAAATTAACGCGTAAACCCTTTCCCCGCAGGTATTCCTTCACCTCTCTAATGCTCAGGATACGATAGTGAAAAACCGAGGCGGCCAATAAAATCTGAGCACCACCTCGAACCACTGCCTCGTAGAAATGTTCCAGCTTTCCCGCCCCCCCTGAGGCTACAACGGGAATATCAACAACATCTGAAACGGCCTTTATGAATTCCAGGTCATAACCAGTTTGAGTTCCATCACCATCCATGCTGGTGGGAAGGATCACACCCACCCCCAGTTCCTGACATTCCCTCGCCCATTCAATGGCGTCTTTTCCTACCGGGTCAGTTCCACCTGAGACTACCAGTTCAAAACCGGATGGCATCTCATTATTCCTCCTGGCATCTATAGCCAGGGTAATCCTTTCCGAGCCGAATGATTTCGCCGCCCCCCTGACGAGCTCCGGATCCCTTACGGCGGCGCTATTCATGGAAACCTTATCGGCACCGGCCTTCAGCACCAATTCCACGTCCTCCAAACTGGAGATCCCTCCACCCACGGTCAGGGGGATATTCACGGCTGAGGACACATTTTCAACCCATTCCAATCTGGTTCTTCTGTCTTCTCTGGTGGCAGCTATATCGAGCATGGCCAGCTCATCGGCTCCCTCTTTCTGATAGAATTGGGCATTTTCCACCGGATCGCCAACATCTTTCAAATCAACAAAATGGATACCCTTGACTATCCGGCCATCTTTCATATCAAGGCATGGCATGATCCTAATTTTCTCCATTATCTCTCCTTTCTCTCGTTTCTCAATAGTAAGCGATGATGAACCCATTAATCCCCCCTCTGAGCTACTACCACAGAGTTCGACGCGCGTCAATGCACTCCCGAAAAGCTCCAACCAGGGGTTGATTTTTGAAGCTCCTTATTGTTCCTTGTTTTATGGTGTTGCCACCATCTTTCACATTGCCGGGGGTAAGTTGAGGGGCTGCATTGGCTATGGTGCTTGGGATGCGCAACGAAGTTGTCACGAGAAATAGATCATTACGCAGGGAAGCCCGAGATTATTTGGGAATCAAGATACGGAATTGATGGCAGTTTTGAGGGAATAAAAAATGCATAGAGAACTATCAAATCGGACTTTCATTTTCATCCTCGTCGGGGTCTTTCTCCCGTTTCTTTTCTCCGTGGGATTGCCCAGAGTGAAATCAAAGCCATTGCCTTCAGTCAGGGCAAAAGCCATCTTTGCCGTCAACTGATTCGATGTAGGAAAGATGGCTCTGGAAGAGCTATCGGGGATTATCAACATCCGTCGGGGTTCCTTGGACCGCTTTGAAATAAACACCGTCCTGTTTGACCCCTCGCGGGTTACCGTTAATACTATGGTGGAGGCTCTAAAACGGGCTAATACATATATTGTCTTGTTGAGACCCGTTGTTACGGAAGTAAATGGACGAGAACTGAGTCTCAAGGTCTATCCTAATGAGAACTTTTATCTTCCACCAGCAGAGGGCTTTTTGATTTTTGAATGGAAAGGAGAGGTGAATCCCAAAAAGGGGAAATTTATGGATCTCTCCTTTGATGAGATTCCGCCGGGACTGCATTTGGGGGCGAGTCACAACCTCCCCCTCAATGCTCGAAGGGTGGAAAAGAGTTTTCGAATGGAAAAAGCCATCTCGATTGGGGCCCATCGGATCATGGTAAGGATTGAAAAGGAGGGTCTCGAGTTTCCTGTTATCCTCTTCGTAAAGAGCGGCTTGAAGGGCCTTATGGGAATCGACCATTGAGATGTAACGGATAACATTCCATGAACTCTTTCCACAAGATTTTCGGTATTTCCACGTTGTGAGCCGATAGTGTCTCTGCTCTCAGATAGAGGTCAACTTGCTAGAGGATCAAGTCCCTGCTAGAGGAATGGTTCACGAATTACAGGAGGGTAATAGCAAAGGAGAGCTCTCATGAATGGGAAAGAGAATGAGACAAGAAATTTCCGTGAGGTCCAGCAATTTAGACAGACATGGGTTTGGGGCCTGGTACTCCCAATATCGCTGTTTCTCATTATTCTCTTCGGCTATGGGATGGTAAAGCAACTCATCTTGGGTCACCCCTGGGGAAGCAAGCCCATGTCCGATACTGCACTGGCAATTATTGGGCCATTGTGGGTTTTGTTCGCAGTTGGTCTTGCTTATCTCTTCTATTCCATGAAACTGATAACCGAAGTACGGAGCGATGGGTTGTACATCCGTTTTTTCCCATTGACCCATCAGAGAATACTCTTTGAGGAAATCAGGGGCTGTGAAGTCCGAACCTACAACCCAATCAGGGAATTCGGAGGGTGGGGCATTCGCTATGGGAGAGGGAAAAAGGCATATAATGTGAGTGGCAATCGGGGCGTTCAGTTGGGACTGTCGAATGGGAAGCGGTTACTCATCGGTTCACAGCGACCTGAAGAACTCGCTCAGGCAATTGGGTTGAAAATGAAACGGTAGAAAGGCCGCAATCGAGCTTCCGATCCCATCTAACAGCAGAGATAGAGATATTATGCCAGGTCTTGATTTTTTGGGTTCCCTGTGGTGTCTTTACTGTATGATATTCTCCATGGAGTGATTGTCTCTATTACATTCTCTCCCGGGGGATTTCACGGGGGAGCGCGCGGGCGAAAATGGGACAAATCAGCGGTTTGCCCAGGAGGGAGTTTCTCAAGGCGTTTGCTTTGGTGCCTCTTTACCCACCTCTGAAAACGGTAATGGATGTTTCTGGCGGCGGGACGAGAACACACGTACACGGGCATCCCTTTAGGAATGCACGCCAAGTTTTACTGAGCCAAGGGTTCGATAGAGACTACGTGGATACACTCTTCTCGGATGCACGGATGCAGCTGTATCCCTTTATTAAGAAGGTGATTAGGAGTCCATCCGAAGCGCTCACCTACGAAAAATACAGGAAGGTATTGGGGGTGGAGCAGAAGATAAGAGATGGTAAGAGATTTATGCGCAAATATGCCGATGAACTCGCGGAGGCAGAGAAAAAGTATGACGTCGATAAACAGTACATTGCAGCGATAATCGGGGCCGAGTCAGACTATGGAAGGAACTCTGGGAAGTATAACCCGGTCGGCATCTTCGTAACCATGATCGAGAAAATACCCCAAAAGAGAACCTTCGGCGGGATCGAGTTGGTCGAACTCTTGCGGTTCTGCCAGAAATACGATTTAGACCCCCACGCGTTGAAAGGCTCCTACTCAGGGGCAATCGGGATTGCTCAGTTCATACCTTCATTGCTCAACAAGCTTTACGTCGACGGGGACGGAGATGGAAAGCCAGACCCGGATGGGATTGCAGATGGGATCCATTCAACTGCAAATTATCTCAAAAATTATAGAGGATACGGGTCGGGATGGACCCTGGGCACCAAACCTTTCCCCGAAAATAAGAACTGGCGCGCCCTCCTTGCCTACAACATGCACCCAAACTATGCCCGTGCCGTTTCCGAGATAGCGGAGGGTATTCGCCAATGAGAAGCGGTCTTTTTTGGTGAGCATGGTTGTTCGAGGCACAGTTTCCTCTCCATGGATCAGTGGTTCAGGTATCCCCGGCCCCATAATTTTCTCGAGGGATTGGATATGAAAATACGGTGTGAGTGGGCAAGGCGAGATCCCCTTTCCATCGATTATCATGACAATGAATGGGGTGTCCCTGAGCATGACGATCGAAAGTTGTTCGAATTCCTTATCTTAGAGGGCGCGCAGGCGGGATTAAGTTGGTTAACCATCCTCAGAAAACGTCAACATTACCGAGGGGCCTTTGATAACTTCGATGTCGGAAAGATAGCGGCATACGACAGGGGAAAGCTCGAGGAACTCCTTTCTAACAAGGGGATCGTGCGCAATCGGCTAAAGATCGAAGCAACCATTCAAAACGCGAAGGCTTTCTTAGCTCTCCAGAGGGAATTCGGCGGGTTTGATGCCTATATTTGGCAATTCGTAGGCGGAAAACCGAAGAAGAATACCTGGAAAACGATAAAGGAGATACCTTCCAACACGGCGGAATCAGATGCGATGAGCAAAGATCTCATCAAGAGGGGATTCAAATTTGTCGGCTCGACCATCTGTTACGCCTTCATGCAGGCGACCGGAATGGTGAACGATCACACCTTCGATTGTTTTCGGTATGATGAGGTATCGTAATACACGAGGCCGAAGAGAAAATCCGTTCCCATTGAAAGACAATAGATTCTGGTAGTTCCTCCCAGCATGACGGCGCCGGCAATATCGGCAAAGAATTGTTATACTATTGGTAGCGAGAGGGATTTTGCTAACCTGAAGCTGGTGGACGATACCTGTTCAAGGAGACCCCCTCTATGAAACCCATCGGAGATGAAAACTTAATCCTGATCGGGATGCCCGGTGCCGGTAAGAGCACGGTAGGAAGACATTTGGCGCAGACCCTGGCCCTTGCTTTTCTTGACACGGATCAGTTGATGGAAGAACGATGTTCATGTACTCTGCAGCAGATCATCGATTCCGAAGGATTGGAGTCCTTCCGGCTCAAGGAGGAGAAGACGATCCTCTCCCTTGAGGTGTCGAAGCATGTCATATCTACAGGGGGGAGCGTCATCTATTACCAACGGGCCATGGCTCACCTGCGAAATCTGGGATGGATCCTCTGGTTGGACCTTCCCCTTGAGGAACTGGAACGGCGGCTGGCAAATGGCATGGAAAACCGGGGGCTTGTCCGAACCCCTGACCAGAGCTTGGTCGACCTCTATCTTGAACGGAGGCCTCTCTATGAGCGGTACGCCCAGGTCAGGGTTGATGCACTGGGCAAGACGGATCAGCAGGTAGTCCAGGAGATCCTCAAATGCCTGCATCTCAAAGGGTCAACTCACGATCATTAATAACAAAAGGATAAGGAATACCTATCAGAAACAGCACAGGAGCACTTCGCATCATTTTACCCCAAGCGAAGGAAGGCTAAGGATATGAGGTTAAAATCAAAAATAACAACAATCACGGGAGTTGGGAGGGGACTCGGGAGAACATCCGCCGCAGAAATGGCAAAGCAGGGGCATCTCTCGTTATTCTCAGCAGGAAATCCCTGAGATTGAGGAAATACCGAGCATGATAGAGAAGCATGGTGGGAAGGTCTTACCCCCAAGGGGATATTTCACGGACCAGAGACTGAGAAGAAGCGCTCAACAAGGCTCAGTGCCATTCTGGAAAAATCGATATTCTCAGAGACAATGCTGCATTTTCAGGCCCTGTAACTCCCCTGTTTGAGGTAGACGAAGAACAATGGAATATCTGTATGGACATTAGGTTACAGGGCTATTTTCTCTTTTGGAAAGCTGGCATGCCCCATATGATGCACCAAAAATGGGGGAAAATAATCAATGTAACATCCGGCCTTGGGCTAATGGCGATGCCTCTTATTACTGCTTATCCCATAGCAAAGGCCCGATTTATCCATCTCACCAGGATACTCGCGGAGGAAACTCAAGACCCATAGCATACAGGTGAATGGATTCGACCCCGGAATGACGGATACAGAGATGCAAGAGGGGTTGAGAAATCTCGCCCCCGCAGTGTTAGGCGATAAGATTTACGCTAAATCCTATGGGTTCAAGAAGAGAGGCCTCTTAAAACCACCTTAACGGGTTATCAAGTTGGCGCTTTTTCTACCATCAGAGGAATCCAATTCGACAAACGGTGAAAACGCAACGGAGACCCGCTATATGCGTTTCGGCTATAAGGGACACCAGAGGAATGGTCAAACTCGTTGATGTCACCAAGATCTATCGCCAGGGTACTCAGCAGGTGACGGCTGTCGACCGAGTCAGCCTGGAAATTCCACGGGGGGAGTTTCTCGCCATTACCGGGCCCAGCGGCTGTGGCAAAAGCACCCTCCTAAACCTTCTCGGAGGCCTAGATGCCCCCACCAGCGGGCAGGTGATCGTCGATGGCGTTGATCTGGCCGATATGGATGATGCCCGCCTGACCCGTTTCAGGAGAGAACGGGTGGGCATTATCTTTCAATTCTTTAACTTAATTCCCATCTTGGACGTACGGGAAAACGTAGCCCTTCCCTTTCTGATCAGGGGAATGCCGGCAAAGGAGGCCAGCGAAAGGGCCACTGAGCTTCTACGGATGGTGGATCTCCTGGAACGCCAAAACCACCACGCTCAAGACATTTCGGGTGGGGAGATGCAGCGGGTAGCCATCGCAAGGGCCCTTATTAACGATCCGGATATCATCTTGGCCGACGAACCAACAGGCAACCTGGATTCCAGGACTGGCAAGAAGATCCTGGAAATCCTCTTTCGTCTGAAGACCGATTTAAAGAAGACCGTTATCCTAGCAACCCACAGCAGCGACGCAGCAGAATTTGCGGATCGCCAGCTGATGATGCGGGACGGACGGTTACATGGGGAGGGGGAGATCGAGTATTGATTAATCTGGTCCGTCTTTTTTCCCTACGACATTTTTCCCGCGAAAAATGGAAATCGGGGTTGACTATCCTGGGTATTGCCTTGGGAGTAGCGGTCTTCATCAGCATTCGTATCTCCATTAACAGTGCGCTGGATGCCTTCAGGAGTACCATTGATCACGTGGCCGGAAAGACCAACCTCGAGGTCACTTCCCCTGGAAAGGGTTTTGACGAAAACCTCTTCCCGCTGATAAAAAAAACGGAGGGGGTTCTCACGGCGACTCCAGTGATTCAGTATGTGGCACAGTGTAGTCCGCCGATCAACCAGCCTCTGCTCATCCTGGGTATAGATATCTTCAGCGATCAACGGTTCCGGGAATACCAATTTCAAGGAGGCGCCGTGGAGGGGAGCCTCCTCGAGTTTCTCCTTGAGCCTAGGACAATCGCCATTACCAAGACCTTTGCCGAGAAATTCCGATTGAATCAGGGATCGAGGCTCAATCTTCTCATTGGGTCCAAAGGGATCCCGTTCACCATCAAGGGAATCATGGAGGAAGAGGGTCCGGCTAAGGCCCTGGGAGGGAATTTCGGCATCATGGACATCGCCAATGCCCAGGAAGTCTTTGATAAGATTGGCCTCCTGGACCGAATAGATCTGCTCGTGGACCCTCAGGTCTCTTCGAACGCAGTTGCAGCGGCCTTGAGAAAAAAACTTCCTTCCGATATCGTGGTTCGTCGGCCTCAGACTCGGAACAACCAGGTGGAAAATATGATCGGCGCCTTCAGGCTAAACCTGACGGCGCTTAGCTTTGTCTCACTCTT
Source organism: uncultured Syntrophobacterales bacterium (assembly GCA_964346945.1). Classification (GTDB taxonomy): domain Bacteria; phylum Desulfobacterota; class BSN033; order WVXP01. Next base: position 17,890 of record CAYFXL010000008.1, read on the forward strand.
CGTGGGTATGTTTCTCATTTATAATTCCATGTCCATTTCCGTGATTCGGAGGCGCCGAGAGATCGGGATTCTCAGAAGTCTGGGCGTTTCAGAACATCAGGTGCTCACCTTGTTTCTCATCGAGGGCGCCATCCTAGGGATTTTGGGGGCGATTTTGGGAATCGGAATCGGCCTGGTCATGGCCAAGTTTACGCTGGCCTCCGTCTCCAGAACAGTTACTGCCCTCTACATCTTGGTGAAGGCTGAGCACCTCACCATATCCCCGGTAACCCTCATTCTGGGAGCCCTGATTTCCGTTGCGGTTTCCATCGTTTCGGCGGCAGGGCCTGCCCGGGAGGCGGCCCGAACCAAGCCGAGAGAGGCCTTTTCCCTGAATAACCTTGAACGGAAGGTATGGGTTCACGTGGAAATTCTTCTCTTGGTTGGCCTGGGGGCTCTGCTCCTTGCGCTGATCTTCGCCTACCAGAGACCCATTCTGGGAAGACCTATCTTCGGTTTTGCCTCCGCCTTTCTGATCTTGGTGGGTTTTTCACTGATCACGCCGGCGGGAACCCGATGGTTGAACACCTTTTTCGGCCCCGCAGTTGAAGGGCTCTTCAAAACCGAGGGAAGGCTGGCGAGTCATTACGTAAAGGACTCCCTGACACGCACGGCCATTACTATTGCGGCCTTGATGACGGCCCTCGCCATGTTGATTAGCATTTCCATCATGATCCTCAGCTTTAGGAAAACAGTTGCCATCTGGGTGGACCAGGCTATTACCGCCGACATCATCGTTACCCCGGCATCCGCCGCTATTTCCGGCTGGGATGCCTTCGTTCCACCCGAAGTGGTTGCCCATGCCCGAAATCATCCCTCTGTGGAGGAAATTGACACCATTCGCGTATCTGAAATGGATTTTGGGGGGCGGGTGGTTCTCCTCTGGGCAGCGGTAACACCAGTTTTATTTCATCAGAGTCGGCTCCGTTTCTTGCGGGGGGACGAGACCGAAATCATCAAAAGGGTGACCCAAAAGGGGGAGGTGATCGTCTCTGAGACCTTCTCGATGAAGTTCGGGCTCACTGAGGGTCAGGACCTTTTGATACAAACTCCGGGAGGAATACGGGAATTCAGGATAGCCGGGGTATTCTACGACTATACGACGGAAAATGGTATGATCATCATGGACCTTGCCATCTACCAAAAAATCTGGAGGGACCTCCGTATCAATCGGGCAACGCTTTACCTGAGGAACCCTTCTCACCTCGAAGCGGTCAGAAAGGACCTCGTGGAGCGTTTTTCCGTTCAGTACCAAATATTAGCCGTTTCCAATAGGGAACTGAGAGATGAGATTCTCCGGATCTTCGACCAGACCTTTACCATCGCCCATGCACTAAAGGTGATCGCTTTTGTCGTGGCCGTTCTGGGAATTATCAACTCCATGCTGGCAATGGTTATCGAGAGGGAAAGGGATATCGGTATCCTCCGGGCCATTGGCACCTTCAGAGCGCAGATAAGAAAAATGACACTGGTGGAGGCTCAGCTCATGGGATTGGTCGGGTTTGTTCTCGGAGCCATGAGCGGCATTCTCCTCTCCATGGTTCTCATCTACGTAATCAACAAGCAATCCTTCGGGTGGACGATCCAATTCTTTCCAGTACCATCGGTGTTTCTCCAGTCCCTCGTCTTGGTGGTAGTTGCCTCCTTTCTCGCCGGTCTTTTCCCGGCCCATGCTGCTGCCAAGAAGAGGATAGCCGAGGCGGTGAAGATGGAGTAAAAGGGAGATGGTGTCTCCAAGGAAATTTTTGTCGATGTGGTTCTTTCTCCTCTTTCTTGCCACTGCTATATCCCATGCCCAAGAATTTGAACGAGCCTTGCCGGGGAGAACTTTTTCCTTTCCCCGAGACCACTATTCTCACCCCCAATTCCGGACCGAGTGGTGGTACTACACTGGCCACGTCCGGTCTCAAGACGGGAGGACCTTTGGTTATCAGTTGACGTTTTTCAGGAGCGGGGTACGAAGGGAAAGGCCTGGTCAATCGAAGTGGGCTTTCAACAGCCTCTACTTCGCCCATTTCGCCGTGACCGATAAAGACAAAAAGGCATTCATGTTCAGGGAAAAGATCAGCAGGGGTGTTCTGGGACAGGCAGGTTCGGCGACGGATCAGCTGCACGTATGGGTTGAGGGTTGGACCCTCAAAGGAGATAACGCGGCCCATCTGCTCGAGGCCCACGATCCCTCCATGGCCATTCGGTTTCGGCTAACCCCGTTGAAGTCACCTGTCGTCAATGGGATCAATGGAGTGAGCCAGAAGGCCGAGGGCCAAGGCTACGCTTCCCATTACTACTCCATAACCCGGATGAAAACCCGCGGTGAACTGACCATCAAGGGGAAGACCCTGACTGTTGAAGGCATAAGCTGGATGGATCACGAATTCGGGTCAAACCAGCTTCAAACCTACCAGGTAGGGTGGGACTGGTTCAGCATCCAAATGGAGAACGATACGGAACTGATGCTCTACATCATTCGACACAGGGACGGAAGCCCTGATTCGCACTCTAGTGGAACCCTCGTCTATCCGGACGGCACCTCGCGGCATGTGCGCTTGGACGAATTCGACATTCGGGTCCTGGGCGCCTGGAAGAGCCAAAAAACCGGGGCGCGTTACCCCGCACGGTGGAACATCCGCATTCCAGAGCTCGAGATTGACCTCACGGTCACCCCTACCGTAGCTGATCAGGAGCTCACCACCCGGGAATCAACCCGCGTTACCTATTGGGAAGGCTGCGCGAGAGTGGATGGCACTATTGAGGGAACGCCTATTTCCGGTGTCGGATACGTCGAGCTGACTGGGTATGCGGAACCCTTTCGCCGGAAAATCTGAACTATGGATGGAGAAACGAGCGTTATTTAACACAACTTTGGAAGACGATCAGAGGGCACACCTGTGAAGGCATTCCTCGGTCGGTTACTCCCGCACGGCGTTGGAAGCCCTGGAATATTCTATGATAGATACGCGCCAGGGCTTTTTTGGGCCTTATCTTGGAGGTACCATTGAAATAGATCCCCCGGAAGACCGGACAATTCTTTGCAATGAAAATCGGATATCCCTGCATAAATCTTTCGTTGAAGTGCAAGGGCGATCGAACATTTCGCCTGAAGTCGTACACCGAGGAACGTTTGATCCAAACTGTTAGAAACAACCTGGACTGTACCTTGGAAATGTTACGTTTTAACACAAAACGCCGTATCCTGTTCTTCAGGATAACCTCCGACCTCGTTCCCTTTGCCTCTCATCCAGTGTGCCAGTTTAACTGGCAGGACCTTTTTCGAGCCAAGTTCGAAGAAATCGGGGACTTCATCAAGACTCACGGTATCCGAATATCCATGCATCCCGATCAGTTCACCCTCATTAATTCCTTGGACACCAGGGTATTTGAAAGAAGCCTTGAGGAACTGAGGTATCACGCAGCGGTTCTCGATTTAATGATGCTTGACACCTCTGCGAAAATACAGATTCACGTTGGAGGTGGCTATGGAGACAGGGGAAAGAGCATCACGAGGTTTATAGACAGATTTTCCCAAATCGATCAGGGGATCAGAAGACGGCTCGTTGTTGAGAACGATGACCGGATATACAGGGTGGAAGATTGCCTTCGAATACACGCCGAGACGAAGATTCCCGTTCTATTCGATGTTCTCCATCACGAAGCCAACAATTCAGGAAGAACGATACCGGAAGCCCTCAACCGGATAACCGCAACCTGGAGGGAGCGAGATGGAATACCAATGGTTGATTACAGCTCTCAAAAGGTTGGCGAACGAAAGGGGAGACACGCCCAATCGATTGATCTGGGAGCTTTCAAAGATTTCTTGGAGCAAACAAGACTGTTTGACTTCGACCTCATGCTGGAGATAAAGGATAAGGAAAAAAGTGCCCTGAAGGCAATAGAAATTGCTTCGGATGATCCCCGATTCAAGAGCGCTCTGCAGGAGGGAAATTAACCCGTGGCAGAGGGTCCACTCGTTCACCATTACGCCAATCGGTTACGGAGGGTGCTCAAGGGAAAACAGGTCCGGGTGGAGTTCGGCATCCGAAAGCTGAAGCAATTCGAAATCTCCCTGGAGGGTCTTCACGTTCAAGATGTTGAAGCACACGGGAAACAGTTCCGGATCCATTTATCCGATGATCGGGTGCTTCTCGTCCATCTGATGATGTGGGGATCCTGGCGGATCTACCGAAATGAAGACGCCTGGGACAAACCCCGCGAGCGGGCCCGGCTCATTCTTTGTACGAGAACCCATGAGGTTGTAGCATTTTCAACGCCCATTGTCCAACTCCTTTCAAAGGCCGACCTTGAGACGGACGCCAGATGGGGAAACCTGGGCCCTGACCCCCTTCGTTCCGATTTCTCCATCAAGGAGTTTTTCCGCCTATTGGAAGAACAGAGGACACGAGAAATCGGGGAAGTTCTCCTGGATCAAAGGGTGATCTCCGGTATCGGGAACATCCTCCGCGTCGAGATTCTCTTTCAATCTCGCGTCCACCCCCGAAGGTTAGTAGGAACCCTCTCGCAGGACGAAAAGCATGAAATTCTCCGCTGGATATTCACGTTAACCAAGACGTGGATGAAAAATATGGGGAAGAAAATCGACTGGATTTCCATCTATCGGAAGACCGGAAGACCCTGTCCGCGCTGTGGAACTCCAATCGGGTTCTCTCGCCAAGCCGGGCGGATCACCTATGCCTGCCCGAAATGTCAGTGTTTGTCAACAAACCCCTGAAAACGCCGGGAGACCTAAGGCAATAACCGAAAGGGGAAAGTCTGAGTTCAAGGGCGAGTATTGTGCGAGGCCGAGGTGAAGAGATTCTTCGGAAAAAAAGACCCACTTCAAAAAACAGGGCAAAGATTTAAAACTGGTAACCTCCCCTTAACCTTTATATAGCAATACCCTATTTACCTTTTCCCCATTCCAGATATATCATGTCGAAATAGGAAAATTCTTTAAACGGGAGTTTGTCGAATAAACATTCAGCTTTTGTGCAAAATGGTATCCGTGTATCGCCTTTGGACATCGATTACGAGCCATAGATCTGGGAGCGAATGGAAGGTTTTCCTTTGTTATCGGCTCATACGGAAAATTTTCCGTATGAGCAAGGGTTAAGCGGCTTCTTTCAGTCTATTCCTTGTGTTTATATCTTATTTTTTGATCTCTATTCCGCATATATTTAGGATAAAAACTGTCGAAATAGTCCAGCAGTGAGGGAAGACATGATTACTCTGGATGATGTGAAGGCGGCCCGCGAACGTATTGCTCCGTTTGTAAAACGGACCCCCATCGAACGAAACCAATCGATAAGTGACCTTATTGGAACTAACGTCTATTTGAAGATGGAGTTATTCCAGAAGACTGGCTCATTTAAGCCTAGAGGGGCTTTCAATAAAATGCTTAGAATGAATACTCATCTCAGGAATAACGGGGTCATTGCCATCAGTGGCGGAAATTTTGCTCAGGGAGTGGCGTATGCGGGAAATGTTCTTGGAGTTCGCTCTCGTATTCTGATGCCCGAATACACACCGAAGAACTATCTTGATGCAACAAAATCATATGGAGCAGAGGTTGAACTTCTTCCAGATATTGCTGCCTGTTTTGCAAAAGCAGAGCGATACAGGCAGAAAGGATGGGAGTATTTTCATCCGTACGATGATCCACACGTTATGGAAGGCTATGGGACCGTCGGCCTCGAATTGCTAGAAGATCTTCCTGATCTCACAGACGTTATAGTTAGCATAGGCGGTGGCGGCCTAATGACTGGAATTGCGATTGCTGTAAAGGGATTGAAGCATCAACTAAGAGTATGGACGGTTGAGACTGAAGGTTCCGAAACCATGGGAGAAGCTCTCAAAGCGGGGAAGGTTGTTCAGATTGAGCCGAAATCCCTTGCGAAGACCCTTGGTGCACCATACGTTGCAGAGGATGCCCTGGAAGCTGAACGAGAGATGGTGGCGGACCACACTATCGTCTCTGATAAGGAAGCGATCGAGGCGCAAAGATTTATTCTTGAGAGGGCAAAAATCCTAACCGAGCTTGCTGCCTCTTGTACGTTGGCTGCCGCGAGAAAGTTGATGAAACAGTTCAGTGAGAACAGCCATGTCGCTTTAGTTATCTGTGGAGGCAATGTTTCACTAGATCGATTATGTGAGTATAAGAAAATGATGGAAGCCACCTAACCCATCCCTGGAACGAACCGAGGATGCATGGTCTTTTACCTTCGAGTGATCCGATTCCGGGCCGCTCAGCTCGAACTCCCTAGAAACTTTGTGACCAAACCAATAAGAATCCTGAAACGGAAAGCAAAATTAAAAGAAATAAAAGTCCTAAAAGGTTAAAAGGGGACGGTTCTATTTTCTTGACATGAAAGATAAGTCTTGATAGTGGTAGGACATGCCAAGAACGGCCAGAATAGCACCACGCAACCATGTGTTTCACATTCTAACCAGGGGAAATAATCGTCAGGATGTCTTCATGGACGAAACCGACCATCAGCAATATATTGAGATACTGAAGAGATACAAAGAGAGATACCAATTTAAACTGTATCATTACGTCCTGATGAAAAACCATGTTCATCTGGTTCTTGAGACGCTTGAAAAAGGGGGGAGTTTGGCTGAGATCATGAAAGGGATAAGCCTCTCCTATGCTCAACAGTATAAGAAGAGATATGATCATATTGGCCATTTCTGGCAGGACAGATATAAGAGTATCTTAATATCGAAGGATCAGTACCTCCTTGCCTGTGGCAGTTATGTTGAATTGAATCCTGTGAGGGCTGGATTAGTGAGGGATCCCGGGGATTATCGATGGAGCAGCTATAATGCGTATGCTTATGGGAGAGGGGATCCATTGGTAGATGAGCATCCGATTTACCAGGGACTATCCCAGGATAGGGCAGGGCGGAGGAGGCAATATAGAGGGTTTGTGGGGGGAATGTTGCGCACTAGGGAAGCGATGAGGGGAGAGCTCGATCGGAGAGTGATTTATGGGGGTGAAGCTTTCACGGGGGAGCTTAAGAAAAGGTATGCAATCCAAGAGATAATCAAGCCAAAAGGAAGGCCGAGGAAGAGAGACCAAAGGTAAAAAATAGAACCGTCCCCTTTTTTACCTTTTTTACTTTTTTACTTTTTTTGGACTCTTTTTAGATTTATGGGGGTACCGTTGTTTCTAGGGAACTGTTCTCCATTGTTAAGAGCAAGGACTGATGAAGATAGAACTTGAACCTGTCGCTTATGTTCGCGGCGGACGAGTCGAGGTGAGTGACGACGATTGGGGTGAGGTTCTTGCAGATATTGAGATGGACGACAATCGCTTCACTCCTGAGGCGATTGCTGGTCTAGATGCGTTCTCTCACTTGGTCGTCGTGTACTACCTCCATAAGGTCGACCCGTGCACTATAGAGCTGACCGTTCGACATCCTCGGGAAAATCCCGCGTGGCCAAAAATCGGAATCTTCGCCCAACGGGGCAAGAATCGCCCGAATCTCCTGGGTGTCTCGACCTGCCAAATTTTGGGAATCGATGGACTGAGGATCCATGTTCAAGGGCTGGACGCGGTAGACGGAACACCCGTGCTGGACCTGAAACCTCATATGACAGGGTTCGAGCCCCGAGGTGAGATACATGAACCGGAATGGGCTCGCGAGATCATGTCCAAGTACTGGTGAATCGTGCTCTAATAAATGCCTGGAGAGGGGGGCCGGTTAACAGTGTCTCTGATCTCGGGCTTTATGCTTCTTAAAACAGAAGGAGAATAAATATGATTACTGTAATTGCATCGATACGTGTGAAGGCAGGAAGGGTTTCCGAGTTTCTTGAAATATTTAAGTCCAATGTACCGAGCGTTAGGGAAGAGAGGGGATGTATCGAGTATTTCCCAGCTGTAGATATCGACGCCGACTTACCACCACAGAGTTTGGACGAAAATGTCGTCACGGTTATTGAGAAATGGGAGAGCCTCGAAGCTCTCCGTGGTCATCTTATTGCCCCTCATATGCTAGCTTACAGGGAAAAGGTTAAGGACATAGTCGAGGACGTCTCTCTCAAAGTGCTAAAGGAAGCATAACACGCCACTGGAGAGGGACATGAAAATGCTGGCGCATTTTACCCCTCTCAGTTCCGGCTTAACCGTCATAGGAGGTTCATGAATGATCAGTCGAGTATGGCATGGTTGGACGAGTCGCGAAAACGCGGATGCCTATGAAGAGTTACTGCGCACTGAGATATTTTCTGGCATCGCGAAGAGATCAATCCACGGTTACCGCGGCATACACCTGCTTCGTCGCGATGTTGATGATGGCGTGGAGTTCGTGACGATAATGTGGTTTGATTCGCTAGATGCCGTGCGAACATTTGCCGGCAAAGATTATGAAGTTGCTGTCGTACCTCCCGAGGCGCGTCAGCTCTTGTCAAGATTTGACAGTCGCTCCGCGCACTACGACGTTATCGTCGCTCCAACTTAAGTAATGGCGACTAACATCTCGCTGCAGCGGACCCCCTCGATGCTCCGATTTTCCTCAGCATCGACCCTGAGCTATGTCGATGGGTCGACTCGCTCCAGTTACTCAGGGCCGCTCAGCTCATAGCCGTCAAACGACTTACTTGAACAATTGAATACATCTAAGAAAAAGGACTCGGTGACTCGGACAAAGAAGAAGGAAAAAAACGGCGAACACCCTTTCGGCGACACTGGACAGTTGGTACTGCTCGGTTTGTTTCTAATCGTTTGGTTGTCGGATTCGTTCTTCATCAAAAAATCGACCTTTCTGTCCAATTATGTGCCCCTTTATATTCGCTTGCTCATCTTGGGCCTCACACTTATCACTGCGGCTTGTCTTTTCGTATTCGGTCATGTTGCAGTCAGTCATGAGCGGCGTCCCAGCGCGGTGGTATCAACCGGCGCCTTCCGGTATGTAAGGCACCCCCTGTATTTAGGGAGCATCTTGTTCTACCTCGGCCTTTCGGTTTTTACGGTTTCCCTTTTCTCCTTCGGCCTCTTAGTGGTGATATTCATTTTCTACAACCACATTGCAAGCTATGAGGAGAAGTTGCTGAATAAAAGGTTTGGAGAGGGCTATACGAGGTATAAGAAAAGAACCGGAAAGTGGTTGCCGAGGATTGGCGGAGGGAGCTGAGGAAACACGAAAAAGAACGGGGACCTACTTTTCCATTTGAATATTCCCAGACTCAAATTCATGTTCCGTCCATGCCACGGGTTTCTCGGCAATTGCGGGTCATGGTCCGATATATAGAAAGAGTGGGAGTTCAATATTGTGTCTTAACCTCGGAATGAGGACAGACCAGTGTACCCTCCCCCCGAGTGATTGTTGGGTTATAGCGATTATTTAACGAGGAGGGGATAGCAGAGGAAGAGATTCTCCATATGGTCCGAAATAATCCCAAATATCACCTGGGATATAATCCTTCGTTATTCCCTCCAAATCTCCCCGATAGAGTTGATCACTCTTTCTTTTGCCAGGTGCATCCGATACAATGAAATGAAGATTCCACCGCTTGGTCCCATGGGGTTCCCGCTCGGATCAGGCGTTATTAATGTGCCATATCGTCCAAAGGGAGTTTACTGTGTCACGACGTGGGAACGGTCTCGTTATGGATCGTGAACCCTCGAGAGGAAAAAGGAAGTTAACGCTCGATGCCGTTCGGGCGTTTCAAGAATTGATCTACCATTATTATCAAAAGCATGGTCGCATCTTTCCTTGGCGAATGACTCACAACCCGTATCATATTCTCGTCTCGGAAATCATGCTCCAACAGACTCAAACGGAGCGGGTTGTTGGAAAATATGAACTGTTTATCAATTGCTTTCCAGATTTCTCCTCGCTGGCTGAAGCACCACTCGGTGAGATCCTCACGGTTTGGCAGGGACTGGGATATAATCGCCGGACAATAGCACTCAAGAGAATTGCCCAAACGGTAATGACGACGTTCCACGGTAATCTTCCACCGTCGCCCGAAGCCTTAATGACGCTCCGGGGAATTGGCAAGGCCACCGCCTCTGCAATTTGCGCCTTCGCCTTCAATCAACCCGTCGTGTTTATCGAAACGAACATACGGAGAGTCTTTATCCACCACTTTTTTCAGAACCGAAATAGTATCAACGACATTGAGATTCTCCCCCTGGTGGAGCAGACCCTCGATACTTCCAATCCACGTAAATGGTACTTTGCCCTGATGGACTATGGAGTGATGGTAAAAAGAGAGAGTCAAAACCCAAACAGGAAGAGCGCTCACTACCAGAAACAGAGTGCATTTGAAGATTCCAACAGACAAATTCGAGGAATGATTCTCAAAGCGCTCATTATGGAATCGGATGTTTCCGAACGCCAAATAATCCAAAGGCTCGAGATGAACCCCAAGAGAGTAAAACGAAACCTCATCCAGTTGCAAAAAGAGGGTTTCATTATAAAGAAGGGAAATCGGTTTATGATAGCTTAGAAGGCAATGGACAGTGTGGAACCAATCTTTTCTCTCAGATTAAGAACGTTATGGGAAATTGCCTCTGCGGGAAGAAAAAGGGGGACAGGCTCCTTTTTCTGTCCGGATTTCGGATGAGTTTCCTCGAGCCACAGAATGAGTCAATGCAGCTGACCTGGAAATCGCTGCCCACTTTCCAGGCAGTGATCTCGGGCCTTAGCCTGCCGATTTGAGCATTTGAAGAAGGGGGCTTTATATGGAAATCGTTATAGTCCTATGCCTCGTCGTGATCTTGGTTTTGATCTTTTGGATTTACCGCCAAACGAATACCAAGATTGACGCAATAAATGCTCAGCTGATTGAAACGAAGACGCTCCAAGGTCAAACAACTGAGTCATTCGGTCAAATTCAATCTTCACTCGGTCGACTAACGGAAGCGAGCCGACATATGGAGGAGGTTGGTAAAAATATTGCCGGCCTCAGTGATATCTTGCGAGCACCAAAATTTCGTGGAGGAATGGGAGAACTTCTTCTGGGAGATTTACTTTCGCAAATTTTATCCCCGGAGCATTATAAACTTCAATATTCCTTCAGCAGTGGCGATCGTGTCGATGCCGTAATAATCCTCAAAGTTGGAATGGTCCCTGTCGATGCAAAGTTTCCCCTAGAAAGCTTTCAACGTATGATTGGATCATCGGAGGAAGAAGGTCAAAAGAAGCATAAACGGGAATTCATACGCGCTGTCAAGGGCCATATTGACAACATCGCCCAGAAATATGTTCTACCTGACGAGGGGACGTTCGATTTTGCATTAATGTATATCCCAGCTGAGAACGTATATTATGAAACTATTATCAAAGATGAAGGTCTAGGCGAAGAGAAGAGTTTGCTCAGCTATGCGCTTGAGAAGCGCGTGATCCCAGTTTCCCCCAACTCGTTCTACGCCTATCTTCAGGCTATTGCACTTGGTTTGAAAGGCCTGCACATTGAAAAGAGAGCCCAAGAGATAATGCAATATCTGGCACGAATACGGGGGGACTTTGATCGTTTCAAGGGCGAGTATAGCACCCTTGGCGGCCATATTGAACGAACAAGGAAGAAGTATGATGATGCTAGCAAGTCGCTTGATCGGTTTGAGGATAAACTGATAGGGGCTCGAGATCCATCAAGGCTTTTGACACCAAAGGATGTTACGGCGTTGAATAGAGGTTCTGAGGACGATTGAGATTTCCCCTATGTACCATACAGTCTCAAATGAACCGGCGAACCAATTTATGTCGGTGGATCAGAGACCGTGATTCTCGGAGAATTGTAACAATCGGAAGAGGCAGGCAACCTGCCATTAAAGCATTCTTCGTAACTACTCTGCGCCGCCCAGATCGTTGTCGTTAGAAGGGGAAAAGGAGTCAATGGCCAAACAAAGTTCGTACCTTTGCGGACGCGCGCCGCGTTATTTGCTATCCTGCAACGCGGGAATTTTCAAAAAAGATTGGCATTACCTATGATATTTTTCAGGCAACGAAGACCACTGAGGAGAGCTCGAAAAAAGCCTGGGCCTCAAGGAGGCGAAGGCGGGTCTAAGACCTATGATGAAAGGATGGACGAAATTACCCACTGGAATATCGAACACACCGATATCCTTGAAGTCCTTCGAGGACAGATACAAGATGTGAGGTTGATATCGTGGTCCAAGGCATTAAGTGTTGGGATAAGAAGAGTCTCCAAAGGACCGGGCTATCCAGGACGGAGCACGGAATATGAGTCCTTGAGGGATTTAGATCGATTCATAGCGGAGCAGAGGATAAAACTCCGGGGAAATCCAACCATGAGGGAGGCCAAGGGGATGGAGAAGATGGACCCCCTTTCGGTCTGTATCATCTGTGGAATACGGGTTTTACAGAGGGAAAGGGGACTTCCGGGAATGATTAATACCATGAAGCTGAAGCTCTTGGAGAGGTATTTGGGGGGAAGCTCGCTCTACCCTGGTGGTAACGATTCAATGCACGAGGGCTAGTGGTTAATATTTGGCCGTTACGTATGCCCTATTTTTCCAGAAGATGGTGACCACCACCGAACGCTTTGAATAACCGGTCTGCTTCTTGTATTCTAGCGCGATGTCCTTAGCCATGTTCTGTAATGTTTTCTTCGAGGGATACTCTCTCAGTTTCAACCAGATTTGCCATTCGGTCTTAAACTCAACGGACCGTATCCGGTAGTACTTGTCAAGGAGCCAATTCTGAAAATCGATCTGAAGCTGTTCGAAACTTGCCCGGCTCTCCTCGATCCTGACAAGCCCTTTATAAACCCAGGCCTCGACGGGCCACGCCAACTGTACCCAATCGCCCTCGATCTTATCAATGAAGTAAGAGTCACCCTTGTTCAACTTATCGATGACCTCAAACTTCATCCCGGGACCAGATCTCACATTCAAAGTATTCGATAAAACCACGGCGCGCTGGGCATGTATCTCCTTCGTTGGGATGACAAGGACCAGCAAAACCAGGAGGAAAAGGACAGATCTCTTCATTTTCTCAACTCCCTTAGGGTAGATTAGGGGCTGATCAAAACTCGACATCCTTATAGTTACTATATCAGAATAAACCTGCATTGCAAGCGTTTTTCCCCAGTTACCTCAGTAGTTGCCCAGTTGGCCCTCGAAGAATGGGGACTGACGAGCAAGACATTGACGACCCTGTCCCCCAGAACTGATAAGTATCGTTTTCCTTCCCCAACGCCTGGAGAAGAACGACTCATGTGAGACATCATAGTGAACCTCGCTAACCCTCCAGTGGAAGGGAGATAGTTCAATTCAGGGTTATCCGTTCATCGTTTCAGCTGATTCAACTGCGCTAACGTGCAGAAGAGGAAATGCCTAAGGTTAAATAAACTGCCCGCCTCATTGCAGGGATCTTAAAATCGAGAGCTCTACAAACTCGTGAAAATCTGGTGGTACCGGTATCACTCCACATCGGTTCCCAGGCCCCTTCCACAATGAGATTCAAGGCCTAAGACAACGGAGGTCTCGATCTGTCTCTGGGGAATATTCCAATATCTCCGCAATAGCTCGTCCTTGTCCGGTAAAAGATGAAACCCGTGTTTCTCATAAAAATGAATAGCCCAGATGGCGTCGGACCAGGTTCCCACCATAAGCCGGGTTTTCGACAAGCCCTTCACGTAACTCAGGAGAGAACTTCCAATGCCCCGCCTCTGTCGACTCCGTAAAACATAAGCATGGCGGATGAGGGTGACGTCTTCCACACGTTGAAAGCCCATGACACCCAAAAGCCTCCCCTCCTCTTCCCATCCGAAAAAGCTCATCTTCTTCATCTCCCTCTTCAACTCGGCCGTGGACATGTAGGGTTCGTGCCAGCAATCCCATGGGATGACGCCCTTGAAGGCCAAGGCCCCATCGTTGATGACATGATAAATTGACTCCATGTCGGCGGGTTTACACTGCCTGATCATTGGGTTCCAAGAGGGGTTTCGCTTTTGCCCTACAAATGGATGGGTTGAGTCCTTACGTGGCCTTTTCAGCCTTCAAGGAATCTTCAAGGACGCTCACCTTGGCCAAAAGTCCCGCTAGTTGGGTTCGCTCCGGGGTGACGGGGTGCATCTTTTCGATGAACTGATTCTTGGGATACCTCTTCTTCAATTCATCCAAGAGTTTGTTGAAGGCATCGGCAGCTTCTTTATCGATCATCCCCGCTGGATCCCTTGCGGCCTTGGTCTTGTAGGATTGACGTAATGCTTTCGCCTTTTCGACTAAATCAAATGTCGGCATATTCAACCCTCCTTTTCCGGTAACGCATTGTGGGAATTAAGGATAGCCGACGTTTTCCCATCTTCCCGTCTCGGCCGAGCGGTAGCATGCCTCGGCTATTGCCACCGCAATCATCCCATCCTCAATCGTCACGGGGAAGGGAAGTTCCCGGTAAAGGCTATCATGAAAGGCCTTCAATACTTCGTAGACGGTGGGGACGGGGTTCCCCAACTGGATGGGCCTCTGTTCCATCCCCCTCACTTCATGGAGATAGTTGTGGACGTGATCAGCAATGAGCTGCCCATTTTCCCCGGCCACCTCGATCAAACCATTGCGCCCCCTTGTACCCCTCGATCCCATAACAGAGGCTATAATATTGTTCCTTTCGAAGGTCATGATAGCTGAGAAGTTATCCTCCGTCTCCCTTGTAACGACCCTGTTAACACTACACGAAACCTTACCCACCTCCTCTCCCGTAAGAAACCGGAGGAGATCGAAGCTGTGAACCCCGGTGTGTAAGACGATTCCTCCCCCTGAGAAGTCCCTCTGATCTAACCAAGCCAGGGGGGAAGGCTCAAACCTCTGGCTGAGGTGGATCGAATGGAGCGAACCCAACGAAGGGATACGTGTCCTGAGGGCTGCTATCACGCCATTGAATCGGAGAGTTTGGGAGACCATGAGACGAACACCATGGCGAGAGACTGCCTGTTTAATCCGAATCGCCTTCCTCAGATTGATGGCCATCGGTTTTTCCAGAAGGATATGTTTGCGTCGAAATGCGGCTTGCTCGCATACCGATGCATTGAGAGCTGGGGGAAGGGCTACCACTACAGCATCGATAGACTTATCGGCTAAGAGGTCAGAATAGGTGGGAAAATATCGGCACCCGTAATGTCTAGCCTGTTTTTTCCCCTCAACGGGGTCTCGACGCCAGAGGCCGATGAGATCTATCTCGGGGAGATCTTCACGGATGTGTTTGGCATACCGACTTCCGTGTCTGCCAACACCGATGAGGCCGAAGCGAAGCGAGGATCCCATGATCGTGGGTTGGCCCAACAAATCCGAGCCTTTATTGTTTTGAGCTGGCTTTTATGTAATCTCTCCAGAAAGGGGAGATGTCCCGGAGTTTTTCGATGATGGCTGGCAGTTGTTCCAAGATATAATCGATCTCTTCTTCCGTGTTGTAAATGCTCAAACTGAAGCGAATGGACCCGTGGGCTGCGGTAAAGGGAACCCCCATGGCCCTGAGCACATGGGAGGGTTCCAGGGAGCCCGAGGTACAGGCCGATCCGGATGAGGCACATATCCCAAGGTTGCTGAGAAGCAACAGGATAGATTCTCCTTCCACATACTCGAAGCTCAAGCTCACCGTATTCGGAAGGCGATGTTCTCGGTCCCCATTGACCAAGGTGTCGGGGACCCGCTCCAACAGCCCATGTTCCAATTTATCCCTCAGGACACGGACTTGACTGTTCTCTTCTTTCAGATGGCGAGCAGCTAGCTCACAGGCTTTTCCCAGACCAATGATATAGGGAATATTCTCGGTTCCTCCCCTTCTCCCTTTCTCCTGGTGTCCACCGATGAGTAAAGGAGTGAATTTGGTACCCCTTCGGACATAGAGTACTCCAATTCCCTTTGGGGCATGGAGCTTATGACCAGATAGGGAGAGCATATCCACGGTGCTCCTCTTCATATCGAGGGGAATTTTGCCCACCGCCTGGACGGCGTCGGTGTGGAAAGGAATCCCCCGGGATTTCACGATTTGGCCGATCTCCTCGATGGGAAAGATAACCCCTGTCTCGTTGTTGGCATACATAACGCTAACCAAGGCCGTATCGTTGGAGATGGACGCTCGCAGCTCATCAAGGTCCAATCTGCCCTCCCGATCCACCGATAGCATGGTTACCCGATACCCCCTCTTCTCCAGATGCTTACAGAGGGTCCACACCGCCGGATGCTCTACCCTCGTTGAGATGATATGACGTTTTTCTGGGTAGCTTGCCAAAGTCCCTTGGATGGCCGCGTTGTCGCTTTCCGTCCCGCAACTGGTAAAGACGATCTCATCCGGACTTGCCCCGATGAGATCCGCCACCCTTTCCCTTGCCTCCTCCGATGCCTTCTGAACCTCCCCCCCCTTGAAATGCATGCTGGAGGGATTTCCGTAGAGGTCTTTGAAAAAGGGCTTCATAGCCTCGAAAACCTCTGGGGCAACCGGGGTTGTTGCATTGTTGTCTACATAGACCGTCTTCACTCCTCCACCTCCACGCTGATGTCATCCGTAACGAACTCCCTGAGCTTCGCCTCGACATACTGTTTTAAGGTGAAGTCGGCTGAGGGGCAGAAGGAACAGGTTCCCCTCAGGGCCACGATGACCTTACTTCCTTCGATATCGATGAGCTCCAGATCTCCTCCGTCCTGTCTCAAGGCGGGCTTGATCTCCCTTTCAAGGGTATCCTCAATGAGCCTCATCCTCTGTATGTTGGTCAATTTCTCCCCTTTGGCTGGCTTGACGAGGTCGGGTTTTTTCTCCTTCTCCCCCCAGATTTTATCGATAATGTCCCTGATTTTAGGGTGGCAACCCTCGCAACCCCCACCTGCCTTGGTGTAATGGGTTACCTGTTCTACCGTGTGGAGGTCGTTCTCCCTTACCGCCCTTTCAATCTCCTTGTCGGAAATACCGAAGCAGTTGCATACGATTTCGAACTCTTCTTTTTCGCGTTTTTCGCCGCGGTAATTGGCGATGGCTGCTGCCAGCGCCTCTCTCCCCATTACCGAACAGTGCATCTTCTCCTCAGGGAGACCTCCGAGGTACTCCGCGATGTCTCTATTCGTGATCTTCTCCGCCTCCTCAAGGGTCCTTCCCTTTATCAATTCCGTGAGGGCGGAAGAGGATGCGATGGCACTGGCACATCCAAAAGTCTTAAATTTGACATCCTTGATCCGCTTACCATCGTCCAGCTTAAAAGACAGCCTCAAGGCATCGCCACAGGCAAGAGAACCCACCTCGCCAAACCCATCGGGATCCTCGATTTCACCAACGTTTCGCGGGTTCATGAAATGGTCTTTAACCTTCTCAGTATACTCCCACATATCTAGTCACACCGCCATTATATTTTATTTCATGTTATTAATAATATATAAACGAACGAATTGTCAGGTCAATGCTTTTTGCCAAAACCCACTGATTGATTGAAGGACTTCACCGTTCTTCAGGTAATGCAAGGCATTTCAGGATAAGAGAGCAATCTCCCTCAATGCCTAAAAGCCCTCTGTCCGGTAAAGACCATGGTAACCGGCGGATTTGCTTCGTTGCAAGCCTCGATGGATTCGAAGTCGCGTTCGGAACCGCCCGGCTGAACTATCCCGGTGATCCCCTCTTTTATGGCCACGTCAACTCCATCCCGGAAGGGAAAGAAGGCATCGGAAATCATAATGGAATTAATCAAACCCCCTTTTTCTTTGGTCACCTGATCATCGATGGTCTCCTTTTGAGAGGAGTCTCTTTTCCCCAACCGGATTTCACCTTCCAAAATCTTGTAGGGGATCCCGTGCGTCTTAAAGCAAAGGGCATCGGCATACTTGGTATAGGCCTTGAAGATGGCGATCTCAGCCACTCCGACCCGATCCTGCTCTCCCGTTCCAATGCCGACGGTGGTACCATTCTTGACGTAGATGATGGAGTTGGAGGTGATTCCCTGTTCAACGGCCCAGCCGAAGATCATATCCTCATACT
This sequence comes from uncultured Syntrophobacterales bacterium, assembly GCA_964346945.1. GTDB lineage: Bacteria > Desulfobacterota > BSN033 > WVXP01. The sequence continues at coordinate 35,853 of CAYFXL010000008.1, forward strand.
CTCCCTCCGTTGGCATTCGGGAAATGGTATACTGTTTACCCTTATAGGAGGCAGTTGCAGCCTTTAAATCCTCCTTTGTGCCAATGACGTTGATGGAAGATTGCTGCACGATGATACCGCCATCCATGAGGGATTTAAAATCCACGAAGCGGAGGTTCCGATACTGCCCCAACCGATCGATCCTTTGAATACGAATGATCCTCAAGTTTGATCGTTTGGCCAATATCTCCACGGTCCCTTCCTCATATTCGGGAGCAACCACCACCTCGAGGTAGTTCTGGTTGATCATTTCCGCCGTGGGTTTATCGATGGGCCGGTTAAAGGCCGCACAACCCCCGAAAGCAGCGATTCGGTCGGCCGTATTGGACTTCTCGTAAGCCTCTAAAATGGATTCCCCGTATGCAACACCACAGGGATTATTGTGTTTCATAATGGCCACGGCCGGTTTTTCCGTTAAGAATTTCAATATATTGAGGGCATTGTCCACATCGGTCAGGTTGATTTTCCCCGGATGTTTTCCGGCCTGGATCATGTCTTGTTCCGTAATCTGGCTTACCAATCCTAAATCCGGTCCAATAAAGTGACATTCCCCCAAGACCAAGTTCCCATTGACCAACTCGTATAGCGCGGCCTCCTGCCCGGGGTTCTCCCCATACCTCAGTCCCTTTTCGATCAGTTGTTGCGACTCGGAATCAGGCAGCTTCCACGTCCTCTTTCGATAGAGGACCCGCTGTTTACCGAATTGGATGCTCATCTCATCGGGAAAATGATCCTCCATGATGGTCCGATATATCTTCTTATGATCCTCCATAGAGTTACCCCAACGTGTTTTTTCTCCAAAGAAATGATACGCCATCTTCCTAATTTAATCAACAGTACTATCCCCTGAATTGTCAGAGCTCGCGATGACCTTCGCCTCGCTGAAGGTATTTTATCAGATAAAAAATCACCCTTTCGGGGGAGAAAGTATTCCCTTTTACGATACTCATGGG
>CAYFXL010000009.1:0-36440 GCA_964346945.1 uncultured Syntrophobacterales bacterium
CAAAGGATACATCCAAATCGAAGACATTGCATGTTCCCAGATGAGCATGGGCATCTACTATTTTCATTAAAACTCCTCCTTCCAAATCTTGAATTGCCTTTGACATAGGAACCTTCAGATTTAAAGGATAGCGCTATAAACCTCCGGTTACGTAAAATTCACCCCCCGTAACATATGAGGCTTCATCAGAGATCAAAAATGCAACCATATTAGCGACGTCCTGGGGAGTACCGTATTTCTTTAAGGGAATCAGTGATAAGGGCTTGACGGTAACCTTGGGATCCGTCTCGACCCGTTTCCATAACTTTTGGCTGCGGGGTATCGGGATGGGTCCAGGTACGACGCAATTCGCGGTTATCCCGTACTCCCCCAACTCGATTGCCAAAGCCCGGGTGAACCCCACCAGGCCGGCATTGGCCGCCGAATAATGAATCCGGCTAAACCGCAGGGGGGCAAACCAGGGAACGCCGTCCTTCGCAAAGGAGGAAATATTTACGATCCTCCCATATTTCTGGGACATCATGTGTTTCATGACCGCCTTGGTACAGAGGAAGCTTGTTTTCAAGTTGATGTCGATGACAAATTCCCATTCTTCCAGGGTAACGTCTCCGATCCAGCTATTCTTGGCAGCACCAACAACGTTTACGAGGAAATCAATTCCCCCGAACTCCTGCAGGGCTTGCTCGACCATTTTTTCGACCTCTTCTTCAATGAGCACATCCGCATAATTGGGGATCGCATGCCCTCCGAGCTGCCTTATCTTGTCACAGATCCCATGGGCCTTTTCCGGTTTGCGGCCATTGGCCAGAACACGATATCCCTTTTCAGCAAGTTTGACCGCTATGGCACCCCCTATAGCCCCACCAGCTCCCGTTACAATGCCGCTTCTGATTCCTTCACCCATTTCCCTTCCCTTCCTTTTTCCGGGACCGAATGAGAGAAGACGCTCCTTTCCGTTCGGTCCCTTTCCCTCTCTTGACCACCTCGGAAAATTTTGCCCAGAAAATCAAGAAACCTAAGAGTAAGATGAGGCCCAGGGAGTAAGGCCTAGTAACAAAGATAAGAGGAGACCCTGCCGACATTGCCAGGGACCTTCTGAAGGATTGTTCCAAAATAGGCCCTAAAACAACTCCGAGGATGATGGGAGGCTGAGGTATCTGCAGCTTCTGCATTACGTAGCCTACGACCCCGAACACCCACATAATCCAGAGGTCGAAGATAGAGGCCGATATGCTGTAAGCCCCCAGCGTCGCAACGAGCATCAGCATCGGGATAAGGATGGTCATTTTGGTGGCGGAAAGAACCTTCAGGAATAGCCGAGTTCCATACATGCCCAGGAAGAGCATGGCTACGTTACAGAGAATCATGCCGATGAAGAGGGCATAAAGAAGATCTCCATGGAATCGATAGAGGTTAGGCCCAGGGGTCAGGCCCTGGATGAACAGCAACCCCATGAGGACGGCTGTTACGGGGTCCCCGGGAATAGCTAATGTCAGCATGGGAATCATGGCTCCTCCGGCGACACCGTTGTTAGCTGCTTCTGGGGCAACAACTCCTTCAGGAGCTCCTTTCCCAAACTCTTCAGGGGTCTTGGAATGTCTCTTTGCCTCGCCGTAGCTAATGTAGGCTGCGATTGTGGCTCCTGCTCCTGGAAGGGCGCCTATGACCGTTCCTATAAGGGAGCTACGGATGTATGTGCCCTTGAGCCTACCCATCAGTTGCCGGGAAGGATATTGAGGAATGAGCTTTTTGCCAGGGTATTTTTTGATTCTCATCACCTCTTCCTCAATCATCGTGAGCGCTCTCGATATGGCGAAGACGCCCAGAAGCAAGGGCAGAAGACCAATTCCGGCCTCCAAGTCAGCTATCCCGAAGGTGAAGCGGGTAAAGGAAGTGGAAATGTCCGTTCCCACCGTGGCCACGAGGAGACCGAAAACGGCGGAAATCATTCCCTTTACGGTGGAGCCCCTAGCCACCGCGGCCACAGTTGATAATCCAAGGAGGCACAAAACCGTATACTCGGGAGGACCGAACATGAGGGCAACTTTAGCCAAGAATGGCGAGAACAACATCAAGATAAATGCGCTTATCAACCCTCCGCAGACCGAAGCGGTTGTTATCAGCCCTATTGCCTTTCCCGCTTCGCCTCTCTCAGCCATGGGATTGGCATCCAGAAGGGTCGCAGCAGCCATGGGCGTTCCGGGTATACCCAGAATGGCCGAGGCAATCCCCCCGCCGTAGTTGCCCCCCACATAGATCCCGATTAATGCCATGAGACCTACCTCAGGAGGGAGATTCATCACAAAGGGGATGAGGATGACAATAGCGATGAAGGGGCCTAATCCGGGGACTACTCCTATCACGATCCCGGCAAAGGTCGAGATTACGATGATAGCCATTACTTTTAGCTGAAGGACAATCCCCAGAGAGGCTTGGATGGTTTCCAACATAACTCGAACCTTTGAAGAGAGATCCCTACATGATCCCCAAGAAGTTCAAAAGCCTTCCCTCGGGCAGAGGAACTCCCAGGACGACCGAAAAGAGATAATAACCCATGGAAGTCGCCAGAATAGCCGTTAGAAGGATGATCCATACCTTGCGCTCGCCAACGACCCAGCCCATGAAGGCCACCCATAGGAAGGTATCGAGGAGAAACCCGAGTCGATTGAGCAGAAACGTGTAAGCGAGGAAAGAGATATATATGGAGATGAGTTTCTTTCCTTTTGTGATGGAGCTTCTTTCCTCCATCCCGGCTGACCTTTTCAGGAGTAACAGGAAGCCCAGGATGAAAAGCACCACCGCCAGGAAGCGCGGAAAGAAGGCGATGTCGACCATATGCCCACTTCCCTTAGGATAATCGAAGGTGTAAGTATAGACATACATAAAGACAGAGCAGAGCATCAAAAAAATACCCAAGATCCGATCCAAAACCCTTATTTGGGAAAAGAGCATGGCAAATTACCCTTTCTAGGCCTTCGAAAGGCAGGGAAAGGACAGGGGGAAGGGACTGCGGTGCCCCTTCCCCGGCAGGATTTCTCAGGGGTATTACTTCTTCTTCTGTCTCTCCATTATCCTTTCCACGGGTGCTCGCATTGATTTGAGATCGCGCTGAATCATTTTTTTGAAATCCTCCGGCCCGTGATAGACAACGAATTGATTGAGATTCTGGAAGATCCGGTTCTTGACTCCCTCATCGGTGAGCACTTTACGGAGAGCGCTAACCAGCTTCTCCCTTACCTCCGAGGGAAGACCCGCTGGAGCTGCAAATCCTGACCAAGCCATCGTTACCGGAGCCTCTAAGCCTTGTTCCTTTATCGTTGGGACTTGTTTGAACTCGGGTATACGATCTGGAGCGAAGACACCTATGGCCCTTAACTCCTCAAATCGCGCCAACGACATAAAGGTACTGAAGCCAACGTCCAGATTCCCCCCGACGAGGTCAGGGAGGGCTTTTGAAGATGCCTGGTAGTAAACTCCCTGAACCTTCACACCGGCATTGTGGAAGACTTCGTTTCCGTAAATAGAATGCAGTGACATTGCCCCACCACTTCCGAACTTGAAGATGCGGTTCGGATTCTTCTTCATGTAGTCCACACATTCCTTCAGTGTCTTATAAGGGGCATCCTTTCTGGCCAAGGCGACCACCGGGTTCTGGGTCGCGTATGCCAAAAGGTCAAAGTCCTTGAGAGGATCATATTTTACCTTGGGGTTGCGGATGGGGACCATCACGAATGGCGCGATCCAGGCCTGCAGGATAGTATAGCCATCGGGCCTGGAATTCTTAACATAGAGAGAGCCTGTGGCCCCAGAACCACCTGGTTTTGCCACCACCAAGAACCGTTGATTCAGGATCTTGCCCATTTCATCGCCGACGAGCTGAGCCAACATGAAGGAGAGGCTTCCAGCGCCCCATGGAATCACTATAGTGACGGGTTTTGTTGGCCACTCGGCAGCTTTGGCACCCATAGTGGGGAAAACTGAGAAGCTCACAATGATTACTGACAATAGAGCTATATTCCTTAATCTTTTCATGATTCAATCCTCCTTTCTTGTTCGGATATCAAAAGGGTTGGATATCGCCTTTGTTCCCACACCTCCTTTCCTCTCTCTTTTGCTGAAAAAGCATTGATCAACGGGGTCCAACCGACAAATTTCGTCCTATCCCTGATATTCACAAACTGCAGGTGGCCTGTCAAGGGCTGGCTCCCTTGCACTTTGGGCTTCGATGGAGGCACTTTGCCTCATCCGATTCCCGATGTTACCATCTGCGATATGCTTTCCGAACCACGGCACAATTAGAGGTGGGGGTGTCCTGGACTGGCTAACGATTGGAGCTTTAATCCATAAGCGTACCACCATTAACATCCATAATCTCACCTGTTATGAAGGAAGCCTCAGGGGAGGCAAGAAATAATACAGCGGCTGCGACGTCTTCCGATGTTCCCATCCTCCCCAGGGGAACCAGAGGAGTAATCATGTCTCTTTTTCCTTTTTCGGTGCCTCCAGGATCAATGGATCCCGGGGCTACCGCATTGACGTTTATATTGTGTGGAGCAAGTTCAAATGCCAAAGATTTTGTGAGACTTATAACACCCGCTTTAGATGCACAATAGTGGGCTTTTGTTGGAGTCCCAAATTTGCTGTAAACAACCCTTCCGGTTTTTCCGACAAATGACGCAATGTTAATAATCTTTCCCGACTTCTGATTAATCATATTCCGCATCACCGCTTTACTGCAGTTAAAAACACCCTTGAGGTTAACATTCATGACCCTATCCCACTCTTCCTCTTCCAACTCCATGATGAGCACTGATTCGGCGAATACAGCCGCATTGTTGACTAAAATGTCAATTTTCCCGTACTTGGCGATAACCTCATTTATCATAGCTTCCACTTCGCTCCCTCTTGAAACATCTGCCTTAGCAGCCATTGCCTCGAATCCCTCACGGGTCATTTCTTGAGCCACCCCATTCGCCTCCTGGAGATCGATGTCGTTGATAATCACGGAAGCCCCTTTTTGTGCGAATGCCTTCGCAATGACCTTTCCAACACCTCTCGCAGCACCCGTTACTAATACAATCTTCCCCTGGAATCTCATTGTATTTCCCCCTTTGATTCACTTCATGAAAAGATTTGGAATAAAAAGGACAATTTCGGGAATATACGTAATAAGGATCAACACCACCAACAGTGGATAAATAAATGGCAATGTTTGTTTGAAAGCCCGTTGGAAGGGGACTTTCCCTATGGTAGAGACTACAAACAGAACAGGCCCAACAGGAGGTGTGAGATTTCCGATCATCAAGTTAAGGATTACGACTATCCCAAAGTGCACGGGATCTATTCCTAACTTATTGATAATGGGAAGGAATATTGGTGACAGCAGGATTATAGAGGGGGTAACTGTTGTGACCATGCCCATGAGTAATAGTACGATGTTGGCTATCAAGAGAAATACTGGCGGAGTAATATTTGCGGAAGTGATAAAGCCTAACAAAAGTTCCGGAATATTTTCCCTGGTCAAGATCCAGGTGAATATTCCCACTGTTGCGAGAAGGAAAAGGACCACCCCCGTCCTGACCAAAACCTCAAGGAATATCTTCGGAAGGTGATCGATTCCAAGCTCCTTGTAAACAAAAAATCCAAGAAATAGAGCCCATAAGACAGCTACTACGGCAGCTTCTGTGGGAGTAAATACACCCGAGAACATACCCCCCAGTAAGATGACAGGTGTTAACAAGGCTAGGAGGGATCTATAAAAGTTGACGAATATTCTCTTCAAGGGAGGGAAAGCGGATCTGTAATAATTTCGCTTCCTCGCATAGAAAAAGACCATAACCATTAGAGCAATTGCCATGAGGAATCCAGGTATAAATCCTCCCAAGAATAAACGTCCGACGGATGCATCAAATGCCATTGCGTAGATTATCACCGGGACACTGGGAGGGACGATAGGGCCAATAGTTGAAGATGCAGCAGTGATAGCTACCGCGAAATCATTATCATAGCCGCGTTCTGTCATAGCCTCTATTTCTATTGCTCCTAGACCGCCGGCATCGGAAATAGCACTCCCTGACATCCCAGAAAAGATCAGACTGGCAACTACATTCACATGTGCCAATCCTCCTCTCAGGTGGCCGACAAAAGACTCCGCGAAATCAAAAATCCTCCTGCTCGTGCCGCCTGCATTCATGAGGGATCCCACCACCATAAACATCGGAAATGCCAGAAAAGGGAAAGAGTCGACAATTTCGAACATCTGTTGAGGTACAACGACGAGTGATATTCCCTCGGCTAACAAATATACGAGTGAGGCGGTCGCGATAGCAATTGCGATAGGGACATTCAGTAATACCAACAAAACGATGACGAGAAAGGTAAAAGAGATAAGCATATTCGTTCTCCGTTAATGCTCACCTATGTGTCAGAAGATCAAATAAGAATCCTAAAGAGATTATCGCAAATATGGGTAAGCTGATGTAAATATAGCCTTGTGATATCTCAAGAGCTGAGGTTAGAATGGATATCGTCTGAATAAAGAACTTCATTCCCAGCACCAGTATGGTTAAGCAGAAAAATACAGTTACGCCCCATACTACTTTATCGGTGATATTCCTCAATCTCACGGGAAGGAATGAAACAAAAAAATCCATCCTTATGTGATCGATGGGGGAATCTTTCCTAAAACCCAGTGCTGCTCCGATGAAAATGCTCCAGATCAGAACAATTCTAGCGAACTCATCCGTCCAGAAAATAGGTCTGTTGAAGATATACCTGGCACACACTGCTGCGGATAACGTAAATATCATCAAAATCATGAGGATGACGCCGAGGATAAACCCAACCGAAGTAAATAATGAAACAATTCTCTTAATGATAACCCTCATCAGACTTCTCCTTTCTCTCACCCAATAATTGACTTCATAGCTCCCTTTTTTCTCCAATGCAGGGTAACACATTGATCATATTGATCAGCACCTCATGAAGGATCCTATTGAGCATGCAAAGGATTTACCTTAAGCTCAATGGCAGAGAATACATCTTAGTCAGGAGGAAGAGACGTAGACATATTTGACGTGCATATGGCAGTGGAACCCTGTGTAGACATTTTAATTCTTTGGAAGAAAAAAGCGCATTCCCCTTTAGGCTCGGATTACCGAGAAACCAGAAGAGGGGAATGCGCCATACTCCAGTCTGGTCAAAAATGTAAATGCAAATCTACCCACCTTCAAGAGAATCGCTCAAAAAGAATTTTCCCAAGGATTGTCACTTTACTCGTTTGGGCCTCAACTCAAAAAACTCCTCCGACTTCACATAAAAGAACTCATCTCATTTCTGCGCTTGAAGGATTCTATCGTAAAGGCCTTTACCCCATTTTTCCTCAAACTGGTAGGGAACGTCCTTTACAGCCTTACGGAACGCCTCAACGTCTGGCTTCATAACAATCATCCCTCCATCCAGGACCTTGTCGAGAAGCTCGGATCTCATAGTCTTGAATTCCTCAAAGGTAGATTCCTCATACACTTTCGCTCCCTTCAGGAGCGCATTCTGGTGGGTTTTGGAAAGACTTTGAAACTTCTTCTCATTCATCAGCAGAATCTCCGCATTAAAAACATGCCCAGTCAAAATCAGATACTTTTGCACCTCGTAAAATTTCATTGTAACAATCTGGGCGAGCGGATTTTCCTGCCCATCCACGACTCCCTGCTGTAGCGCTAGGTAAACCTCTGAGAATGCCATGGGAGTCGGCGAAGCACCCAAAGCAACGAAAGAAGCTTTTCTAAGGGGAACGTTGGGAATGCGAATTTTGAAACCTTTGAGATCTTCCGGTCCCCTGATTGGTTTATTAGCGGTTAGATGTCTCTGCCCCAAATACCCCATGCCAAGTGTCCGCACACCTCTCTTGGTAAGAAGCCTATTCTTGAGGTCGTCTCCGATAGGACCTTTTAATACTGTGAGCATGCTATCCAAGCTCTCAAATATGTACTCTCCAGAAATAAGCCCCCATGCCGGAACCATACGACCAAGCAATCCGGGTCCCGCTGTTCCCATCTCTACTGTCCCAAGGGAAATTTTCTCGGCCAATGTACTCCCTTTTCCCAAAGCACCACCCGAATACACTTTTACCTCTAGCTGCCCTTTGCTCTCTTTGGCCACATAATCGGCCATAGCCAACGCTGATTTGTGTACTGGATGTGTTATGGGGAAAATGTGACCTAGGCGGAGTGTAACTTGTTGTTGAGCAAAAGCCATCCCTCCATGCAATATACCCATTGCCACCATACATACAACCAACATGGTCAATCTGGTTTTTATCCTTTTCATCGCTAAACCCCCTTTAGATAATGGAATGTAAGAGTGTAATCCCCCATCCTATATCATTGAGTACCTATCATCACCTCCTTCCCTCTCATCCCCAGGGTAATTCTTCAAAAGACACATTATCAAACCAGGCTTTGCCCTTTCCCATCACGATACATCTGATATCCGCAGCAGTAGCCTGGTCGAACGCCCTAATCTCAATACTGTCCCTATTCCAGTCATTATTCCCCTTACGAGGCTTCGTATGGGGCAATGAATCAACATAGGTAAAAAAACCCCCCATTCTGTCCAAGAATGCCACTTGAGTCTGGGCAAATCCATCCATATCAGCCGTCTTTACCGTGTCAGTCAACCTGTAGAGCTTTCCCGCAGTTACCCTAATAGTCTGTTGCCACCATACGCTTCCTGGCCCATGGTATTCTACAGCAACACTGTGATTTCCCTCAAAGCGAACTGTTGAATCCCAGAATAATGTATACGCCGATCCTTGTGAGAGAAGAGGACACGTCGCCCAATGACCTGGATATCCAGCTCCGCGGTAAGCTTCAAGCTCGAAGTCACCATTCTTCAGGTGTTCTTGGATGTGGCCCTGCACATAATTTCTAAAACCCCAGACCACACTGCCCGAAGGATCAACCTCTATCACCTGCCTGCGTTGTTGAATCGATATTAAGGTGTTCCCGTTAGATAATCTATCTGCTTCATAGGGCATGCCAAAATACCCGAGGTTAAACGACCACACTGTTTTGCCGTCTCTATTTACTTCGATTACACGATTATTCTTCGAATCGGTTATCAACGTATTCCCGTTTTCAATCCTATCTGCATCTCTCGGCCAATTGAGCATTTCTGGCGACCCATCACCGTAAGACCATACTACTTTTCCTTCAGGACCGATCTCGAAAACTTTATTCTCGTCGGAACTGGATACCATGGTATTGCCATTGGGCAATCTATCCGCATCGTGGCAATGTTTCAGTTTATCATACTGCCAGATGATGTTTCCGTCCCGGTCAACCTCTACCATCCTGTCGTTATTTCTATCGGAGATAAGGATTCTTTCCTCCGTTGTTTCTTCCGAGTCATTTGGATACCAGAGATGGGAGCTATCACTCAATCTGCCAGTTCCGCCACTCCACTCTTCTGAACTCCATACGATATTTCCTTTTCTATCAAGTTCCAAAACTCTATCTTTGCCAGTGTCAGAGACCAATATGTTGCCGTTCCCCAGTACTTTAGCACTGTGGGCAAAAATCAGTTCCGGTGAACACTTCCATACTACGCTACCGAGACTGTCAACCTCCAGGATTTCACTGCCGAGGCCCGACCAGTAGCCAGCATCAGTGATCAGTGTATTACCATTGGGTAGCCTTTCCACACCACAGGGCCAGTCTAACATGCCGGGAGGCGAATATCTTGTTGGAATCTCCTTTTCCATATACGCCCTCTTTCCAAGTACCGAAGAGACGGAAGGAAAAAAATGATCAGCCAAGATAACCTATCTTGGTAAGCCTCTCTTTTACTTCTTTCTTATCTTCCTCCGAATATGCGCTCTTTTTCTTGGTCAGCGGTTTTCCCTCCATATCCGGAGGAATAGGTAAACCCATCAGATGCAACATGGTCGGCGCTACGTCCAACAGATCAGCCCCAGAGACCTCACCCGCTTTACGAACTCCGGGCCCATATATCGCGAAGAAACCATAGGGTCCATGGCCAGCATCGTCTGGACCTTTGGGGGTGTCGTAAGAATAAATGGAATCGTATCCGATGAGCTCGCTAATATTCCAATGGCAGTTGTCAAAATAGATGAAGAGGTCGGGACCAAATCTCGAATATTCTCCGAAATGAATTTCTTTCCGCTTGAAGACCTGTGTTTCCAACTTATTACCTTCTTCATCGGTAATATCTCTTATCTTCTCGCTTAACTCATCGAGGACTTTATCATAGTCGTTTGGATCTACCATACCTTGAGGCTCTCTTCCCTTTATATTCAAATAAAGCTGACCGGTAAATCCCGTTGCCCAAACCCTTGTCCTATCCCAATCTATATCGGCTTGCATGAGAGGGGTTAACCCTTCCGGCCTCTTTTTCAATCTCATGTAGCCCTCTTTAATAAGCCATTCATTTAAGTTGATTCTCCCGTCTAGCCTTTGAACGCTATGATCACTCACGACAATTATGGATGTGTTATCCCCGCCTAAATCAAGAATTTCCCCTATGTTTTCATCACAAAACGTATAGTGATTTTTTAGTGCATCTTTATACTTCTCGTGATACGTGTAGTTCTTATGATTCTCGTCAAAGTATCGGTAGAACAAATGGGGCATCCTATCGGTACCCATAACAACAGTGAACACAAAATCGCAGTTTTTATCGAATAAGAAATACTTTGTGAGCTCAAATCTCTGTTTGTCCATGTCATAAATTCGTTTTGCCACCTCTTCTTTGTCAATTTGTCGAAAATTCATATCGGAAGTGGACGCGTCAATAATATATTCTCCGATGACTTTTTTGATTTCCTCTTTGAGTGAATCGGGATAGGTAAATTGTTTTTCTATACTAGGGGTCATGAAGGAAGAAATGCTGTAGCCACCGGGAATCTCAGGAGGGGGGTAGGTAACCGGAACATTTACTATGGCCACTTTTTTGCCATGTTTAGACAGGATTTTATAGAGGCTGTCCACCCTTTCATCCCGTGTTTCTGAGCTCACCAACTCCGGCTGTCCGTAACCGTAATCATCCCTATAGGTAAAGTCCCAGTAACCAAAACGGCCCGGATTTTTCCCACATAGTACACAACTCCAGGCCTGGGGGGTAATAGGAGGAACGGTGCTCTTTATTCTTCCGTAGATACCTTGTTCCATGAACCTATTCAGAGTAGTCAACTCCTTCCTCCATTGATACACGAGATCAGGATTGAGCCCATCTAGTCCGATTATCAATGTTTTCCTTGCTGCTTCCATGCTATCCTCGCAATAGTCCGGGAATGAGAACACAACCAAATGATTTACCTAAACGACGCTTTGAAAACCTAGATCGGGCAAAATACCCCCGATGATACTCGATTAACATGGCAGCTACCGTATTGTCAATGATTTCGCGTGAATTGTTCGATAAATCGGGAACATGTCCCTCGAATTTCCATTGATAGAGATCCTCTACCCATGAGCGCCATAAACGGGGGATCTTGGTTTTACCTCATTCTTGCCATCCAACCCGCCATAGCCCCCACTGCACAGACGGGAACGAGCATCCAAAAGGCTATCTGCCAACCTCCCGCAGCCTCGACAATCCCGCCAAAAGCCAAGGGGCCCATCAACATGCCCGCATTTTGCCCAACTTGGATGACGGCCATGGCCATGCCGGCCAAACGCTCATCCCCAACAGCCTCCACGCCTGCAGAAAAGACGCCCGTTGGGACGAATCCACCGACAAGTCCCATGGCGATCACGAGGGGGAGAAATCCCCCCTCGCCCACGAAAAATGTCACCGGCCACAAAATCATCAAAAGAATCATCGGGGTGACGCAGACCAGCTTGCGGGAACCTGCCCTATCCGATATCCAACCGCTGATAGGAAGCGATACAAGACTGAACATCGTCAAGAAACTCATGAACAACGAAGCACGGGCCAGTGAAACTCCACGAATTGCGTTGAAGAAGGTCGGAGTCCAAGTAACAAAGGCGATGAAGGCAAGGTTGAAGCAGCAGAATAACAAGCTGATCAGCCACAGGTCTCGGTTGCGGAGCACCCGCACCAGATCGTTTCCCATAAGCCTCTTGGGCCGAGCTAAACTATCCGTGCCAGCAAATTGTATGGGAGCTGTCTTGATGAAGAAGTAGTATAACAGCCACCCAACCGCAGCAAAGAGGCAACCGAACCACCACACAGCCTGCCAGTTCCATCGGGCTACCAGCAACGGAGCGACGACGAACGTCACGGTTGACCCAAGTGGAACCCAGGTGGCCCAGATCCCCATGGGCGTACCTCTCTCATCCGCTGCAAACCATGTGGCGATAACAGCCGGGGCGACCACAGTCATGAAGCTCATACCCAAACCCTCGATCACCCGGCTGATGAGCATCGTGCCTGTGCCGGTGCTGACGGCCCCCATCGATGCACCGACAATGACAGAGCCAACGGCCAGTAAACCGGTGATCCTGTACCCCAGTTTCTGAAAAACAAACCCTACCGGAAGGGCTAGAATGAGCCCGGTCAAGGCGAAGACTGACATAAGGAGGCCAGCTCTGCCGACAGATAGGCTGAAGGCGTCCATCAAAAGAGGCAAGACAGGGGGTACTTTGAACTGATTCAGCGGGGCTGCTACGCTGGCAGTGAGGAGTACAAACAAGGCGAACCAGGGAGACCGATAGTGGGTATTCCCCTTCATTCTTTAGGGCTCCTTCGTCTTCTGTACAGGAAACACAACAAAAGCCAGCGAGAAAGCACTCTCAGGCCGGCGCAGTGCAGAATGAAGGAAGTGAAGGTCACGTTCTCTTGGAGGTCATGACGAAAATGACCTCATGCTACCTGGTTGCTAACATTGATCATACAAACGAGGTATCTGTGCCATCTTAGGATCGAAGGTAGGATGCTCCGTTAATGTCAACGATACATCCGGTCAGATAATCCGTGCCTTCGGATGCCAAAAAGACGACAGTTCGGGCCACTTCCTCAGGTGAGGCAACCCGTCCAAGGGGGCTTTGGCTGCGAATCTCATCCCCTGTAGGACCGGAAAGTTCCCGAGAGGACATCTCCGTCTCTACAAACCCGGGGGCAACCACATAGACAAAAATCTTGTACGGCGCCAGGGCCTTTGCCATGGATTGACTGAGAGCATTGAGCCCCGCCTTACTCGCGCCGTAATCAGGAGCATTGGGTTCCCCTCGAAAGGCTCCCCTCGAAGAGACATTGACGATCTTCCCCCCGCCATGGTCTCTCATGTGCTGAGCAACACAGAAGGATATATTGGCCGGTCCCATCAAATTCGTCTGAATAGTTCGCTCCCATATTCCCAGCCATTCTTCATAGGTCAAATCAACAACCGGATATCTCCCGTATATCCCCGCATTATTTACCAGCACATCAATGGTTCCCATTTCGCGAATTACCTCGTCAACCATTTTACGCACAGACTCAGGAACCGAAACATCGGCCTGGACAAGCTGATGTGGGCCACCGGGAAGCCCGGCCAAAGTCTGCTCAGCCGCCTGGCGGTTTTGATGGTAATGAACGGCTACCCGTGCGCCTGATTCCGCGAATGTATGTGCAATCGCACGGCCAATTCCCCGTGAAGCGCCGGTAACAAGTACATTCTTGTTTGCAAAACTCGTGTCCATGCCATCCCCCCAATTTGATTTTGTTCTGTTACATAGTCCTCACGGAAAAAATGCTCAGCGCTTACACCGGATTTCCCAAGCACCTCTTACCGCGGCCCCCGCATCAAATCATGAGGCAATAGCCACATGGAGGGGCCCAACTACCCCGTCAAACGTATGGCCACGACCCTCATGTCAGCGAACTTATTGCTGCACCTGCCGCCTATCAAGAGATGAGTATCCGGGAGTCACCTCACCTACTGGCTGGCGCCACGCGCCCGGATCTCCACTACAGATTCAACGTAGTCATTCCGGATAATCACAAAACGATCATAAAGGGGAATCGTCGTACAACCATGGCTTGGTACTATCTCGATTCTGTCCCCTACGGAGAGATCATGGTCAGGATTTTCAATCCTGAGATGACCATGTTCTTCATTTAACTTGGACAGAACGATTCCTGACCCTTTACAGACTGGCAGTCCCTCGTCAGTGGACAGTGACTTTTTTCCGGCATCGGTCACGGCCCTTTCCTTTTCGAGCCGGCTGATGACGGTCGTTAGAACAGTGATAGCCTGTTCAAAATCCAGCCCATAATATGTGTTGTGAGCGTCCATGGTGACATAGGAGCCCACCTGGATGTCAGTAATACCTGGATATAGACCTGTGAGGTAGAACGTATTTGACCCCCCGGCCGTTACAATCTCCACGGGGAAACCATTCTTTTCAATAAGTTCCTTCGTTTCCGCCAACAATCGATTGCATTCTTCACATTTCTTTTTCTTCTCCTCCAGGTCTTTGATAAACAACCCCCCTTCATAACCCATTACGCCGCGGAATACGAGATTCTGTTGCTTTGTAATCTCTTGAACCAACTCTAGGGCTGGTCTTCCGGGCCTTACACCACACCTGTTTAACCCGACATTGACTTCCACCAGGACATTTATTTTTCTGCCCATCCTCCGTGCTGCTTCTGAAATATTCCGTGCGTTTTCAAGGTGATCCACACAAACGATCAGATCGCCATAACCTGAAAGATTGACTAGCCGCTGAATTTTCTTATCCCCCACGATCTCATTGGCAATCAATATGTCTTTGATCCCAGATTCAAGAAAAATCTTCGCCTCTCCAAGTTTTGCACAGGTTATCCCTATCGCTCCCGCTTCTATCTGTTTATGCGCAATGATGGGGAGTTTATGCGTCTTGATATGGGGCCTGAGTTTACACTCTTTGTCGGAAAAGAAATCTGCCATTTTAGCGATATTCTTTTCCACCGCATTCATATAAAGCAGGAGGGCGGGTGTGTCAATTTCCGACTTATGTCTGCCAATGAGATCTTCGTCAACCATGTCTGCTCCTTTCCTCTTTTTCCCTAAAAAACCCTTACTGGCACCCCGGTGTTCTGTCCAAGGTTAGGGCATCTTTTCTTACATGCCCAAAGCATAAAATTTGCCAATAAAAGACCTGGTTCCATCTTCCATCTCGTTTCATAATTATCGATTTTCATATCTCATATCTAGGCCTGACACCGGTTCCCTTCCCAATAAATCGTCACCGATCTCAATTGTTGAGATCCGGTCCCCCACCCGTCGACTAAACCACCATAAGTAGCCCCACTGGGCGGCTATGGCCACAGTTAGTGCAATGGCCGCGATTATGGTCCCGGGCGCTCGAGGTAGCAATGCTCCTGCGCTAAGTATGAGGGTAGATAGTACAACCACATTGAGCCCGACTGCTTGGGTGATGGTGCGGGTGTGCTTGACATATACCAACAGTCCGCACCGCCATGAGATCAGCACCTCCATCCCTGGTATTACGGAAAGAATCAATGTTGGCGTGATTACGAAGGATACGAGCTCCGAGGAAAGACCCGATATGCTCTGATAAAAGATGCGGGCAGCTGGCGTGAGGATGACCAGGATGAAGCTTCCCGTGAGCGCCAGGGCCAGACCAATGGTGAAACGGCGCAACCCTTCAAAGCTGGGTTTATCACCAATCAACGCAACTACGACTTCCTGGTAAGAAAAGGCAGGGGAGCGAGCGACGAAGAGAACCCCCATAATTACCGGCCAGACGGCGAGGGATGCCAGGGGCTGGGCCGCTCGGGCAATCCCCATCACCAGCAAGGGTCGCCCCACCAGATTGATCAATGACGTGAGGGCCAGTGGTACATAAAATTCGAGCAAGGCGCCCCATGCCAATGGCTCATCGCCTGATGATGGTTTGCTGAGATGCGTGTGTACGGTAGAACGAACGAAAAAGTAAGCCGTGATTGCAGCGGCAGTGACACCGACGCTGAGGGCAATTGCGCCGAGATCTGCACCTCGAAAACGGCGGATCAACAATCCTACTGCTAGTACCATGCCCCCAGCCAAGAGCCGTGAGATGATCGTCAACGGTACGACCCCTGTCCGATGGAAGCGGATCAAGACGCCCTGCCAGAGTCGTCGGTAAGCAATTGCAGCGGTCCACGGAGTCATCAGTAAAAATGTAACGCGGCTGGCTTCGAGGATTCCAGTCGGCACGCCAATGAGGTTCCCCATAATCAATCGGTAGAGTGGTGTAAGGCCGATCATGAGGTGCAATGCGGTCAATCCTGCCGCCAAAATGTGTGTGAAACACAATAACCGCTCATAGGAATGCTTGCCCCGAGCTAATGCGGTGCCGGCCATCAACAGCATGATGATTGGGCTTTCAATGATGAGGGCGAGGGAAAAGGTTACCCCAAAAATCGCGAGATTGGGTTCGGGTTTCGGCAGGCGAGCAATAACGGCGGCTACCATTGGGTGTTCGATTGCCATCATCAGCCACATCGCAGCCAACGGCAGCCAGAACCAGAAGATTCCACTCGGTGTCAACGGCGTCTTTTCAGTCATTCCATAGAATCTACTCCATAGGTGCTGGTAAATCCAGTTTTCGGAGGAAGAAAACCGACTACTCACCCCAGTAAATAGGTCTCCACATAGCAGAAAGACCGGTCAGTTTTCGACAATTTCCAGTTAGGAGCTGACGGAAATACTGGCCAAGTATCAAGACCCGACTCCAAACCGACAAAAGGGGCAAGACGGGCCGTCCGGCATGAAGCTCCCCCGGTCCAACACCCAAAGGTGGCGAGGTATATTCCCCTTGGTATCACAGTTGAATTTTGTTGACTGTTCAAAAATGATCAACTATACTGGGCCCATTTTGAGTTCTTCTCCAGCCTGAAATGATTAAGTGCAGAAAATATGGAAAGTTGCGACTTTGTTGGATCCTATGCTTTCGCGGCCCCACTGAACGCCCCAGGGGCGGTAGATGTGTTAAGTCCCATTTGACAGGCTCCTTGTGCTAGAAGAATCTCTTGGAATTCCTGAAAAAGGGACTATGAAACAAATGAGGGTTTATCATGATTTTCACATGTGACTGGTGTGCGAAGAAAATCGATTGGAATAAAAAGGGCCTCCCCCCGGGATGGCGAATGCTGGAATATGATTCCAATAAATACACAGAGGAGTTTGACCGAGCTTTTGTCTGTTCCCAGGATTGTGAGGTAAGATTGGCACGAAAGTATGGCGCCGGAGGTTTTCGATGATGCAAACGGACACGCTAAACTATACGCGGAAGGAGATGCACGATTTAGCTGGAACATGAAGATCTTCCCGGCCTCGACTCATACCATATTTCAGATGCAAACAAATAATTCTCCATTCTGTTTCTACCATAGTTACCTGAAGTAGAGAAAAAAGGCGGGACCGTCACTGACCCATTAAAATTATAGAGTAAAGTGCTGACCCCATCGTTCAATGATCCGAGCTTTCTCGCGATATAGCGGTAAGGGCAAACCTTAAAGCTCTGCAACATCTCCAATGATTTCGATCTTCGATCTCTCCCTGAGGGCGGCCAGCCACATCCGAAAACCCTCCTCGCCCTTCCTCTGGCGAAGCATGTTTTCCCAGGATTGCTTCTCGGATTCGAACTCCTTCATATCGGGCTTTTCTGCCTCTTTGAATCGTATGATGACCCAATCCTTTCCAGTCTTTAACGCTCGATCCGGATAGGGATGTTCGGCATCCAAAGGGGAAATGACCTCCACTAAATCTTCAATGACACCAATCTTGGGGATGTAATTCGTCCGCTTCTTAAAGAGTCCCGTCTCCTCTACCTTCAACCCCTTGGCGGCGGCCACCTCTTTCATCGGCTTGCCCCCCTTCACCTCGGCAGATAATTCTTTCGCCACCGATTGAGCCCTCTCCCCTGCCTTTTTCTCCCTCAATTCCTTCTCGACCTTATCCTTCGCTTCCGCCAATTCGGGCAAGCGGGACGGCTGTTTTTCCGCTAACCGCAAAATGTATAGATCCTTGGAAATCTCTACAGGCGGGGAAATCTCCCCCTCCTTGAGGGAAAACGCAATCGAGATCATCTCATCGCTGCGGGGAATCTCTTTGATTTTTTCTTCCCGACTGAAAAAACCCGTTTCCTTCACGGAAACATGATACTGTTCGGCAACTTGTTTCATCTCGCCATCATTATAAAGCGTATAAAACGCCTCTTCCGCAGTCCTCTCCGCCAGATCCCGGGATTTTTTATCTCTCAAGGTAGACTCAATGGACTTCCGCACCTCATCGAGGCTCTGGAGTCTTTCTTGCTTGTGGTCTTCAACTTTGATGATATGGAACCCGAATTGAGTTCTGACGATGGGGCTGATTTCCCCTTGCTTGAGGGAAAAGGCCGCATCCTCGAATTCCTTAACCATTCTCCCCCGAGGGAAAAAACCCAAATCCCCACCTTTCTCGGCCGTGGGTCCCTCCGAGTGTTTCTCGGCCAAGGAGGCAAAATCCTCCCCTTTTTTGGCCTGGGCCCGAATCTGTTCCGCCTTCTCGCGGATTTCCTCGACTCTCTCGTTATCCGCATCTGGAGGCACCTTGATGAGGATATGCCTTGCCCTTACCTGTTCTTGAATAACGAAATCATCAACATTCTCGTCATAATAGGCCTTACTCTCCTCCTGGGAGATATCTACCTTATCACTGTAATCCTGGGGCCGAAACACTAGGTATTGGAGGTTCACCCTTTCGGGGATTCTGAAATCCTCCCGATGGTTGGAGAAGTACTCCTCTACCTCAGCCGGCGTCACCTCCGATTTCTCCACAAAAACCTTCTGCTCTATCTTGATGTACTCGAGATTTACCTTCTCATTCTCCATCAGGTACGCCTCTCGCACTTCCTCCTCGGAGACGATACCGGTATTTTGCAGGATGAGATTCCTCAGCTTGTCGATGAGGAGATGCTGTTTGTGCATCTGCTCGAAATCCTCTGGTTTAGTCCGGTTGACGCTGAGTATCCTCAGATACCTTCCCTTATTAAACTTTCCATTGACTTGAAAGATGGGCGATGATTGAATACTCTTCCTGAGTTCCTCGGGGCTGACCCTGAAGTTCATCCGAAGAGCCTCCTGGTAGAGGAGGATGTCGTTGATGAGCTCATTCAGGGCCTGTTGTTTTAACCCAAAAGCTCTGATCGTCTCGTCGGAAAGCTGGCCTCTAAATCTATCCCTGTATAACGCCAGCAGATTTTGGTATCTCTCATTTAAGTCTCTTGTGCTGATAAGCTGTCCATTTACCTCTGCTACCACGCCCTGATACCGTCCCCTGATGCGCCCCCACCCGAAGTAGAAGGCAAAAACAACGATAATGAAAAAGAGGCCTACCTTAATAATCCATGAGGTGGCATGGGTCCGCATGTACTTGAGCATTGAAGATTTCCTCCCTTCACTTCCGGAAAAGAAATACCAAAAACAACATTTATTTACTTGACCACAGCCCCTTATCCGGTAATAATTAATTATTTGATCTTAAGTAAGAAATCACATCAAGCGAAGATTGTCAACCGGTGGAGACTTGGATTGAGTCTGAATCACGTGGGGAGGGGTTATGGTATTCGATAGTCTGTGGGGAATTTTCTCCAATGATCTTGCCATCGACCTCGGCACGGCCAATACCCTAGTCTATTTCAGGGGAAGGGGGATCGTATCTTCCGAACCATCGGTCGTCGCCGTACAAAAGGACAATAAAGGGGAGATGAAGGTGCTCGCGGTGGGGAAGGCGGCAAAGGAAATGGTGGGAAGGACCCCCGGGAGCATTTTTGCCATTCGGCCAATGAAAGACGGGGTGATCGCCGATTTCGAAATAACGGAGGAGATGCTGAGGTACTTCATTACCAAAGTACACAACCGAAAAACCCTCGTTCGACCAAGGGTTATCATCTGCATTCCCTCCGGAATTACACCCGTTGAAAGGAGGGCTGTGAGGGAGTCCGCCGAGTCGGCCGGGGCACGGGAGATTTACCTCATCGAAGAACCGATGGCTGCTGCCATCGGTGCTGGGCTCCCTATCACCGATGCATCGGGGAATATGATCGTCGATATCGGTGGGGGCACAACGGAAGTAGCCGTCATATCGCTTTCGGGCATTGTCGTGAGTCAATCCATCCGGGTGGCCGGTGATAAAATGGACGAAGCCATCCTCCAATTCGTTAAGAGAAAATATAACCTCCTGATCGGCGAAAGAACCGCAGAGTCCATCAAAATGGAGGTCGGCACCGCATATCCCGAAGAGACCCCAAAGACGATGGAGGTGAAGGGAAGGGATCTCGTAACCGGAATTCCCAAAACGTTAGAGATCAGTGGGGAAGAGGTTCGAGAGGCCTTAGCCGAATCCATCAATACCATCGTGGAGACCGTGAGGATTTCCCTCGAAAGCACTCCCCCGGAGTTGGCGGCGGACATCGTCGATAAGGGAATCGTGTTGGTTGGAGGTGGGGCTCTTTTGAGAAACCTGGATGTTTTGTTGCGGGAGATAACGAACCTTCCCATCACGATTGTCGATGATCCGCTTTCAGCTGTGGTTTTAGGCGCTGGCAAGGTACTGGACGACCTCGAGTTGCTCAAATTGACAACGGTTCACTTTTAGCCCGTCTTCTACGCGTATGGTGGAAAAGGAACTATCGATATTCAGGAGATACCGAGTTTCAATTTTCGCTGTCATCTTTCTCACCACCGCCCTGCTCACCATCTCCTCCAGAATCAATAATGTGGAAAGATTTGCCTTTATCGATTGGGCCCTCCTGGAAATTACGTCCCCTTTCCAAAAGGCGATCACCTATTCGACGGAAGCGGTTGGTAACCTTATCGATTCTTACGTCTTTCTGGTCAACCTAAAGAGGGAAAATGTAGCCCTGAGGAAAATGGTGGCCGAACTTCGAAAGGAGAATAATCTCTTGAGGGAAAAGGCCATCGCCAGTGAAAGGTTGCGAAATCTCCTCCAATTCAGCAAGGAGATCCCCAGGTCCATGTTGCCAGCCCAAATCATCGGAATCGATCCATCAAGTTGGTTCAGGACGATACTCATCGACAAAGGAACCGAGCATGGGGTTAACCGGGGGATGGCTGTTGTCTCCCCGGAGGGAATTGTGGGACACGTCCTACAAACATCGCCTCACTATTCAAAGGTTCTCCTGATCACGGACTTCAATAGCTCGGTAGATGCCGTTGTTCAGAGGAGTCGTGCCAAAGGCCTGGTAGAGGGGAACGGGGATAACCGCTGTCGCCTAAAATATGCAGAACGAACGCAGGATATTCAACCGGGGGATAGAGTGATAACGTCAGGGCTGGGCGGCAGGTACCCAAAGGGTTTGATGATCGGTACAATCAGCAAAATCCAAAAAAAGACTTACGGCCTCTTCCAATACGCCGAAATTATGCTGAACGTCAATTTCGGTAAACTGGAGGAGGTGTTCGTCATTACCGAGACTCATCCCTTAGAAATCCAATGATGGTATCCTTACGTTCATGGAAATGCACCCGATAAGAAGCTATGCCGCCCGGTTGAATAGGGGAAACCCATGAAGAAGAATCTCCCCCTGGTTGGCCTCATCTTCTTGAGCTTAGTGGTCCAAACAACCGCACTGGGTGAATTTCCCCATCAGCTGACCAAGCCAGATCTCCTCCTCATATTGACCGTCTATCTTGGGCTCCACTCAAGCCCCCTTGCCGGAGCAATGCTTGCCTTCTTGGCGGGCTACATGATGGACATCTTTTCGGGAAGCATCTTCGGCGTTCAAACCTTCTCCAAGACCGCCATCTTCTTCTTAACCATTCTCATCAAGGACCGATTTTACGTAGAAAGCCCTCTGTTCCAGGCTGGGACTATCTTCTCATTTAGCATTATCGAGGGATTCATCGTCATTTCGATCCTCGGGATGGTGAGCCCCGTGGAAAATCTCCTCTCTTCCTTCTTTCTTTTCATCATCCCACAATCCCTCATTACGGGATTGATAGGACCTTTCTTCATAGCTCTGATCAAACGGATTCTCATGCTTTCACAGGGGGAACCTGTCAAGTAATGATGATATTGGTGGGTTGCATACCATGCAATTTGGTTCTCAAGGCATAGAGGATTTGCAGCGCAGGTATAAGCCATTCTTGATCGCCGGTCTCATTGGTTTTCTGGCCCTGGGTGTGAGAATGTGGTACCTCCAAGTCATAAAGGGAGAAGAGCTTTCGAGACTTTCAAAACATAATCGGATAAGAATTCGCGAGATACCGGCCAGCCGAGGAATGATCTTGGACCGGAAGGGACGAATTCTCATAGATAACCGGCCCAGCTTCGAGGTGCTCCTGGTTCCGGAAGATATCGTGGATATGGAGAAAACCACCGAGTTTTTGTATCGCATATTGAGGGTTACGCCCGAAGAAGTGGGGAAAAGGCTTGAGGCCAATAACCACAGACCCCCGTTCAAGCCAATTCGAATCCAATCGGACATTAGCAGGTTACATTTGGCCCTCCTAAAAACCCATCAATTGGATCTACCCGGATTGATCGTCGATGTCCGCCCCAGGCGGGCCTATAATTACGGGAATATGGCTTCTCACCTGGTGGGTTACCTTGGGGAAATCGACAGCCGTGAACTGAAACGGGATCGATTCAAGGCATATAAAATGGGCGACATCATTGGGAAGTACGGGGTAGAGCAACAGTGGGAACCCTTCCTCAAAGGGATGGATGGGGGCCGTCAAGTGGAGGTGGATGCCTATGGGAGGGAGATAAAGGTATTACAACGGGTCGAGGCTCACCCTGGAAATAACCTCTTGCTCACCATTGACCTCGATCTCCAGATGACCGCTGAAGTTCTGCTCGAGGGAAAAGAAGGGACCATTGTGGCCATGAATCCACAAAACGGCCAAATCCTGGCAATGGTCAGCCACCCCTCCTACGATCCCTCCCTCTTTGCGGGAGGGATCAATCACGATGATTGGGAAACCCTGATTCAAAATCCCTTTCACCCTTTACAGAATAGAGCCATACAGGGTCAATATGCCCCCGGATCAGTGTTTAAGGTGATAACCGCCATTGCTGGTTTGGAGGAAGGGGCTATCTCTCCCCAAGAAATCCTTTTCTGTGGGGGGAGCTACCGGCTTGGAAATCGTACGTACCGATGCTGGAGAAAAGGAGGGCACGGAAAAGTAGACCTTCACCGTGCCATTGTGGAATCCTGTGATGTCTTCTTTTATCAAGTCGGCCAACGGCTGGGGATTGACACGTTGGCCAAGTATGCAAAGGGATTTGGCTTGGGTAAAGCGACGGGTATCTCCCTCAACGATGAAAAACCCGGACTTATCCCATCCTCGGAATGGAAGAAAAAAGTCTATGATGAGGTCTGGTATCAGGGAGAAACCCTTTCCTGCGCCATTGGACAGGGCTATATCTTGGTCACCCCACTCCAACTGTTGAACGCTATCTCCGCCATCGCAACCGAAGGAATCCTCTACCGCCCCCAACTCGTAGAGCGGATCGAAAGGGTAAATGGAAAGGTGTTGAAGTCATACGAGCCTATTTCAACAGGCAAAATTCCCGGTTCCCCGGAGAATTTAATGTTCATCCGAGAAGCCCTCCTTGGCGTTGTGAACGAAGACCGTGGCACGGGGCGCGTTGCCCGGATCAAGGATGTGACCGTGTCGGGGAAAACGGGAACAGCCCAAGTCATCGCTCTGAGAGAGGACGTGGCGGAGGAGGATATCCCCTATGAATACCGTGACCACGCCTGGTTCGTGGCCTATGCTCCCATGGAGAACCCCATCATTTCGGTGGCGGTTCTCGTGGAACATGGAGGGCACGGCGCTTCCGCATCCGCTCCCATCGCCAGAAAGGTTATACAAAAATATCTCGATATCCTCAAGGAGGAGGGAACTTTCCCGCCTCTGGTTGCGCGAGGAAGGGAGATGGATTTCCTCAGACCCAGGGATTTCACTCGATGATCCGCTGAGAGGTCTTGGAACATGATAGATCGCAGGCTGCTCACCCACTTTGACTGGCCCCTCCTCATCTTCGCCCTTGTCACCTCCTTTATCGGGGTTGTCAACCTCTACAGCGCTACCTTTGGGGGAGTGGAATCCCATTTATATGCCAAGCAGATCCTTTGGATAGGAATCGGTCTGGCCTCCGCCCTCCTTATTACGGTGTTCGACTATCGATTTTACCGGGATTTCGCCTACGTCTTCTACGGAATCTCTTTGATCTCACTTGTGGCCGTATTCATTTACAGTGCCATCCACCCGGAAGTGTCCCGATGGATAAAGATAGGACCGTTTTTCTTCCAACCCGCTGAACTGGCCAAGATCGCCATCATCCTCGCCTTGGCAAAATATTTCGATCGCTTCCCCAAAAAGGACGGGTATCGATTGAGGGAACTCATCTTCCCCTTTATCATCCTATCGGTTCCATCCTTGATGGTTGCGAAACAACCCGATTTGGGTACTGCGATCAGCCTCCTGCTCATCGGTTTTTCCATCATCCTCTTTGTCAAGATCAAATGGAGATCCCTCGTGATCATGATCATCGGAGGAATCTCGATCCTCCCCTTTATATGGAATTTCCTGATGCCTTATCAGAAAAAGAGGATCCTCACCTTTTTCAGGCCTGAGCTCGATCCGTTGGGCGCCGGATATCACATTATCCAGTCAAAGATCGCTATTGGCTCAGGGGGGGGCTTTGGAAAGGGATTTCTCAAGGGCACCCAGTGCAAACTCCACTTTATCCCCGCCCAGCATACCGACTTCGTTTTCTCGGTTTGGGCTGAAGAGTGGGGACTTGCGGGAGGCCTCATCCTCTTAGCCCTCTACCTGTTAGTTATAGCGTGGGGCGCCAATATTAGCATTCGATCAAAGGATCGATTCGGGGCCATTGTGGCCTTCGGCGTTGTGTCCATGATCTTCTGGCATGTGATCATTAACATTGGCATGGCCTTGGGCATGATGCCAGTTGTGGGAATGCCGCTTCCCTTCATGAGTTATGGGGGCTCAGCCATCCTATCCATGATGGTTGGGGTGGGTTTGTTGCTGAATATCAGCATGCGGCGGTATGTCTTCTAAAGGTTGCCTCCAGGGGGGGAAGGCTGCTCATATCCTCTCATTCGGGGGTATTGCCCAGGATCTTAGTTCCATCGTCACCCTTTGTTCGCCTCCATCGTATTGCACTGTGATAGCCTCTCCTTAAAATCCGCTGCCGAAACGGGGGGAGCGGCGACCATTTCCTCCAAGC
The DNA here is from genome assembly GCA_964346945.1 of uncultured Syntrophobacterales bacterium. Classification (GTDB taxonomy): domain Bacteria; phylum Desulfobacterota; class BSN033; order WVXP01. The sequence continues at coordinate 25,214 of CAYFXL010000009.1, forward strand.
TCTTGATGAGATGGAGAAGCGATGGGGCCTCAGATTGTTCTATTATCCTCAGGATTAGTCTTTCAAGTAAATCGACTAGTCCCAAAAAATCCCTTTTCCTCGCCTCCCTGAACCCCTTGGTCGAAGGTCCGCTAAACAGGCGACAGCTACTGAATTCGACGATCTTCTGGATCTCCTTCATATCTTTTATGTTCCTTGCTGAGAGATCAACCTGAGCTATTCCATGGCTGTGAAGGTAATGCAATGTATCCACCAGGGTGAAGGCGATCCCTAGGATATCACGGGTCGAAAGAAATCGTGGGGTATTCTCGAGGTCAGGGGATCTATGGTAATCCGAGATGATATAGGTCCTGTTATCCTCGGTAAAGAGGTTATATCTTCGGACTATCCCCCAGTGCTTCAACCGTTTTTTGATGATCTCCCTTTCCACTTCAATTCCTTGATCGTTTGGAGATTCCCTGAGCTCATAGATCCGCTTGCCCTCGATATCCGTGACAACGTAATGATTATGCCTTCCGTCCCAATATAAAAAATCCTTTACCTTATACCTGTCCCTCAAGACCGTATCCGCCTTCAACGGCTCGGGTGCTGAGCTCGTCTTGCTGGCACCGTTGATCTTCACTCCCTTCAACGCGACCTGACCGGGATTGTCTGCGGCTCTTCCGATTCCAATCATCTTTTCGATAATTGTTTTCATAACCTGCGATCTCCCTGACGAGTGAGCTTTGAAGCACACGTCCACAGTCAGCAATCTCCGTACCAACCCCCCTGAAACTATTCGAAGGGAGGATAGATTATAATATTTTGATTTTATTAATTTTTTTTTAATGAGAGTCTTCGTATGGAACGAATTTCGGAGATTGAACAGGGGAACCTATGCGGAAATCGAATGCTGCTATTCGGTTTTAGGAGAGTTCATATTTCTTGATTTTCTCGTACAGGGTAGAGTATGCGATACCCAAAACGCGGGCGGCGACGCTCTTATTTCCTGCATTAGCCTCCAGGGTTTTCATGATGGCTGCCTTCTCGATCTCCTCCAATGTCTTCCCGACGAGGGAATCAAGGGTGGTTCCCCGTGGTTTCCCTTCGGAGGCAAGGGGCATGATGAAATCCCGGGGTCGAAGAACCTTGCCATCTCCCATGGCCATGGCCCTGGTGATGACATTTCTCAGTTCCCTTACATTCCCCGGCCAATGGTAATGTCTCAAGATCTCAAGCGCCTCTGCGGAAACAGCCACCCCCTCCCCCCTGCTATACTGCTCGCTGAATTCCCTCGCGAATTTTTGAGTGAGAAACGGAATATCTTCCCCCTTCTCCCGCAGGGGAGGAAGGTGAATCTTCACCACGGAGATGCGGTAGAAGAGATCCTCCCTGAACCGACCCTTTGGAACCTCAGAAGCTAAATCCCTGTTGGTTGCCGCAATAACCCTTACATTAACCTTAAACACCTCATTTCCGCCCACCCTTCTCACCTCTCTCTGTTCCAGCACCCTGAGCAGTTTTGGCTGCATTTCCAGGCCCAGTTCGCCTATTTCGTCAATGAAGATCGTCCCCCCATTGGCCATCTCGAAGGCCCCCCTGCGCGCCTGAGTTGCACCGGTGAACGCCCCCTTTTCATGTCCAAAGAGCTCGCTTTCGATGAGGCTCTTGGATATGGAGCCACAATCGATGACTACAAAGGGGCCCTTCGCCCTCTGGCTACGGGAGTGAATCGCCCGGGCGACCAACTCCTTGCCGGTTCCCGTTTCACCCTCTATGGTCACGGTGATATCAGTAGGGGAAATTTTTTTCAGCATGGTAAAAATGCGCTTCATCTCTACACTGCCTCCAAAAACATCCCCAAAATAATGCTCTTGGGAGGGGGGAATCTCTACCGTTTCCTCAAGGGGAACAAACTGGAGTCGGGTGTTTCCCAAGCCAATAATTGATCCATACTCGAGATAGGCTTCCTTGATGGGAATCCCGCTGAGGAAAGTCCCATTTGTGCTGCCTAAATCCCTCAAAACATACCCTTCCCCGGTTTCCTCAATGGCGGCGTGATGGCGGGATACGGTGGGATCGTTGAGGATACAATGGTTATCCTCCTGAGAGCCGATGGTCAACTGCTTACCTTCGATGGAAAAGGTCTTTTGGAGGTCCGTCCCTGAAACTACCACTAGTCTCCCTCTTCGAAGGGGAAATTCCCTGTCCCCCTGAACGGGAATTCTCTTGGTAAGCTTGCCTTTTTTCGCTTTTGCCGTCATAATTAATGAGTCGTATCAACAAAAATCCTTTTATAAGCTATCACCGGTGAATTGAAAAGTCAATTTCGTCCTTCTTGAAGCAGGGCAATAGTGCAGGCCCGGATGAGAATCTTTTGCTGGAGTGGAGGAGCCTGAAATTCCAGAGGACAGCTAAAATCCCATGAAAAAAAAGGTTGGCAACTATCAAATTTTTCGGGAGCTTGGAAAGGGGGGAATGTCCACGGTTTATTTGGCCACTCAGAAATCCCTGGATAGAAGGGTGGCAATCAAGGAGTTGCTTCCTTACCTTAAAACCGATAACGAGATGGTGGAACGTTTCAAAAGGGAGGCAAAAGCCTCCGCTTCAATGGCCCACGAGGGAATTGTCAATATCTTCGACTTCTGGCACGAAAGGGGGTCCTACTATCTGGCCATGGAGTACCTCGAGGGCAAGGATTTAGGGGAGGTGATAGAAACAGTAGGAGGCATTCCCGTTGAGGCCGCGGTGACTATAGCGTGTAAAGCTGCCGATGCTTTGCACTTCGCACATCAAAGGGGCATCGTCCACCGAGATGTCAAATCGAACAATATCTTCATCACCGAAAAAGGGGAGGTGAAGCTAACGGATTTCGGGATCGCCTATGTTCCGGGCAAAAGCCCCTTAACACAACCTGGAATTGCCATTGGAACGCCCGAATATATGGCCCCCGAACAGATCCGAGGGGAAAAGGCGGACCCACGGTCGGATATCTTCTCCCTCGGGGTCGTCCTATACGAAATGCTTACGGGAAGAAGGCCCTTCGGAGAAGATGGAGATGAGGAGGTTATCGGCAGTGTACTGAGTAAGAAACCAAAAGGGCCAAGGAAATTGACTGGGGGAATTCCATTGAGACTCCATTGGTTGACGATGAAGTGTTTGCAGAAGAAGCCTCAAAAGCGTTTCCGGACCATGGAAGACCTCAAGATCTCATTGGAACGTTTTCTCCCGAAAAAGAGCGAGGATCGAACTCGCGCATTTTCATCATTCTTGGAGACGGTCTTCCCTGGCGAAGCTGTGGATGGACAAAAACCTGTCCAAATTCGGCGGAAAAAAAGGATATCCTTCGGTTATGGCCTCATGGTTCTCATTGTCCTGATTTCCGCGTCTTTGATATATCGATATCATGCAAACTTCTCGGCCTACCTTCCCAAAAACCTTAAGGTTAATCTGCCATTCTATACCGATAAGAACCAAGGGCCGAGCTTCATAAAACTCACCGTCTATCCCTGGGCAAAGGTCTCCATAGATGGGAAATACGTGGACACAACGCCCATAGCTGGTCCCATAAGGCTGAAACCCGGGGGGCATATCCTCTCCTTTTCCCATAGCAAATTCAAATCCAAAACGATGAAAATAGTCCTCAAACCTGGGGAAACGCGGTTTATTTCCGTGATGTTGGGATCCTGACGATCCTATGGGGATTTCGGAGGGAGAAGGTGCACAAAAAACTCATTTTTCTCATCTTCCTCTTTCACATGGTGGGCTCCGTTGGTTGGTCCATGACCTACCATGCCTTGAGACCAGGGGAAACAGTGGCTGATGTTGCCAAGGCCAACTACGGAGATCGGGATAAGGCTATCTTCCTGTTACAGTACAACCGTATTTCCGATCCGAAGAAGATCCTCCCTGGAACCAGAATCGCAATCCCCAAGATCATTCGCTATACCGTGAAAAAGGGCGATACCCTGGCCACAATAGCACGTCGATTCTTAGGGGATCACCGAAGATACGAGGTCTTGGCCTCGCTCAATCGTCTCAACCCATCTCAGCCCCTCGGCGTCGGGAGCATCATAAAGATCCCCATTGAAATCCCGCATGTCGTCAAGAGTGGGGAATCCTTGGCCATCATCGCCAATCGATACTATGGGGATCCAGATACATTTAGCCTCATCGCATCCTATAACTTCATAACAGATCCTCAGGCGTTAAAACCGGGAACCGAAATTCTCATCCCCATTATCACCCTGGAGGTTTCGGAAACATCAGCTTCCATGAACGAATCCTCAAAGTCTCCCCTGCTTCCGGAGGAACAATTAGGATTCCCCTGGCTTGAAAAGGGTATTCACCTATACTTTGCTGGGGATTATCGATCGGCCTTGCAAAACCTGATGGAAGCACTAACAAGAGGCCTCAAAAGGGAGGATGATATCGGTAAGTCTTATCGATTTCTCGCCTACTGCCATATCGCCTTGGGAGAGAGGGATTTGGGTAAAAAAGCCTTCGAAAAAGCACTCGCTATAGACCCAAAGCTTGAGCTTGACCCAACCTATATATCTCCTAAGATTATGAAGGTGTTTGAGGAGGTCCAAACGAGAAAAAGGAGGTAGCCCTATCCCACCCTAGAAGGGAATGTCATCTTCTTGATCAGCGCCCACATCAGTTGGTTCTTCGATATCCGGCATTTCCCCCTCCATCGCCCTTTGATCTCCAGGACTCCCCAGCATCTGCATGCTCGTGGCGATGATCTCCGTTGTCCACCGCTTGTTCCCATCCCGGTCATCCCATGAACGGGTCTGCAGTCTCCCCTCGATATAGACCTGTTTCCCCTTATTGAGGTATTCCCCACAGATTTCGGCAAGACGTCCGAAAGCGACTACTCGGTGCCATTCCGTCCGAGCTTGCCTCTCCCCTTCCCTATTCTTGACGTTCTGAGTGGTGGCCATTCTGAAGTTGGCTACCGCCGTTCCCGTATTGAGATACCTCACCTCCGGATCAGCCCCCAGGTTCCCGACAAGGATTACCTTATTAACGCCAGCCATCTTTCCCTCCAAAACATTCCATGAATTCCCCCATACATTAGCATGCCTTTTTTCCCTTTTCAATAAAAATGTGTGAGCCTTTCGAGTGCCCCGTTGTCGCCAAGCGTAACTGCCCGAGCAGTGGACTACTCTCTGAGTACCAGGCCGGTTTTTGAAAATTCAATAGAGACGCTTCACCCAGGGCGGATTTGACAAATACTTGAAATTATTTATAGTATTATAGTGATTTTTGATCGATTGTCCCTGAAAACCGATGAGTGAGTTCAAATCTGGATTTATCTCCATTATCGGCCCACCCAATGTGGGAAAATCGACATTACTCAACAGAATCCTGGGAACGAAAATCGCGATCACCTCCGACAGACCACAGACGACCCGAAATCGCATTCTCGGGGTCAAAAATCTCGAAAATGGGCAACTCATCTTCTTCGACACCCCGGGGATTCACCCACCCAAATCCCTTTTCGGTAAGTATATGGTTGACACGGCTTTGGCCTCATGCAAAGACGTCGATCTCATTCTCCTCATGGTTGAGGCGAACCATTCAATAACCGAAGAAGATCACTATGCCCTCGAATTTCTCTCAAAATCCCCTTTTCCCGTAATGCTCGTCATTAACAAGGTAGATCGAGTCAAAAAAGAAATCCTTCTTCCCCTGATCGATCAATATAGTCATCTATTCAAATTTTCCCAGATTATCCCCATTTCAGCCCTATCGGGGGATGGAATAGATCGATTAGTACGGGAAATCCTCGCAGCACTCCCAAAAGGACCTCAATATTTCCCTGAGGATATGATCACCGACCAGCCGGAACGGTTCATTGTCTCCGAGATCATCAGGGAAACGGTCATTCGGAATACGTACCAGGAAATCCCATACTCCGTCGCCGTTTCCATCGACCAATTCAAGGAAAAAGCGGATCGAAACCTCATCGTCATAAGGGCAACCGTACACGTTGAGAAGTCCTCTCAAAAGGGGATTATCATCGGTAAGAAGGGAGCAGCACTAAAAAAAATAGGAAGCGATGCCCGAAAGAAGATTGAGAATTTCCTCGGAGCAAAGGTCTACCTGGAATGTTGGGTTAACGTTGAGAAAAATTGGAGTAAGAGCCAAACGGCCTTAAAAAAATTGGGCTATCGTTGAGATTTTCGAGCTCAGGAACCTAATTGCCTTGACATGAGCCGAGGTCTCTATTATAAGAATTATGATATCCTTGAACGAAATAATTGGCCCATGGAAACCGTCGGCAAATATCTCAAAAGGGAACGGGAGCTCAGGAATATATCCCTGAAAGAGGTATCAAAGGCCACGAAAATCAGGGAAAACATCCTGGAGGCCATTGAAGAAGATCGCCATGACCTTCTCCCCACACCGGTCTTCGTAAAGGGATTCCTCGTCGCATACGTGAAAATCGTCGGCCTAGACCCGGGCGATGTGGTCCTCCGGTACGAAAGCGATCTGAATGAGTTCCATGGAGACGAGGAGAAAGAACTCCCGGGGGAACCGAAGAAGGGGTGGGATAGAAGATTTTTATTGGGAACGGTTATCGTAATTGCTGGCATCGGCATCATGCTCTTCAATCCCTGGAAGGAACCCAGGGATAGTGAAGAACAGGCACCAGCGCCCGTCGAGGAGCCCCCTGTGGTTCAAGAGAAAATTTCATCACCTCTCCTCATTCCGGATCAAGATAAAGTCCCCCATCCTGGCGAAGAGACCATTGTGGTTAAAAAAACCCCTCCTATCGAAGAGACTATTTTGGTTAGAGAAGCTCCTCCTGCTGAAACCCCAACTGAAACCGCCCCTGAAGCCCTGCTCGCCGAAAGGACGGAGGAGCCGACGATGATGGTTTCACGGGAATTGACCCTTAGGATTCAGGCTATCGAGGAAACCTGGATCGCCCTCCAGGTGGACTCTGATCTCCCCCGGGAAATAACGTTAAGGGCCGGTGAAACCTTCTCTCAGCGTGCGAATGACCACGTCAAGCTGAAAATCGGCAATGCCGGCGGTGTGAATGTGACATTCAACGGAAAGGATCTCGGCATCCTGGGGGATCCCGGAAGGGTTGTACGATTGAACCTAACGCAAGAGGGATATGAGTTTAAGGAAAGGAATGATTTTTAACACCCGGATATGGGGTGAGGTGAAGCCCACCGATCCCCACTGAGATTCCCGATATTCCGCCCATCCGCCCCTTTACCTCTTGCCCTCTCTCTTTGCCCCTTAACCGATCATCCAAAGGAGAGCTGTCTTTCGGACTCAGGGGGGAAAGAGAGGCCAAAGTGCCGATAGGCCGACTCCGTGGCCTTCCTTCCGTTGGGCTTTCTGATGACGAAACCAATTTTGAGCAGGTAAGGCTCTACCGTATCCACCAACGTATCCGTTTCTTCTTGCAATGTGGCAGCAATCGCTTCCAAGCCTACCGGTCCGCCCTTGTAGTAGCGGATGATCGTCTCCAAAAACTGTCGATCCAAATCGGTCAGGCCGATTTCATCTACCCCCTCCAATTTCAGTGCTTCATCAACGATCTCCCTGTCGATCACCCCATCTGCCCGAACCTGGCAAAAATCCCTCACGCGCTTCAGAAGTCGATTGGCAATGCGCGGGGTTCCGCGGGACCGCCTGGCAATCTCACCTGTCCCTCCCTCGTCGATCGAGACTTTCAATATGGAGGCCGACCGTTCGACGATTTGACACAGCTCTTCAACCGTATAAAACTCCAAAGTCCTCTGTATTCCAAAGCGCTCCCTCAATGCGGCTGATAGGAGTCCCGATCGAGTGGTTGCCGCCACCAATGTGAATTGCTCCAGGCGGTACCGATGGCTTCTTGCATGAACCCCTTTATCGAAGATGAAGTCGATACAAAAATCTTCCATAGCGGGATATAAAAATTCTTCAACCACCTTGGACAACCGATGGGCCTCGTCGATAAATAAAACATCTCCCTTTTCCAAATGGGTGAGTATGCTGATGAGATCTCCCCCCTTCTCGATAGCCGGACCAGAGGAAGTTACAATATTAACGTCCATCTCCGTTGCTATGATATGGGCCAAAGTCGTCTTCCCCAGCCCCGGCGGGGAGTGAAGTAACACATGATCGAGGGTCTCTCTCCTCTTCCTTGCCGCCGCTATGGCTATCTCCAGGGATTCTACGACTCGAGGCTGACCGATGTACTCGGATAATCTCTTCGGCCTCAAATCCCAGATCTGATCGCCCTCAGGCCGAACTCCTGATTCCTCAAGGATCCCTTCTTCCATCAGAAATCCTCCTAACGACTCTGGCCTCGATAAACCTCCTCAAATAATTCCTCAGGCGAGGATATGGAAGGATTCCGCCTTATGGCCTCATCGACCAGTTGGTGAGCTTCGCTGACCTTATGCCCCAAATCCCTCACCAAGATCTCTTCGACCTGTTTGCGGAAGTCTTCAGGTTCAGGCACGACAGGAATCGCTCCCTCTCTCATGAGGGCAAATTTCCCTACCTTGCCCCGGAGCTCCGATATGATCATCTCGGCCTTCCGTTCTCCGATTCCCTTGAGCCGCATGATCGTGTCGACATCTCTCTCCTCGATGGCTCGGGCGATCTTGGGAATGGGGTATATGAGGGCCTTCGCGGCAAGGGTTGGCCCAATATCTTTGACCGTAATGAATTTTTCAAAAAACTCCCTCTCTATTTCAAAATTGAACCCGATGAGGTGGGGTTTCGGGTGCTGGATTGTCTGGTGGAAGGAAATATAGAGCTCAACCTCATCTTCTCCGGCTTTTTTTTGATTGTAAGTCTGCCTCACAACGGTTGGGAGCAATATTTCATATCCAACTCCGTTGGCTAAAATCACCACCCGATCATCCTCTTTCTTTAACAACAGCCCTTTGATATACCGTATCATTATCCTCTATGCGTCACCACCGAAATACGCCGTTTCGCGTCAAACCCGTCAAAGCCAATGCCATTGCATCGGAGATATGATCGGATTTGATCTTTTCTTCAATAGAGAGAATCCTCCGCACCATCCGTTTGATTTGCTCTTTGCTCGCCCTTCCGCTTCCCGTTAGTGCGCTCTTCACCTCGGTAGGCTTTACTTCCGATATGGGGGTGCCCGTATTCTTCGCGGCTAGTCGGATAATACCCCTCACCTCCCCCAGTTGCATAGCCGCCATCGGAAATTGCTTCACAACAAACACATCCTCCATAACCATCAAATCGGGGGTCCACTGTTGCAATAATTGAGACAATTCATGATAAATGGTCGACAGCCGGTCCTCAAGGGAATGTCCAGGATCCGTATTGATATTGCCCGAATGACACACTCGCCCGCCCCTCTCAAGGGGTTCGACAACGGCAAATCCCGTTTTGGCTAAGCCGGGATCAATCCCTATGACCTTCACAACCTCCCCCATACCCCGTTCAATCGTAAAGTATTTCCTGTCACCGTCCCCAGTATACAACCAGGGAAAACGGATTGCAATCCCTTCCCCATGGCTTTTCCCTCTTTTTAGAGAGATCCCTCAGAACTGGAAAAGCAAGCTGTGAGAGGGAAATCAAGCAGTGCTGCAGTCATGCGGTTGCGTGGTTCGCACTCTAATTCAAGTGCTTGCAGAACCGCAACTTCGGTGGTTGAGCCCGGAGGGCGAGTGTTAGATTTGTAATGCAGCGAACGTTAGAATGATCGAAAAAATATCTTGGGGCCCGAGGAGCGACCTTTTCGGAGATCTGCTAAAGGAAGAGCAACAGGAGGAATTTTTCGAGGCACCTCAATCTATCTATGGCTTTTACTCACATCAGATGACGGGCGCCATACCCTACGCCACCAATCTTTCCATCACCTCATCGGGAATATCGAAGTTGGCGTATACTTTCTGAATATCATCGGAATCCTCTAAGCGCTCCATCAATCTCAGCATCTGCTCAGCCTCTTTTCCGAGGACCCGGACGGTGCTCTGAGGAATCATGGTCACTTCTGCAAAGGAATACTCCAATCCCGCCTCTTGAGCAGCCCTCTTGACATCTTCACATTGGGCCGGATCCGTGATCACCTCGAATTCCATTTCCCGCTCCCTGACATCCTCCGCTCCCGCCTCAAGAACAACCTCTAACAATCTCTCTTCGTCAACTTTATCCCGATCGAACATGATAAGGCCCTTCAAAGCGAACATCCACGAGACACACCCCGACTCCCCCAGGTTTCCGTTATGCTTTGAGAAGCTATTTCTAATATCCGCAATGGTTCTATTCTTGTTGTCCGTCAGTACCTCAACCATGATTGCCACACCGCCCGGCCCGTAGCCTTCATACGTCAGCTCTTCATAGTTTACCCCGCCTAATTCCCCCGTTCCCTTCTTGATCGCCCGTTCAATATTCTCCTTGGGCATATTCTCGGCTTTAGCGGCGGCAATCGCGGTCCTCAACCTGGGATTTCCCTCGGGATCACCCCCCCCTAATTTCGCGGCTACCGATATCTCCTTGATCAATTTGGTAAAAAGCTTCCCCCTTCTGGCATCAGCCGCGCCCTTTTTCCTCTTAATGGTACTCCATTTCGAATGACCTGACATAACCTCACCTCAAGCATTGCATTTGAGACCATACATCAAAAAACCCTATATTGTTAATAGATTAGGTTATTCAAGAAGTCAAGACAAATTTGGCTGGAGTGTGCTGATTTTCTCAGGCTTTTGATGGAATCATTTCCCTGGTAAAAGAGTTAAAAAGGGGTTAGGCAACTGTTCGCCTAACCCCTTGAAATCATCGGTGGGTCCAACTGGACTTGAAGCAGCGACCTCCGGTATATGAGACCGTTTAAAGCCATATTGCCTGAGTCTCATCGGTTTATATCTAATTAGATTTTTTATGTTAAACCGAAGACTTAGCTTTTTCAAGTTTTTATTGAGAAACATGGAGTTTTATTGATTACTGACACCAAAACTAGCACCAGAACTGACACCACCTAAAGGGGGGTTGGGGGGGATGCCGGGGTCGATCGTAAGCATATATCCACTTTAGGAACTCCCTTCACCAAAATGCCGAAGGCACATGCCATCGCAAGGGGGTGTGTGGTCTAATGGTTCCATAAGGGCTGACAAATTTTGCCTCGCGTGAGTCCCGTTATTATCCTAACGATTTGCGTTTTGCATTTGTTGGCATCAGGGAAACACCAAGAAGTTAGAAATCGCTCGACCTAGTTTTTCCTTGACACATCTTCCCATCCTGCTAG
>CAYFXL010000010.1:0-36077 GCA_964346945.1 uncultured Syntrophobacterales bacterium
TGGTCTCCCTGTTGTCGCCTTTGCCAACGGAGGGATACCGGAGGTGGTCAAAGACCGGGCGACCGGGTTTCTCGTGCCCCCGTTTGCCCTTGACCCTTTCGTCCGGGCCGTTGACGGTCTTTTGGCTGACGAAAATCTCCGTCATGAGATGGGCCAGGCGGCCCGGTCTTATGTGCGAGAAAATCACGATCTGAACAGGAACTATCGGAAAATGGAAAGGATCCTCGAAAAGATGGCCCGAGAATCCCTTCCCACATTCTGAATGGAAATAGAGCTGTGCATGGAGGGGGTCTATTCGCCAAAATAGTCTGGTCTCTTACATCACGTCAGGACCCGGTGGAATCAAGAAAGTGGATACAGGGGCAGAGCGACATCCCTCTGACGGCGAAGGGACGGTTTCACGGCAGAGAATGCGGGCGGCACCGAAAGCAACACTCGTGGGATCGGATTTTAACCAGTGATGCTCGCCGGGCTCTGGAAGCGCCTCCCTTGTCGATATCTCTTTGCGGGTTCCGTTCTGAGAGTATACCCGCCTCCGGGAACAGAACTGGGGGCGATGGAAGGCAAGACGGTGGTGCAACTCAAAGAGGAGGTCCCTCAGCTTCTAGTCGGACAGGAGAGGGCAGGTTGGAAATTTTGTCCTCTGGGTGAAGAAGGCCGCTCAACGGTTTGGAAGGGGAGTCAATGGGCTCTCAAAGTGGCAAGGGAAAAAATGGCTTGAAGAGAAGATCCTGATGGTCACCAAAGGGGGAGTAATCAAATGCCTGATCTTCCGTCTTTGCGACCGGAAGCTTCTCCCCAGTGAGGCTCCGCTCTTACGGTCATATCATTTCCATTGGATTATATGCGACCGGGAGTGACTCCGGCTGAACGAGATCAATGCCCAGGCTCTTCCGTAAAATCATTTTTTTTGGTTCTATAGTCCAGTGAGCCCGGCTAGCTATTATTTTGGTTGAGTTGGTTTAGTTCCTTTGCATTCAGTAACCTTTGATCAAAATCATATTGATGATTTAAAAAGGGAATAAATGACCATCGACCTTTTTGGAAGAAATCTGGTGATTTCCTCACGTATTTTCAGGATTGAAGCTGAACTCATAGGAGCAGCCCAACCGATGAAAGAGATGCGAGCAATCCGATGAAAATCGTTCACTACTGTCAACATGTGTTGGGGATCGGCCATTTTGTTAGGAGCCTTGAAATCTGTAAGGCCTTTGAAGGACATGAGGTGTATCTAGTTACCGGGGGCCCACGGATCAATGCACCATTGCCGTCTCATGTTCGGGAGGTGAGGCTTCCGGGACTGATGATGGATCGTGATTTCAAGAATCTCTTTACCACAGACGATGAACGATCCATCGAGCAGGTCAAAGAAGAAAGACTGAAACTCCTTCTCCACCTGTTTGAAAAAGGGGCGCCCAATCTTTTCATCGTGGAACTCTACCCCTTTGGTCGAAAGGCCTTCCGTTTCGAGCTCGATCCAATCCTCCAAGGAATCCGGAATAAAGAATTGCCAAAAAGCCGCGTGGTCTGCAGCCTTCGAGATATCTTGGTGGAAAAGGGGGATTCCGTCTCATATGAAAAAGGCGTGGTTAGTGTTCTCAACAGTTGCTTTGATGCCGTGCTGGTCCATGCTGACCCCTCCGTGATCAAACTGGACGAAACCTTTTCCAGCACGGGGGATATTGTCATACCGATCGTCTATACCGGCTTTGTGACCGCAAAACCAGCGCCATATGCTAGGATCCACCTTCGGCGGCAGCTCGGAATCAACGAAACGGAGTTTCTTGTGGTTGCGAGTGCAGGCGGGGGAAAGGTGGGTTTCCCTCTGCTGGAAGCTGTGATGCAAGCCGTTCGGTTTATGGAATCACGAAATTCCCTTTACCTTCATATCTTTGCAGGGTCCTTCATGAGCAGGGAGGAGTTTGGGCGCCTGAAATCGCTTTCGAGCAAGAGGATGCGGGTCTTTCGCTTTACCCCTGATTTCGTGTCATACCTTGCTGCTGCTGATCTTTCCGTGAGCATGACGGGATACAACACCTCCATGAACGTCCTGGCTGCAGGGGTACCTGCTTTGGTATGGCCTTTTTCTCAGAACCGGGAACAGCGGCTTCGAGCCGAAAGGCTGTCCCGCTTGGGTGCACTGGAGGCGATAGAAGACGATGACCTTGAACCCGCTCGCCTGGCAACCATCATGGGTCGTGCCCTGTGCCGAGGGCCACAGGTTCCAGTCACTATCGATTTGGAGGGTGCGGCAAACACCGCACGGTGGCTTGAACAGTGGATGGAAGACTCCAGGAGGTTGTGATGCCTCACTCGTTCTCCTCCCTGTGGGCTTCTCCACCCCCGGATCTTGCTTCAAGAATTGAGCGTTGTATCGATTCAGTTCGCGACCTGGTCGGTAGGGGAGTGACCGAATACATCTTTTTCCGGGCGGACGACGTGGCGGTTCCCGGGAAACAGTTCGTCCGACTCATGGAACTCTTTACGAGATACCGTGTGCCCCTTTCCCTGGGAGCAGTTCCAGCATGGCTCACGGGATCCCGCTGGGGACGTCTTAAAGGGCTGACCGGGAAAAATCCCTCCCTCTCATCCCTCTGGTGCTGGCACCAGCATGGGTGGCGGCACCTGAACCACGAGGTGGAAGGGAAAAAGCAGGAGTTTGGAGGGAGTAGGTCTCCGTCTCAAATAAGGGAAGATCTCCTCCGGGGCCGACATCGTCTTGAAATGCATATGGGAGAAGATTTTTACCCCGTATTCACGGCTCCTTGGAACCGCTGCAGTAGTATTACCCTTGAACTACTCAAAGAACTCGGATACCATGCCATTTCGCGCAGTCAAGGGAGCCTGCCGCCGGCACCGGAGGGACTGCCGGATTTCCAGGTGAACGTAGACCTGCACACCCGCAAGGAGTTGGATGCAGAGGAAGGTTGGGATGCCCTTTTTGCAGAACTCAAAGGTGCCTTGTTGAGCAGTTTGTGCGGGATCATGATCCATCACCGGCGGATGAACGAAGTAGCCTTCGACTTCCTGGAGGTTCTCTTACAAAAACTGTCACGCCATGAGGGCCTTCGCATCGTCAACTTCAGGGACTTGGGAACCATGCCTTGAATGGTCAGAATCCACACCCTCAAGGCCCTCAAATACGATTATTCGCTTGACTCACACCTCTCATTTCTCTATGATCCCATTGGTTAAATCCTCTTTCTCGGGGTAGTTGCGGAAAATCTTATGTGGGCGTTGAAATTCTCCAAGAGAAGCGGTACATTCGGTGAAATGGGCCAAAAATTCTACCGAAAATAGAGCTCCATTTCCAAAAACCGTATAGACATTCCGGGGATATGAGGGAACTTTGGATGATGGATCTGAAAACGCAGCTACAACCCATTTTTGATCGTGTTGGGTATGAGAACGTCTGGCGCCCCATTTATGACAAGGAGAAGAGACTCATCGCCCGTGGAAGGGGGAAATTTTACGACATAATTCCGGAAACACTAGAGTCCGTGAACTTTGAGGGAAAAACCGTCGTTGATCTGGGCTGCAACTTCGGATACTATACGTTTCTCGCTGCTCGTCTCGGGGCCAGGAAAGTGGTTGGAATCGATATCGATGGGGAAATCATCCGAGGGTGCGAAATATTGGGAGCCCACTATGGTCTGCCTAACGTAGAATTTCATGCTGCCGACTTTACCAAAGGCGAATTAGGCGAGACCTTTGACGTTGGCATGATGATCGATTTCATCGGCAGAAGTACCGTCAAAAAATTTAAAGTTCAGGGGTGCCTCGTAGGGCTTGAGCGATTATCTCGCTCGGAGATGCTCTTGACCCTTCGCCCCGAGTACGATATAGAAGACGATCTCAGCATGAATTTGGATGAATTCAGTTCGAGGTATCCGTTGGAATTCATACGAAATAAACGATTTCAACTCTTGGATTTCGTGCGGGCTGCTTTGGGCGAAGAATGGGACATGCAGATCGAATGCCATGAAAGATGTCGGAAATACAATCTCAAGAGCCCGGTACACTTCATTCGAAAATAGGGGGTGTACCGGTCTGTTGGTAAGAGTCCCTAGAATCAAATCTTACCCTATCTTCCCGCCAACCTATTTTTGTTTGTCTTGCATGGGGGTTCCCGTTTCCCTCTCCCGAGCTCTAGTTCCGGCACGGTTCACCGGACCCTGGTGGAAATATCTCAAACCCAGGCTATGTGGCCAATTGGTCAGAACAGTGGCAGTTCACCGTCAACTGGTTGACAGATTGAAACATGATTTATTAAGTGAGGCCTTAGGAATCTTTCAAAGAGGTGAAAGTCACAGAAGAGATGATCCGCCTAGATTTCAAGGGGTTTCCTATGATATGTTATTTGAAAAGAGCATGAAGTATTCGGCTACCCTATTTCTTAAACCTGAGTAAGAAAAGATCTCATAGGCAGGAAACTTGGTTGCGTGATTCAAGGAATGCATAACAGAAGAGGGAGGGAAGGAATATGTCAAATTATTTTAAGTGCACAATAGTGAGCCTGCCACTGATCCTAGCCATATGTATTTCACCCCTGGGTCTTGTTTACGCAGATGAAAAACATGGCATGGGTGGCTGGGAAAAAGACAGCTCCTATAACCAACTCTTCAACCCCAATGAGGCGGATTCGTTCAAGGGCGTTGTTGTTGGATTCCAGGAGGTTACCCCTCTTCCGGGAATGTCACCTGGAGTGGCACTCCTTGTCCGTGAAAGGGGAGGAAATGATGTTATTACGGTCCACCTGGGTCCCAAATGGTTTATCAAGCAGGTGGGGGTGAACAAGGGTGACCGGGTAAAGGTCAAGGGTGTCTGGGCTGAAGTTGAAGGCAAAGATGTATTTTTAGCATGCAAGGTAAAAAAGGGCGACTATTTTGAATTGAAGGTGCGCTTAACCAAGGATGGAACACCATTCTGGACCATGAGTCCAGAAGAGTTGGCTAAAGAAAGAGCAAGTGAATGATCCGAGGAAATCGCTTTGGACAAACCAGCGGTGGGTTCAGGTATGGCATGTGTCGCAAGATGGACATGCTATGGGGGGAGTGGAAATCTTGCAAAAAGAGGTCATTGTTTCCAGGAAAAGAAGCGGGGGTCTTTTTGCCCCCCATTGAATAATGCATCGAATTGTGGACGGGAAAAGAGACTTTGAGACTCCTCAATGTAATCCGATAAGGCATTGCGAAGATTGAGCTTATCGGAGAGGTCGATTGAGGCCGTGAACACCAGGCACATCAAGCCAAAGAGGGCTAAAAGCCATTCTGTGGAACGACTTGTGGTCCTTCCCTTTAAGAAGTCGCTGGAGATCTCTTTAAAAAGTCTCAAGGTTCGTTTCCATCGATCCCTGATCCTTACTATGACCCTCGTGCTGGCGGTCTCTTTTCTGAGTTTTGTCAGCGTGAGTATAGATGTGGCTAACGGTCTCCTTTCCACTCAGGATCCCGAACTGCTTCAGGTATTGACCCGGGCCGGTTTTGATGTTGGGCCGGGAGTCTCCAGTTTGGGAAGCAGCCCTAAACAGCGGTGGATTATCATTCTGTCGCTTTTAGTTTGCGTTGTCGGAATCCTAAACGCCCAACTCATGGCGGTGACCGAACGTTTCCAGGAGATCGGCACCATGAAATGTCTTGGAGCACTGGATCGGTTCATTCTGAGGCTCTTCCTCCTCGAGGCGGGTTTGGAAGGTCTTGCAGGAGGCTTTGTGGGGGCTATGGCGGGAGCACTATTTTCCTTGGTCAATTCCATTCTGAGCTTTGGTGCCGTGGCCGTGATATTGTTCTCATGGAGGGATGTTTTCCTGTCGATTGTTTTGGCCACTGGTGCGGGTTTCTTGCTGAGCCTCATGGGGGTTATTTATCCCGCGATTCTCGCTGCAAGAATGCAGCCCGTAGAGGCTATGCGGGTAGAGCAGTAGTTCAGTTTTCCATTGCGAAGGGACAGGGGTGATTGAGGGGAATTTTTTGAAATACAAGAACCGGGATGACGAGTTATGGCAGATTCCCGAAATATTGTTCGCGTTTCCAAGGTGACCAAGACGTTCCAACTGGGCAAGGTGGAGGTAAAGGCCTTACAAGGTGTGGACCTTGAGATTGTTGCGGGGGAATACCTTTCCATCATGGGGCCTTCCGGATCGGGGAAAACCACCCTTTTCAATATGATCGGCGGTCTGGATAAGCCCACATCAGGGAAGGTCTTCATCGACGAGGTCGACATCGCCCAGCTCGACGCCTATGAACTGGCCTGGCTCCGGTGCCGGAAGATCGGCTACATCTTCCAGACCTTCAACATCATCCAGGTCATGACCGCCCTGGAGAACGTCACCCTTCCCATGGTTTTTGGAGGGATGAACAACGATGCAGCGGTGGAGAAGGGAATGGAACTCTTGGAGTTGGTGGGATTGGGGGACCGGTTCCGCCACAAGCCTTTTGAGCTTTCCGGGGGTCAGCAGCAGCGTGTTGCTGTGGCGCGGGCCCTCGCCAATGATCCGGCCATCATCCTGGCAGATGAACCGACGGGGAACCTCGACCTGACGACCGGGGAGGAGATTATCTTCCTCTTAAAGGAACTAAGCGAGGACAGAGGGGTAACCGTCATCTCCGCCACCCATGATTTCAAGATGTTGAACGTCTCGGACCGGGTGGTCTGGATCCGCGACGGACGAATCGATAGGATCGAGGATCGGGAGGAGCTTTCCATCTCAATTGGACAGATCGGCGCCAGGGAATGATTTGGCGAGAATTGAGATGGCGGCTCAGCCGTTCCGGTGGCCATGTGGTAAAAGAGCATGTCGATCTTTGAACCTTCCAATTCCACTTTTAATACGTACACACACAAGGGACTCTCGATCATTCTGGCCCTTTTGTGGGGTTTTCTCCCCAGCATGCTTGCTGCGGCAGAAACCCGGATGACATCCTCAAATGATTTTGCGGACATCATCAGGACCCTTGCATCTTTTGAAGACAGGAGTACGGGTACCCCTGGCTGTGAGAAGGCCGCCGCGTATATCAAAAGGAGTTTCTCCCAGATCGGATTCGACGAGGTTGGGTCCCATCAATTTTCAGTCCCTGTGCGCCGACATGGTGGAAGTGCCCTTATTTTTCCTGACCGTGGGCTTACCCTTCCCATCCAACCCATAAGGGGCAATGCAGTATCTCCGGAGGCTATTCCCCCCCCGGGTATGGAAGGCCCTCTGATCTATGTCGGTTCGGGCGAACTGAGCGACTTCAACGGGAAAGACGTTGCGGGTGCCATCATCCTGATGGAAGTCGACTCGGGAAAAAACTGGCTCAATTCGGCTACTCTCGGTGCAAAGGCCCTGATTTATGTGGATCGGGGCGCCACACCGAGGCCACTGTACGAGGAAAAGATAGAACTTTCCCCCATTCGATTTCCCCGTTTCCAGGTTCCCTCCTCCAAAGCACGGGAGGTCTTCGGTGCTTTCGAAGATTCGCCAAAGGGTCGTGTTGCTTCTCATATTCGTCTCACCTCTGAAATAGAGTGGCAAGAGGTTATGGGCGAAAATATCTATGTCCTGGTTACCGGTACTGATCCCAAGCTGCGGAAGGAGTTGGTAATAGTAGAAGCTTTCTATGATAGCACCGCCTTCGTCTTCGGGAGGTCACCTGGAGCGGATGAGGGCATTGGTATAGCTACCCTTCTGGAATTGGGTCGGGCCCTGAAGAGAACCCCCCCTGGCAGATCCGTCCTCCTTGTAGCCACCGGTGGCCATGCGCAAACATTGGCCGGCATGCGAGAGCTGATCTGGAGCCTTCGTGTCAGATCCAAGGACCTGAGAAAGATGGAGAAGAAGCTCGAGGCCACCGTCAAAAGAGCTCGCAAAATGGTAGACGTTCTCCGCAAGATACCGCTTGAGGGGGCGAGGGATGAGGCCTCGGATTCGTTGTTGCGAGAGGCTGTGAACGAACGGATCAAAACGGAAGTCGACAAGATCTCCCGCCAGCTTATGAACCTTCGCCTGCAGGAGAAAGAAGGATCAAATCAGGAGATCATTCAGGAATTGGCACGTCACCGCCTCCTGCTTCGGCGTCTTGGTTGGCGCAACACCTTTGATAATCTCACCCGTGGAGAGCAAGGGGCGCTCAATACATTGATTCCCCTGGCGGAAGAGGATCATAGGGCGATTCTGAACGATGCCAAGAGACAGCTGAAATTGCTCAAAAGTGCCCGGGGTTTTAGGTCGCTTGTCAAGGACAAGGATCTTGCGGTGCTCGTTTCGCTCCATCTTTCCAGTCACGGCGATGGACTTGGTGCCTTCAACCAGGGATTCCTGTACCCCTTAAATTCCACGATCAACAGGGTAGCCGCCTACAGCACCCTGGATGAAGTCCTGCGTCACGGGGCATCAATTGTGGAGGGATTCTCGGGGGATAACTCCCTGTTCCGGGATACCCTTCGACCGAGTCGGCTCCGTTCATGGGATAGCTATTTTCTTGATCGGCCCTTCCTGGGAGGGGAGGTGAGCGCCCTTGCGGGATACCTGGGGGTGAGTCTGGTAACTCTCCATGACGCACGGCAAATGTGGGGGACTCCCTACGACCTTCCTGACGATGTGAATTGGGAGTTTGCCTTAAAGCAGGGTGGTCTTGTAGCGGGCCTGGTGAGTCAGTTGGTTCAGGCCCCGTCGCTTCATACCGGAAATCTTCCTAGAGAAGGCTTTGCCACTGTGACGGGAAGGACCAATTTCATTCGCCATGGTGAACTCTTTGCCGACCAACCCGCACCAGGAAGCATCATCCTGGCCTACCAGAGTTCGGGCCGCTACTACACCATGGTCGATACCATGGGAACGTTTCAGATCAGGGGAGTAGCTGACAAAAAGCATGTGCTGGATAAGGTGATCGTCGAGGGGTACCGGTTTGAACCGGGGACAGGGGCCGTAGTATGGGCCATCGATAAGAAGCAGACGGGCAAGGCTGCCTACCGGCTCAAAATGCAACGGCGAAACATGGAAACGAAATTGGTAATGTTTTCCTGCAAGGAGACCACTCTTTTCAACCTGCTCGAACCGCGCACCTTTCGCTACATGACAAAAATCCAGCTCATCGACGGCCGGCGGGAGGCGACACCGCAGCGTTACTGGTGGAGTCGAATTGATACCCGTTCATCCATCATCTCTTCCATCTATTTGGAGCCCGGGACAACTCTCAAGATAACCAACTCCGATACGGTGCTCCGGAAGAAGATGATCCTCACCAACGCCACGCACACGGACCCGGAAGGGGTCGGATACCGGGTGGACGATTGGCCGTTCATACATAATACCGAATATAGGGTGGCGCGGGATATGTGGGCGCTTCTTGCCCCCCGAATCGCCAATCTTGAAGACCATGGAATTTACAATGATAGGATCCGTAAGCTTCAGCAGGAGGGAACCGCTGCGTTAAAACAGGCCGAAAAGGCCCTTGACGCAAAATTGTACGATCAATTTGCCGAGGCCTCCAGAAGATCATGGGCCCTGGCCAGCCGTGTGTATGACCATGTGGAGGAAACCCAGAAAGATGTCCTGTTCGGCGTCCTCTTTTACATCGCGCTCTTTGTCCCCTTTGCTTTCTGTATGGAACGTCTGGTTTTTTCCTATGCAGATATCCACAAGAGAATCATCGCGTTTTCCATCATACTGGTCCTGCTCATAGCCTTAATCTATGAGGTACATCCGGCATTTCAGCTTACCTACAGTCCCATGGTGGTGATCCTCGCCTTTTTCATCATTGGCCTTTCCGTGATGGTGACGCTGATCATCTTTTCCCGGTTCGAACAGGAGATGATCCTCCTCCAGAGTCGAGCGAGGCATGTGAAGTCCAGCGAGATCAGTCGATGGAAGGCATTTGTTGCGGCTTTTTTCCTGGGAGTGAGCAACCTACGGCGTCGTCGCCTCAGGACCATACTCACCTGCGCTACCCTCGTCATCCTCACTTTCACCATCATGAGTTTCACCTCGGTCAAGACGACGCGCCACCACGCGCGCATTTTATATCGGAGCGACGCCCCGTACCAGGGTTTCCTTTTAAAGGAAATCAACTGGGGGAATTTTCCGCGGGAAGCCCTGGGTATCCTTTCGAATGCGTTCGGGGAAAAGGGCCTGGTGGTCCCGCGGGTTTGGCTGGAGTCGAAAGATAGGACCCGAGCAACGTGGATTCCAGTTCGATTTAAAGACCGAACCTATGAGGCTCAGGGTCTGGTGGGGCTCTCTTCGGAGGAGGTTCGTGTCTCGGGGCTTGATCGGATCCTCGTCGGGGGAAGGTGGTTTGAGGAGAAGGAGAGGTTTGCGGTCCTCTTGCCCGAGCGGATGGCGAGAAATCTTGGAATCGATCCCAATCGGCCCCTTGGTTCTCGTGTCCTGCTATGGGGTATTCCCTTTGATGTGGTGGGCACTTTTTCGGGCAAAGAACTCCAAGAACGATCCGATCTTGACGGGGAACCGTTGACTCCAGTGACCTTTCCCAGCGAGGTTTCCATGAAGGTAACGGAGGTGGAGATGGAGGCCATAGAGTCGGGTGAGGACGTAAGGGCCTTTCAAAGTCGGTACCAGCACATTTCCGGAGACCTTACCTTGATCATACCGTCCCGGACCCTTCTGGCCGCTGGAGGTCACCTCAAAAGCGTGGCCATCCGTCCCGTCTCTCGGGAAGAGATCCGGAGCGTGGCGCAGGACTTGGTAGACCGGTTCGGGCTCACCCTATTCAGTGGTGAACCGCGTGGAACGTTCTTGTACCAGGCCAGCGACACCTTGAGGTACAGCGGTGTCCCCAATGTCGTCATCCCCATGCTCATCTCGGTCTTTATCGTCTTAAACACCATGATCAGTAGCGTGTACGAGAGGAAGCGGGAGATCGGTATCTATACATCGGTTGGGCTCGCTCCTTCCCACGTCTCCTTTCTCTTCATTGCCGAGTCCATGGCGTTTGCTGTATTGAGCGTGGTCCTTGGATATCTTCTCGCACAAACAACCGCCAGCCTCTTTTCCGGGACCTCCCTTTGGGCTGGCATTACGGTGAACTATTCATCCTTGGCAGGAGTGGCGGCCATGCTCCTGGTGATTCTCGTGGTTCTGGTCTCAGTGATCTATCCATCCAGGGTGGCATCGCAAATTGCCATTCCAGATGTAACAAGGTCATGGAAGCTCCCCGATCCTGAGGGCAATGTCCTTGAAATCACCCTCCCTTTTTATATGAAATACAACGAACACCGGGGTATTGGGGGTTTCATTTTCGAGTATCTCAGGGGACATCAGGACGTTTCCCACGGACTCTTTTCCACCGGGGATTTAAGCCTTGCCTTTATGTGCC
The DNA here is from genome assembly GCA_964346945.1 of uncultured Syntrophobacterales bacterium. Lineage (GTDB taxonomy): Bacteria > Desulfobacterota > BSN033 > WVXP01. The sequence continues at coordinate 11,316 of CAYFXL010000010.1, forward strand.
CTCTCCTCTCAGGGATCGCCGAAAAGAAACCCGTGTGCACGGATACCGACTGCAGATATGAGGCTTGCCTCAACTTCCACGGGAAAGTGTGGCTGGCCCCTTTTGATTTCGGCATCATGCAGGGAGTGGACGTGCAGTTCTGTCCCGCGGCCGAGGATCCGGGATTTTTGGAGATCAAGATCCGCCTTGTACGGGAAGCAGGGGAGGCAAACGCCTGGAGACGAATCAATAAGGGATTCCTCAACGAGCTGCGCAAACAACTTTTGGTGTGGCGTTCCCTCGATGAGATAGCGCAAGACCACTATGAGCGCGCCCTTGATTTAACGCTAAAAGAGAAAGGTGTTGCTACCGAAGGGTGAATGGGAAAAACCGTAACAAAGGACCAGCTTCCATCGCCGAGGGTTCCTTTAAGGGGGATGATTCGGGAGAAATAAGCCCCACTATCCGATTCCGTGCCGTGTTGGTGGGACTGATTCTTGCAATAGCCATCTGCGCCATCACCCCTCTCAACAACGCCTACCACCAGGGGACTCCCCTTGGGGGGGGGCACTTTCCCCTGGCTCCTTTTATCATTCTGGTGTGGATGACCCTTCTCGTAGCCCTGATGGGAAAGGTATTCAAGGGCCGACGATGGTTCACCGGAAAGGAGCTCTTGGTCGCCTGGACGCTGATGGCCCTGGTTTCAGGGATCGCTTATACTGGACTGGCCCGTACATTTTTCATCAACCTCACGGCCCCCTATCATTTCGCCACTGTCGGGAATCGCTGGGAAGAGGTTCTGCACCCTCTCCTCCCAAAGGCGTGGTATCCCCAAAGCCGGGAAGCCATAGAAGGCCTTTACAATGGTCTTGCCGGCGGGCGTCAGATGGGATGGTGGGAGATCCTCCGAAAGATCCCATGGGAATCATGGCTTCCGCCCCTCCTGGTCTGGAGCGGTTTTATCCTCCTCTGCTACTTCGTGATGATCTGCATCGTGACCCTCTTGAGCAAGCAGTGGCTGGACAATGAACGGATGAATTTTCCCCTCTTACAGGTTCCCCTGTTGATTGAAGAAGCCGTGGATAAAAACGGGATAGGCCATTTCCTTGCCAACCGATTTCTCTTAGCTGGCCTGATGATTCCTGTAGCGCTCCACTTGATCAACGGGCTCCATTTCTATTATCCGGTGGTCCCCCAGATCCCAACCCTGATCCTCGCTGGTCCGTATTTCCCGAAACACGGCCTCTTTTCCGGATTTTACAAGCTCAAGATCTATATCTATCCGGCCTTTATCGGGTTTGCCTTCCTCACCCCAAAGCAGATCTCCTTTTCCTTCTGGTTCTTTTTCATCATGGGGGCGTTATTATTCGGCCTTTTGAGTGTTTTGGGGTACAACATACCTGCGGCCGCCCTGGGGATCACCTTCGGCCCAACGCTTTCCCGGCCCGAGGAGACGCAGATGATCGGAGCTTATGGGGTTTTTTTTCTCTTTCTCATCTGGCTGGCACGATACCATCTTCTGGATCTACTACGGCAGGGTTTTCGGTTTGGCAGAGAGGATCATTCAGAGGGAGAGTGGCTGCCCATAAGGGTGGCCTTCTGGGGGTTTGTCATCGGGACCCTCTTGATCGTGATCTGGTGTAATTATTTTGGCATACCTTTTTGGGTTTCCTTCTCCGTGGTGGCAGCCTTTTTCATAGTAATGGTCGTGGCCAGCAGGATTATCTGCCAAGGAGGGGTCCCTTACTTCACCCTGACCGTGGCCCCGATCGACGGTCTCATCGCCTTTTTGGGTCCGCGTCTTTTCACCAGCATCGGGATTCTCGTTACCGGGGTTGTGCAGAAGGTCCTTTTTGTGGACCTACGGGAATCGCTGATGCCCTCTCTCGTGCACTCCCGTAAGATCACCCAGGGGATCGGCAACAGGCGCTTGATCATCGGTGGCATATCGATCACCCTTGTGGCCGGCGTGTTGGTTTCTTTTTTGGCTATGTTGGTCCTGTCCTACAAATTCGGTGTCCGGGAGCTTCAACTTGATTGGGCCACTCGCAGCACTGTGGCGGTTTATGAAAACATCTATTCCCTGGTTGATTCGCCCGTGAAACCCGGCCACTGGGTGGCGGTTTTTTCCGTGGCAGGGGCCCTCGTTATGTTGGTCCTGGTGATCTGCTATCATCGGTTCTATTGGTGGCCCATTCATCCCATCGGTTATCTGACCGCATACAGCTCGGCCATGTGGATTCTCTGGTTCAGCTTCTTTTTGGGATGGCTCTGCAATGCTCTTTCCATGCGTTACGGCGGGGTGACCCTTTTCAGGGAGCTCCGTTATTTCTTTGTGGGCTTAATCATTGGTGATTTCCTCATGGGAGGGACCTGGGCCATTATCGGGCTTTTTGGTTACGCAAGTTTCCAGGTGTTACCCACCTGAGTTCCAAGTTCTGGAGTGGCAGGGGGAAGTGGATTTTCCTTGTTCGAACTGAAAGAAGGACGTTTTTGTCATATTTCGACCAATTCATGATGAAGATATTGGGAATGAGTTCTCCATAGGTACAACCATGGGATTGAACCTCAAAAGGGTGAGAGAATCAGGACCCAGAACGTTGAACCGAAAACCCGGAATCCGTAACCGTGTCCTGACTAGGGCCGATGGAACGCTTTCATGTATGAGGACAGGGAACTCGAGGAATACAGAGATCTTCTAAAACCCCCGGACCATTTCGAGGAGGGGTTTGACTGGAAGGCCATCGTGGGGGCAATCTTCATCGGCTTTCTCATGATGCCCGGAAGCATGTACCTGCAGCTTGTTATCGGTACGGGGATCGGCCCCGCTGCTCGGTGGGTTACGATTATCCTCTTTGCCGAGATCGCCAAGCGATCCTACAAAGAACTCAAGCAGCAGGAGATTTTCCTCCTCTACTACATGGCAGGGGCGGCCTTGGCCTCTCCCTTCAAGGGTCTGCTGTGGGATCAGTATCTCGTCCAGTCCGACGCAGCCAGGATGCTGGGAGTGACCGAATTCATTCCCACCTGGGTGGCCCCCCCACCAGAGTCCGAATCCTTAGTGGCACGAACCTTCTTCCATCGGGACTGGCTCATTCCCGTACTCCTGCTGATTGGTTCCCAGATCATTCAACGGTTCGATCAGTTCGGTTTGGGGTACGCCCTGTACCGGATTACCTCTGATGTTGAGAGGCTCCCCTTTCCCATGGCCCCAGTGGGAGCCCTCGGTACGATGGCCTTGGCTGAGTCAACGGAAGATAAGCAGAAGAGCTGGAAATGGCGCGTTTTTTCCATAGGCGGTGTCATCGGGCTTTCCTTTGGTGCGATCTATGTACTTTTGCCTACCGTATCGGGCCTTCTGTTCACCCAACCGATCCGGTTGATTCCGATTCCCTGGGTCGAACTGACCCGCCAGACGGAGGAAATTCTCCCGGCAGTTGCCACCGGGATCCAACTCGATCTAGGGCTCGTATTTATTGGAATGGTCCTTCCCTTCTGGGCCGTGATCGGAGGGTTTATAGGGCTTTTGATCACTGTGGTGGCAAACCCGATTCTCTATGGAAAGGGTATCCTTACTCGCTGGCACCAGGGGATGGGGACCGTGGACACCGTCTTTGCTAACAATTTCGATTTCTACATGAGCTTCGGCATCGGTCTGGGACTTGCGATCGCCTTTGTGGGGATCTGGCATGTGGTGCGATCTTTTGGGAATACGGGTTCCGGGAAGCGAGGGAGCTTCAAGGAACTACTTCGCCCACCGCCTGGCCGGGGAGATTTCAACTTCTGGATCTCCATCGGAATCTATGTATTTTCAACACTTGCCTATGTTGGTCTCTGTATCTGGCTTGTTCCCAACTTTCCATGGATCTTCTTTCTCGGTTATGGCTTTATTTATACGCCCATCATATCGTACATCACTGCCCGCATGGAAGGGATTGCTGGACAATTCGTAAGTCTTCCACTGGTGCGGGAAGCGAGTTTCATCGCCGGAGCAAAATTCTTCGGCTACCAGGGGATCGAGATCTGGTATGCCCCCATCCCGATCCACAATTATGGCGAGGCCACCGTCAATTTCCGCAAGATAGAGCTCACTGGCACCAGCATCCGGGGGATCATTAAAGCTGAAATAGTGGTCTTCCCGGTGGTAATGGTGGCCAGCCTATTGTTTTCCCAGTTCATCTGGCGATTGGCTCCCATACCCTCCAGCAGCTATCCCTATGCGCAGGAATTGTGGCATCTCCAGGCCCTAAATACGCTTTTGATGCAAACCTCAACCCTGGAGGGCGATTCCTACTTCTTCCAAGCCCTGAACGGGGGGTATGTCTTGTCGGGTATGGTTTTCGGCATTGTCACCTATTCCCTGTTGACCTTACTGGGTCTTCCCGTTCTTTTGATCTATGGTGTGGTTCGCGGGTTGGGCCAGACCACCCCCCACGGACTCATTCTTGAAGTGATGGGGGCCTTGCTGGGACGCTTCTTCTTTCTGAAGCGGTATGGAGCGATGTGGCGCCAATATGCTCCCGTTTTATTGGCCGGTTTTTCCTGTGGGATGGGCCTTACCGGGATGTTTGCCATGGGAGTCACCCTCATCCTAAAGTCGCTGACGCGCTTGGCATACTGATCTTCCGAGCAATGGGAAAGAAGCATCGGATGGAGGGTTGAGGTCTGATGATAAGATCTCTGAAAAAGTAACTCATCCCCGCTCAGGAACCCCTTTTTCAGTTTTTCAGAGACCCCATGATTGATCTAGCGAGAGGTATGCGATAAAATGGGAATGGTAGGGGAAAGGGTGCGAGGAAGCTATGGTTTCGGAAAGAAAAAAGGAGTGAATATGGAAAGAAATGCGATTTTGTTGGTGAATATGGCGTTTTTCCTTTTTTCTAGCATAAGCCTGGCCCAAGTCCCACAGCAGGTGGCGGGATTTACCCTGGGCAGGGACATCGCCAATTATGCGGAGATGGTAGAGATGGATACCGCCCTTCCAATCCGCCACATGGAGTACCTTAAGGAGGTGGAGATCAAGGAGACGGAGGGGTTCAAGAGCGGACTCATCTGGTACGGAACCTGCGCCAGGCCAGGGCAGATCGTGCGGATCAAGCTCAAGTATGCCGATTCCACAAAGGAGTTTTACAATAAGCTCCTTGAGCGGGTTAAGGAACGATTTGGCGAGCCCGGTGAGTGGCGGGGAGATGCTTTTCACGTCGTTATTGCCTGGAAATGGTCCTTTACTGACAGCGAAAATAACCACATTAGTATGATCCTCCAACACAATACCAAGGATGAGGAGGAAAAGAGAGGCAATGCCGTAAAACTTACCGTGTGGAATTCCATAGAGGAAGAACGCCTCTGCTTTGAAAAGAAATACCCCAAGTTACAAGAGAAACCGCGTGGGCCCTCGCATGGAAAAAGGGGGCGGAGCCCGGTTAACTGGGAACGGTTCGTTCCCCGTTAACGTCTTCATTCCCCAGATTGCCTGAAATCCGGTCATATGGCCTGGAAGGAATTTGCCTGGAACGGGATCCGATTTGTGACTCCTGCCGCCTGGCAGGCAGGGAGGATAGGGGCCCGTTACCTGATGCTCGAGGAAGAGTCCGGGCCGGTCCTGGAGGTCAAGTGGGGGCGGGTCAAGGGGGTTTTTTCCCACCAGGCCCAGTTGGGTCGTCTTGCTGCTCTCCAGGGAAAAAAGCTTGGAGAATCCGTAAGGGAGTGCCCTCTTCCGGCCGCATGGGAAAAGGCCCTTGCAAAATACCAAGCCACCGGTTTTTCCTGGCACGGAAGGACAGTTGGCGGCATGGGGGTGCTCCTCTACTGTCCCACCTGTCAGAACGCTACCCTGATCCAATTCTACCGGAAGGATTCCAATCAAGCAGGGAAGATCCCGCAGCGCCTTTTGGCATCCTTCCGGGATCACCGCAAGGAAAACGAGGTGATCTGGTCTCTCTTTGACATCCGGGCAACGATCCCGGAGAAGTTCCGACTCGTGCGGTACCGCTTTGAGGCCGGGGAATTTGAGCTGGCATTTGCATCTGGAGGGCAAACGATCACCCTGCACCGGTGGGGACCAGCATCGATTCTTCTCTGTGACCGTGATCTTATCCAGTTTGCGAGGACCGTTCTTTCTCATCCCCGGGGGGAGCCTCGCCCTGTGATCGGGGCCGATGGCAAGGCGGTGGAATGGACCGTTGAACCTCCCCCGACGCTCTGGGGCCACTGGTGGGGGCGGATTAAGGGAAAGTCCTCTTTCCAGTGGTTTCGATTGTGGCACTTGGAGGAGAAAAACCGTATCCTCGGGGTCAGGGTCGAGGGAAGGAGGATCATAGAGCAGGATTTGCTTGAACGGATTTGCGCCGGTTATGAGAGCCTTTAGAAGAAAGGGCAGAGGCGTTCAGGTCACACGCGCAGCAGCCCTCAAATCCACGCCGGTCAAGAACGCCGAGGTCAAGGAGGAACGCCTAGAGACCGGGGAGGTTCTTTTGACCTATCCGGTAACGATTCGGCCTTGGATAGCCAGCCTGACCCGACGATTTGGCGGGAGTGTTGATACGGTCCAGTCGAGAAAACTCCAGCTCGACCAACTGGGGACTGCGGTTTGGGATCTCATGGACGGGAGACGGTCGGTGCGGCGGGTTATCCAGGGGTTTGCCGGGAAGTACCAGTTGCACATCAAGGAAGCCGAGGTTGCTGTGACCCGTTTTCTGCGTGCGTTGGGAAAACGCGGCCTCATAGGGCTCAAGTAAGTTGCGATTTGGTGTGAGCATTAATCTCTAGATTTGGCTGTGGCCTGGATCCCATGTTCCCAGTCTCTCACTCCGGGAATTATTCATGGAGAACTGGTATTATTCCAAGAAATTAGGTCGCTGTTTTCCAAAACGATTGGACTTTCTGCTCTATGCCCATGATGGACGTGGACTTGGCCATGCCAGCAGGGGTATTGCTATAGGCATGGCGATTCGGCGTCTCTTCCCAAAATGTAGCACCTTATTCGTTTCAGGTTGTAAACAGGCCGGTGCATTGATCGGACCCGCGCCGCTGGACTGGATAAAACTCCCGTCTTACGAGACAAGGATCATTCAAGGAAAAGCTGAAGGCGCCGATGGCGATTCAAATTTCTACAAATCGGTTCTAGGGGAGTTGCGAACTGAAATGCTGGCGTCAATCGTTAAGATTTTTAAACCCCGAGTCGTGCTGGTTGATCACGCCCCATCAGGCAGAAAAGAGGAATTACACCGTGCGCTGGAAGAAACGAAGGACACTGACACCCAATGGCTACTCGGCTTGCGAGGCATTATTGGAGATGACAAGGACGTTTGGTCTAACTATTCGGTTCAACTCTTGAAAGAATATTATCATGCCATTCTCTGGTATGGCGACACAAATGTTCTCGGCCATGACTATCTCAATGCCATTGAGCACCATTTCGGCGTAAGACCCCTTGAGACAGGATATGTCTCCAGACTCACGGAAATCAAACACGTGATAGCATTGGAAAAAGACCCTACAGGTGGGACCATTGCCATTCCCTGGGGAAGTGACGCAACGTGGGCGGTTATGCGGAATGTTTATTCCGCTCTGGTTAACATTGGCGATAAATATGGCCAGTGGCGTCTCTTCGTTGACAGGGAGAAGAAAGATTCAATTCGAGAACTCTTCAAAAACCATTCCTTCTGCACGGTAGAGGAAGTGAGTGAAAGATATGTCCCATCGCTGCTCAACTCAAAAGTTGCCATGGTATACGCAGGGTACAATAGCCTTACTGACATCTTAGCAGCCCAGATTCCATCAGTTGTTCTCTTGCGCGATGTGGAGGACAAAGAACAGGAAGATCATCTTTCGAGGCTTATTCCGTTCATAAAACAATTCATCTATGTCCTCAGCGAATCGAGCGCTAATACAGGAGCCATCCAGGCGGCATTGGAAAAGCAACTGCATGCACCAGTATGGCAGGATCAAACGATAAATATAGATGGCGCTGAAATGGCCGCCTCGTTTCTAGCGGACAGGGTGGCGTGTGAAGAATGAATTTCTGTGATTGTTCCCCCCACGGTGTGAGGAACGGGGAAGTACACTAAGAATATAGAGAGAATGCCGGGGAAAATCTGGGGAGCTTGGAAAGGAATCTTCTCTAATACCGTGGATCTCACCCTATGGCCGGGTATTCTATCGATAGAGTCGAGCCTCAAAACTTCCCCAGGGCTTCATCGATAGTGGAGACTATGGGGAGAAAAGAATCAAATCCAGCTATTTCAAAGACCTCTCTTATGTAATCCTGCAACGAGCTCAGTATGAGCATTCCGTCATTATGTTTGAGCTGCTTGGTTGCCTTATTGAGAACTCTCAGGCCTGCGCTCGAAATATACTCAAGGGCCGCGAAATCTATAATCATTTTGTTTGCCCCACTATTAATAGCCTCAAGAACCTTTTCCTCTAGAGCTGGGGAAGTATTGGAATCAAGGCGACCGTTGAGCATAAATATACAGACATCATCTTGTTTTTTCTCAATAATCTCCATTTACTACCCTCCCAATATGTGCAGGTGCTTTTTTAGATAATTCAAGTCTACCAAAAAGCAATGGGCCCCTCCTTGGAATAAGAATTGAATGAAAGCTATCTCTTATCGATGGTTATGTCTCCCCTATCGTCTTCTTCATGGTTAGGACGTTTTTATTCCCTCGCCTTTCATAAACGATATCGTCCATACAACATTGCATGAGGTAGCAGCCGAGACCACCTATCTGGCGCTCCTCAAGAGAGCATTCAAGATCAGGCATTTCAACCTCGCAAGGATTAAAGGGAATCCCATCGTCCTCAATCCGCAGAATCAATGCGTCCTTCTCATGCGCAATAGTAACTTTGATCCAATGTTCTCCGTTGTCCGTATAGGCGTACGAAATAATATTGGAGAACACTTCCTCCATGGCGAGATTGATCTGGAAAGTGCTCTTCTTCGACAGTCCAAGGGATTTGCCAAACTGTTCCAAGTTGCGCCGCACCTCATCCAATTCGGACAGGTTGTTCCTGAGCACCAGTGAAACCTTACCCTGATTCATAACCGCCATCTACCTCACTTTTCCGGGTTCAGACTTCCCACCTCATCCGACAACTGACACAGATCATTTGAATCCTTCTCCAACTCCCACCTCGTCGGAGCCCTAAATCATACAAGACTTACCCCGACTTTCTGCCCGCAGACCTCGCAACCTTCCCCCCGAGAAACGAGAAATCCGCCTTCCCAGGCGCTTACTCTCTCAACCACGGATTTGATAATTTTTGGCATGAGTTCCGGAAATTGTTGAATGGTTGTGCTGAATTTCTCTCGGGTCAGGATAAGGCAGGTAACCTCCGTTAGGGCCTTCAGTGAAAAAAGGCGATGCATATTACCCAATAGGACCATTCCCCCCAGAAACTCCCCTGTATCGTAGTCTCGAATCATCTGTTCGCCGCCTCCATCCGTGTGCATGAGTCTGGCCTTTCCGGAAACGATATAAAAGGCCTGACCGTCGTCATCACCCTGGCGAAAGAGATATTCTCCCTGTTTAAAGGTTTCCCTGGTGCACATGTAGGCGAATACCTTGAGGCTTTGGAGGGGGAGGCCCGAGAAAAAATAGATTTGTCGCAGCCATCCGAGGTTCTCTTGCAACTCGCTCGATTGATGCGCTTCAGTTTTTCCCGAGGACGAGTCCATGCAATACCCCTTTACTGTCGATGAGTTCTTCATACGTTCCCATTTCAACGATTTTTCCGGCCTTCAGAACTGCAATTCTGTCATAGGTCTTCGTGATATCAAGACGGTGGACAACAGCGACCACGGTGCTTTTGCCCTTCCACCTCGTGTCGAGCTGATTCTGTATGCGTACCTGGGAGTTATTATCAAGCCCCGAAGTCGCTTCATCCATTATCAGTATCCTTGGTTCCTTGAGAAAAGCCCTGGCTATGGCTAGCTTCTGGCGTTGCCCACCGGAAAGTCTATCCCCCTTGCTGCCCACCTGGAATTGCATGCCAATTTCCACGATGGTTTCCAAAAGATCCTCCTCGATAAGAAGTTGGATGATGCTCTGGTTGATCTTCTCCTGGGCCTCTGGTTTTTCGGTCTTCGTTTTCCCGAATAAGATATTGTTCAGGATGGTTTGTGAACGGATGTAATGAGACATCTGAAAAAAGGAAATCGCTCCAGGATCATCAGCCGAAATCCTCTCCCTGAAGAGAGCTCGTCCTTCCAGGATGAGCCTTTCCAGCATATCTGGCAGTCCAATCATCTTGTGCCTGCCCGGAGTAAAACGCAGTGCAAGTCCCAAGAGCTGTTCCCGATCTTGGTCTGAGAGTTGATGCAGCTTTTTTTCTTTCAGGTGCTCAACGAGGGTTTTGTATTCATCCAACTCATCCGGACCAATGGGGCTCTGTTCGAAAAACGCCTTATCGGGCGGAAGATTCGCCACAATGTCCACCGTTTGTTTGCAAAGCTCGGCGCCCAGGCTCAAAAGTGGCCTTGTCAGATCAGCTTTGCCTAGAAATTCGAGAAAATACTCGTTGTGGGGGAGATTCCTGTCGGCGAACGACTCTCGATTGGATGTGCCGAACGTCAGATTCTCGGAAATAGCGGAGTAGTAGAGATAGTTGTTTTCGTCAAAAAACTCAACACAATCGGCCAGCGCTTCACCGAAATCGCGCTGGAACTTCTCACGAACGCGGACGAGTTGTGATACGAGGTCTTTATGCTGATCGGGAACGAGGATCGCGTTCAGACCGAAACGTAAGACATCCGCAAAGATACCGGTTTGTTGGAGGACCTCGATGATGTCGTCGAGGCTCGGCATGGTATCTCCTTTCCCATTCCCGTCGTCTTCAATCAGGGATGAACAAGAATAGAGGAGATTCTCCTCGATGGTTCCGTCAAAAATAAAGGGCGCCTGGGCAACAAAACCGATGTTGTGAACCATGTCCGATTTGGTGAGATCTGAGACCTCTTTTTGGCCGATCAATACGTGGCCGCCCGTGTACTTATAGAGCTGACCGATGCATTGGGCTAGGGTGCTTTTACCGCTGCCGGAAAAACCAACCAGAGCCAAGTGTTCTCCTGGTTTCAGGGAAAAGTTAATTCCATCGATTAACCGGATGCCATCTTCGGTGACAAAGGACAAATCTCTGACCTCGAGACCTCCTTCCAATTCATAAGGCAAACGATCCTCAGGCTCAAGGGCGTGTTCAGGCGCGAGATCGAAGTATTCCATGCTCTTCTTGTAACCTATGGAAGCATCCTGATAGAGCTGGTAGAACTGAATGAGTTCTTTCCAGGGATCATACAACCGCTCCTGGGCAGATATAAATGCAACCAGGGCGCCCAACTCTAATCGGCCTTTAATGGTTAAGTAGCCGCCGAGGATGAATACGAGAAAGGGGCTCAAGTTGGTGAAGAAGCTATTCGTCACTTTGACACCAAATCGGTAGAGGCTCCAGACGATCCTGACCTTCAACAATTTATCCACTATACTATCGAATTTTTTGTTCTCGATGCGGTAAGAACCATTGCCGTGGATCTCGTGAATTCCGCTAATGGATTCTGTGATCTTACTTGACATTCCGCGAGCTAAGTCCACACGCTTTCTGTTGGCGTTGTTGGCGCGTTTCTGCAGCAAGGGCACGAGAAGTAGAACAACCGGGTAGATACTGAGAGAAAGTGCTGCCAACCATGGGTTCAACCAGAAAAGGTAGGCGGCAAAGGCAAGCAGGGTCAAGACGCTGGTTATGGGAATGGCAATGGACATGCCCACGAAATCCCCTGCTGCGGCAAGCTCTTTTACGAGTGAATTAACAACAAGGCCCGGCCCAGTCTTTCTGAAGAAGTTCAAAGGAAGCGTTAGAATGTAGTGGTACAGGTCTTTTCTCATGTTTGCCAAAGTCCGCTGGCTGATGAGGGTCTGGAGAATGCTGGTAAGGAATTTGAGTCCGCTGGAAAGGAGAACTGCAGCCAGATACAGACCACAGTAGAGGAATAACAAGTCGACGTTCCTTAAATTAATGGCCTCGTTGACGATTCGCTTCTGCATTTCCAGGGGGAAAACCCGGGTAAAAACCGTAATCGCAATAATGAATGCGATAAGCACCTGGAGCTTGATATTGCCGGGCAATATCCAGGAAAAGAGCGACCTTTTGACCACGGGGGTTTTCACCTTTTCCATTGTAAACTGATCCTCCTCGGTAAAATCGAATTATTAGCAAAATATCAGGTTCGATAAAAACGGTCAAGTTTCCCACCATTGTATACTATTATACAAGAATTCTTCTTTCGGTAAACGGTAAATAGTGCGGGAATACTCCTTGAATGATGAAATGGGCTTGTTCACTTGGTTCTCAAGGCTAACGACTATCAAGAAGAGGTATGCCGAGGTTCGTTGAAATGCAAGGCAACGTCTCCTAGAATGATTGCAGATTGGAACTGAAATTCCTTGGGCAACTAGTGTTTGTTCTCCTGATTTAGTAAAATTGTGTGAAACACTCTCCACCTCCATGGGTTTTGGGAAGGACTTGAAAACAACGTGAACTAATTCAAATGATTTGGTAAATCCCGAATGCAATTTTGGGATTTTGGAGGGATTATAAAGATGAGACTACGTTGGAAATTCTTTTTAATTCTCCTGGTCTTCAGCCTCACCCCGCTTTTTGTTGTTACCATGATCAGTCAGCATGGAACCAAGAGGCTGGGGGATACCATCTCCAATGATACCCGCCAGACCCTCACGGGAATCACACACGAGTCACTGCAGCAAACGGCAGAGAACTCCTCAACGATCCTTCTCCGGACGAAAAAGACCCTGGAATTATCCCTCCTGGTTCTGGCAGAAGAAGCCGAGCGTGCCCTAGCCCAAGAGCCCCCAACACCGCCAGAAGTCCATTTTGCGAGGGATTTTGACGATCACCTCGTTGATGTATCTGATACCGCTCCTTCGGCCGGACATTTGAAGGGACCGGGAGGTTTTCGCCTTTTGCCCACCCCGGTGAGCTTCCAGCATCCGGTCTTTTTCCTTGCACCGGGTGTCGCCAAAAGAAACGTATCTAAGGACATCGCCCGCCTTACATATCTTATTCCCGTATTCCAAGGGCTTTCCAGAGAATTCGGTGATGTCGTGCAGTGGGCTAACGTTAGCTTAGAGAATGGCGTACACGTATCCTATCCGGGACACGGCGGCTACCCCGAGGGATATGACCCCAGGATGCGCCCGTGGTACATCAATGCCAAGGAAACGAGTTACAGAAAAGGGAGTTACAAAACCGAGAGGCTCATCTGGACCATCCCCATAGTGGATCCAACAACCGGGCTGGTGACCTTTACCGCATCAAGACGTTTACGCCGTCCAGAGGGCTCATTCGCTGGGGTGGCCGCCATTGACGTCCTGATCACCGAGATCCTGCAGGAAAGCAGACTCTCCTCACTATGGTCCCCGAAGATGCGCTCTTTTATGGTGGAATCTGCGGTCAATCCGGAGACAGGGGAGACAGGACTGCGAATATTGGCCCAAAGAGAGTATCAAAAAGAGGCCACGTCATGGACCTGGATCCTCGAACAGGAATGGCTCTCGTCAGCAGACGGGGACAAATTCAGGGATGTGGTAGGCTACCTCAAAGACGGCATATCGGGACACATGGAGTTACCGTACAACGGCCTGGGATCCGTCTGGGCTTATGCCAACATTTGGGAAAATATCCATTTCATCATTATCGTGCCCAAGTCAGTGATTATGGCCTTGCCTGAGCAAACAAGCCGTACCGTGCTCGACTACACACGTGATCAGCTCCTCATTACCGCAGTGGCCGCGCTCCTGGCTGTTGCCATTTTGGGTGTGGCAGCTTTTTTCGGCTCGCGGACAACTACTAGGTCATTGGAGAGAATTTCGTCGGCTGCTGAACGATTGGCAAAGGGGGATTTCTCCGTTCGCCTGGACATTCGGATGGGTGACGAGCGTGATCAGGTTGTCAGGGCCTTCAACGAAATGGTCCCCAAGCTTGAGGATCACATGCATATTCGCAAGTCCTTGGAGCTGGCCCAAGAAGTGCAACAGAACCTGCTGCCCAGAGCCATCCCGAAAATTTCCGGACTGGATATCGCCGGCTCAAGCGTCTATTGCGACCAAACCGGTGGGGATTACTACGATTTCTTCAATGTCAGCGAGGAGGATGAAAACAGGTTCGCCATTATCGTGGGGGACGTCTCCGGGCACGGGGTGCCATCCGCCCTGCTCATGGCCACAGCGAGGGCTATGCTTCGACAACGCGCTTCAATGAGCGGTGAAGCCAAAGCCATCGTTACCGATGTCAACAGGCATCTAACCTTAGACACATATCAGACGGGCCAGTTCATGACGTTGTTTTACGGTGAGTTTGACGCGAGGGAACGGATCGTCCGCTATGTCAGGGCAGGGCACGATCCGGCTATTGCCTATGACCCGGGAGCCGATGAGTTCGATGAACTCAAAGGCCAGGGAATTGCCCTCGGCCTAGACGAAACCTACGTTTACAGCCAATTCCAACGCTCCCTGGTTCCTGGCCAGGTTATGGTGATCGGTACCGATGGCATATGGGAAATGCATAATGCGGCGGGCGAGATGTTCGGTAAAGATGGGTTGCGCGAGATCATTCGGGCCCACGCTTCGGCACCCGCCAATGGAATCCTGTCGGCAATCACCGATGCGTTGAACAGATTCCGAGGAGGCCAGGAATCCGAGGACGACATCACTATGGTAGTGGTTAAGGTTGAAGAGTAGTCTGGCCGACGATCCTTTGGGAGGCCCGCAACCCGAAGGGCGAGATGTTCGGTAAAGATGGGCTACGCGAGATCATTCGTGCCAAGGGGACTGAACCAGCAAAGGAAATCCCTGCTGTTGGTCTCGACGCGACAGAGGATTTCCGTTCCTCACGTGAACAAGAAGATGACGTCATTCTCGTAGTAATCAAGGTTGAATGCTGAAAAATCCACTAGTGCTTTGGGAAAAAGACTATAAACGGCCGTCGCTTGGCCTCAAGCCTAGTCCTGCTGGCCCCATTCAGATCGGCGGTCATCTCGCCACGGCGCTGGGCTTGCTCGCCCGGCAGAGGATATTTCCGTTAGGGAGATGCCCAGTTCTCGTGGGAAATTCGTGACAGGCATGAACTTCAAACCCAGCCTCTCGAACCAGGTGTTCCAACCTGGTGATGGTGAAGAGGTTGCGGTTAAGGTGCCCGGGCCCGCGGTCCTGGATGCCAAGGATGGTGTTGAGCCCAGCTCCCCAACGGTACTCATCGTCACCTTCTAGCCACATCCTTATGTACAGCTCATGATTGGGGCAGCGGATTGTCAGCCTGCCTCCTGGCTTCAAGACCCGTTTCCACTCCAATAGCATCGCCTGGAACTCGGACAGGGGTACGTGTTCAATCATGTGCGAGGTCAGAATCTCGCTTACGCTACCGTCGGGGTAGTCTAGCTGGCCCCCGTCCAGCAACCGGTCAGCCTGAGGGTTGTGCTTGTCGATATTCACGTAACCGGGCAGGAGATTGTTCCCGCAGCCCACGTGCAGCTTCAATTCCCCGCGGTTGGGCTGCTGGCTCTGAGAAAGTTGTGCGGCCATGTTCACCTGCCTGTTCGCGTCGGCTTCCTCAAGAATTCTTGTTACAGCCTTGTCGTATGTGAAGCTGGAGACAACTAGCTCCCGGCCCCGTCTGGCGATACGTTCGCGCTCGGCCGGCAGAGCTAAGTAGCGCTCGATAAGGGAAAGGAGTTCCTCATCGGTACGGTACCAAACCAGCTGCTCGTGGTTTCTGAATACCTCCTCCAGGCCGGGAGTGTATCTCTGAATGAGGAAAGCCCCACAAGCCAGGGTATTCGGCACTCGATTAGAGAAGTAAGCCTCGAGCCCGCTCCACTCGTCACCTATAAGCCCTAATAGGATCCTTGCCTGGCCGACTAGCCGACTGAACTCATGGGCGTACGCCTCGGTCAATGCTTTGAACCCTGTGCCTTCCCAACCCGTCCCGGCCACGGCGAGGTTGAAGCGCATGTGGATCTTCCTCAGCAGTTCTAACCGGGAGCGGTTGTTGTTATTGCCGATAAAGAGCAGGTCGTGCTTTTTCTCACCGTCCACCGGTCGGAAGACCTCCGGGTCGGTGGGGCAGGGCAGATAGTGGACATTAGCCAACCCGAGGGACCTGTTCTGCTCTATGTGGGTCTTGTTGCTCATGTAGACATGATCCACCACCCAACCCAAATCGTAGTGATAGGTTGAGTAGCGGGCGTCCCCGTAAAAGGCTGAGATGCTGGGCCCCGAGGTACGCTTGACCTTGGCCAGGAATTTGGGTGGGATAATCCCTTTCTTGACACTGCCCCCCAGGTGGATGTGGTCTGGCCGGAAGGACGCGATTCTGGGGGCGAGGGTATTGAGATCGTCACGGCGAATATCAAATGGTTGGGCGTCTCCGTGCTTTTGGAAAGCCTTTAACCAAAAGGGATTGGAGTTCTCTTTACGGAATAAATCGATGTGCATGATTTTCCTTCTCCGGCGTACAATGTCCTTCCTGGAGGGGATGGATAATATCTTCCCCTTGGGCGAGCGGGAAAATTCTTGGGCAAATTGGATTGCACGGTCCCGGTAGGTGTTATCCAGGGCGATTTCCCGTCCCTTGAGCATCAGCTTCTCTCGTTCGTCGGGGTTGGTCAGGTAAAACTCCACGAGCTCCTGGAGATGGCCGGAAGATTCATACTGGGGAACCGCTTTCCCGAAGATCTTGTCGAGGCCTGTGTTCCGATCGGAGATGACAAACCCGCCGCTTGCAAGAATATCGAAGATCTTGTTCGAAACGAACCCCTCCCTGGCCATATCGGGGTGGTGATCGGTCAGGGTGATGCGGGCCGAGGCGTAAAGTTCTTGCAGTTTGCGGTAATCCCAATACCTTCCGCCGTAGTACTTCCTTGGCAGAATATGCTCCCACAAGTTACCCCATACCTTGAAGTCATGAGGGGTCTGGCCCATATCGCGTACTACCGACCGTCCCTCGGGCCTCTGGGTCCGGGCGTTTCCCACGAAGATTATGTCATGCTTAATCGGGACTCTCGAAGGCCTCTTGGAGGTTGATGGGATCATGATCTCCACATTGGCATAGCCCATGCCTTGAAGTTTGGGTGCGAAATCAGGGGAGGCGCAAAAGATCTTTTCGAATTGTCTCAGGTTCTCGGGTGTGACCATATCAGGGTGGCTGTATAACCAGACCGTGTTATGGGTGTAATCTGGAAGCGTATTCGCAGGGGAACCAAAGAGGTGGATGATTACATCGGGGTCCTTCTCTACCAATGACAGTCCCAGCCGTCTGAACTCGCGGCCAAGCTCGTGTTTTACCCAATGGTCGCCCCACAAAAGACGAGTGCTAACATCTGGGTCATTATCCGAGCGGGACTGTATCATGATGTTCACTCGGGCCTTTTTGGGCAGGCGATCCAACTCCTGTTGAGCCTCAGACGGTGCACGGGCCGCTTTGGCATTCTGACGCCTCGCCTGAACCATGAGATCCTGTGTTTGTTCCGTCACTTCGGATGAACTGTGCATATGATTTCGTTTCTCCGGATCAAATTCGACAAACGTCTGCACGGAAAGAGAAAAATACGTTCCATGGTGCCCAACAGGAGGCAAACCCTGGAAATTCCTAGCGGCGGCAATTTAGTCAATTTGTATAAAGGTACACTGAGTAATGAGGAACGTGCAAGAGGATTCGGGCCAGATCAGGATGGATGAGAGAGGCTCATTTCGTCACGCCAGCTCTATTCAAAAACTCCTTCTTGTTGAAGCTGTTGGTATTCTTCGCGGGAGAAGCCAGCCAGATTCACGTAAACGTACTCGTTGTGCTCCCCAAGGAGAGGAGCGGGCTTTCGCAACTGAGTGGGGACCCTTGACAGTTTAAACGAGGGCACTTGGACATGGTATTTTCCTATTTCAGCATGTTCCATCTCCGCCCAGAGATATTGCTTCAGGTGGGGATCATCGTACATTTCCTGCGGGTTTTTCACAACTGCCCCTTCCACTCCAACTGATTGCAACTTAGCCATGACTTCTTCAGCGCATAAGGTCGACGTCCATTCACCTATCAATCTATCGAGCTCTTCCTCATTTCGCTTCCTATCCAGGAACGTAGCGAATTTAGGATTCCTTGCCCAATCAGGATCACCCATGATCCGAGTTAAATCCTCCCACTCCTGATCGGTGAATACCGCGATAACGCACCATCTATCTTCACCTCGGCACGGATAGGCGCCGTGTGGGGCAGCATAATCACAGTGATTACCCTTTCTCTCCTGAATGCGCCCGTTCACCGTATAATCCAGTAAGGTCGAAGCGAGGAACTGGATACCGCCCTCAAACTGGGCAACATCGATATACTGCCCCTTCCCTGTTTGACGCCGGTAATCCAGAGCCGCGGCCAAGGCGATGGTGCCATACACCACACCGATGAAGTCTATATACGGACCATAGAGGATCAGGGGGTCTCTGTCAGGCCATCCACTAAGATGGGTAAATCCGCTCAGGTGGGTCAGATGTGAACCCATACCAGGGTGCGCTGCGTATGGCCCTGTCTGTCCCAAGTTGCAACTGCTCAGCATGATCAGGTCAGGCTTAATCTTGCGCAACTCCTCGTAGTCCAACCCCAGCCTTTTCATGACACCCGGAGTGAAGTTTTCGGTGACAACGTTTGCCCAGTTCTTAACGAGCCGTTTAGCAACCTCAATACCCTTCGGATGTCTCAGGTCGAGCGTAATGCCGTACTTGTTGTGACTGTAAATGGCAAAATCAAGGCCGCGATTCACTCCGGGCTTATTGTCCTTAAAGGGTGGGTAAAACCTGTATTGGTCAGGTCGCTTATGTGACTCGATGTGGACAACCTCCGCCCCATAGTCAGCCAAATACGTAGAAATGAGCGGGCCCGCAACAATCTGACCAAACTCCAAGATGCTTACATCTTCAAATATCCCGTCGCCTTCCACGCTTCTCCCTCTATGGACTAGACAATGCCTCTCTCGTTTAATACCCCAAGCTCATCCTCAGAGATGCCGAGCTCCCCAACATAGATTTCATGGTTGTGTTCACCAATGAGCGGGGCCCGACGCCGTATCCCGCACGAAGCCCGGGACAGTTTGACCCAAGGACCAGGATACGTAATAGAAGTACCTAACTCTGGATGATCCACGTCTTGCCATACTTTCCTCGCCGCAAGCTGGGGGTGCTCCATTATGTCCTTGGCCGTTGATACGGGGTATCCCATTATCCTCTTTTTCACCGCCTCCTCTTGGAACTCCTTCTTGGAGATACTACCGAGAAAGTTGCCCACCGGTTCCATAATCCGATCGAAATCCTCCTGAGTTGCATGGGCGGGATCGAATTTATCCCAATCCTGCCCCTTCAGCCACTCCGTGGCCATCCCCTTCTCATCCATCCATTTCACCATCTCTTTGTTCGTAATAGCCCCCGACCTTGCTCCGTAGATAAGCCAACAAATATAGCCATCCTTGCACGGGTAGGCAGCCCGCATGACAGCCCCATGAATGCTGCGTCCAGCGATGGCATTTCCCACTCGCCTTGTCATCGTACCGTCCGC
This sequence comes from uncultured Syntrophobacterales bacterium, assembly GCA_964346945.1. Taxonomy (GTDB): domain Bacteria; phylum Desulfobacterota; class BSN033; order WVXP01. Next base: position 30,897 of record CAYFXL010000010.1, read on the forward strand.
TTCCCAATAGAAGGGGCCGGTGTCCGCAGCCCACGCGGCGCTCGCCTGGGCTGAGGAGTCCACATGCTGTCCTTGACCTGTCATTTGTCGATGGAACAGCGCCATCACCGTACCCAGGGCCGCATAGCTTCCGGCCCACATGTAGGATACCGGAATGCTCGTGCGAACTGGGGGGCGGTCTGTGTCTCCCAGGAGATACATACTGCCGCTCATGGCCATAATCCCGATGTCAGAGGCCTTGTAATGCTTATAAGGGCCGTCTTGCCCAAAAGCAGTAATAGAGGTCATTACGACCCTTCCTTCAGTTATCTGGCTAAGGGCCGAGTGTCCCAAGCCCAACTCATCCATGTGGCCCGGTGGGAAGGATTCGACAACGATATCACTGGTCTTGACCAGCCTCTTGAACAGCTCCCGTCCATCAGCGGTCTCAACATTCAAGGTTATGCCTCTCTTGTTGTTGTTATAGGCGAACCAGTAAAGGCTTTTCTCTGGATCCGGGACATCATTATAGAAAGGACCGATTGCTCGGGCTGGATCTCCCCCTGGTCTCTCAACCTTTATCACATCGGCTCCCAGGTCGCCCAGGATCTTACCACATAAGAACCCCTTCTCATCCGTGAGATCCAAAACCCGATAGGGAGCAAGCATATACTCAGTTTTGCCTTCCCGGTCCATCAGAGCCCCCTTTTGGCCAATGGCTTTTCCCATTCCATTCCGTCTGTCCTCATCTACCTTGATTGATGCAAGGTTCAGGGCAATCAGATACCAATCTCGGAGAACCATCTCGCATACGCTTCCTGATGTACCCTTGCTTTCTCGATTTCTTCTTCGGAAAACCAGTCCTTGAGGTCCACTACGTGAATAGGATAAGATGCTCGTTCAAAGGCGTCTCTGTATCGATAGGGAACTGTGGCATCCACGCCGATTGCCCCTGAAAATCTGATGTTAGTCTGGGTCCATTGCTTTTCTCCAGCAGAGCTTCGTTCCGCCGGTTGAAAGGTTTGCCCCATACCTCCCGGCGCCACAATCATGATGTCGTCCTGAGCGTCCACCCGGGTGACCAAAGCCCACATCAAATCGTCCGTCGAGTAAATGTTAACGTCCGGATCCACGACCATGGCAAAACGGGCACCGAGCGAGCAGGAGAGCGCCGAAGCGAGGATATTCCTGGGAAACCCCTCATCCCTTTGCCTCCTCTTTTTTACCTGAAAAATCACGCCGCCCCAGTCAGGGATGCACATGGGAATATGCGTGTCCACGCAAAATCCCGCGCTTATCCGCTCTGCCAGCTCAAAGAAACACGCCTCGCGACACAAAACGTCGATATTATGGTTATCGTACCCATGGACGATCAAGGGATCGTAAATGGGCTTGCTTTCTCGATGGGTAATGGCTGTTACATTAAACTGATGGGTTCGATAAGCCTTCCCGAAGTAGCCAGACCACTCGGGATGAAACGGATAGACACCCTGCATCTGATCCTTTTCAGCTAACGGGCTCTCCCACACCCTTTGGGTTGTGTCCAGGTATCCCTCGAGCACATACTCTGCCTCAGCGATTGCATAGGCATCAATGGTTTTACATTTCACCACGTCAATGGGGTATCCCTGAACGGCTCCTGCGATTCCCAACTCATCACATCCCCTTGGGAGGATGACATACATAAAACCCGAACCGGCCGCCAATGTTGCTGCCGGAGGAATTCCTATATTAATGGTGAGTGGGATGGGTTCCTTCTTATAATACTTGGTAGCTATCTGATCCATATGTGACCCCGGCGATATCTGGAACGTAGAGTGGTCCTTCCATCCAAGGTCTTCACGAAAGCTCATGCGATTAAAGGCGATGTGCCACCCACCCCAGAACTGTTTCGGCGAAGCGAGCGTCTTCCCGGCCCCAAGGGTTGGTCCCGGATCCTTGGGGGTATGCTGAATCATGGGGATAACCGGCCATACGTCAATATCCTTGTCAATGACAACCTCCTGGCACGGCGCCTCGTCCACGATTCTGGGATGGATGGGCTCAATAATGCCGCTGTGAATTTTGAACTTCACTTCCTTTCTATCCTCACAATCGAACATGTGCGCGATAATCTTATCTGAGCCGAAGATATTCGTTGCAAGGCATGCGTTGGGATATCCCTTAACATTGTGGAATAGAATCGGAGGCCCCCCATCCAAACGTTTTTGAATCGCCGCCAGCTCTAACTTTGGGTTTATTTCACGTTCTGATTCGAGAAGCAAACCCTCCTCTCTCAACCAATCGAGAGTAGACCGTAGGCTTCTGACTTTTTCATTCGACATTGTTTCATCCTCCTCAGTTTTATTCTCGAGGTTATGTGGATTGGAAAAAATAGTATGATATCAGTTTAAAAAAACAAAGTTATTTTTTTTTATGTAAAGCATAAGAAAACATTATGCCTGCAAATCAATCAAGACACTGGTTTCGATGCATCCCAAGGCACCAGGGAACAGTAGGTCACGATTTTTCCCTCCGGGCCGTTCGTATCTGAATAAACCCCCCAAGGAAAAGGGCTTCCCTGCAGATACAACCGTTACTCGGGCGATGGTACACGGCAGCACCGAGCAGATATCTCGTCATCAGCTTGCTGAAATGTTCCGAGCCTCTTGAGGGGTCATATTGTAAGAGGTTGACAAGGTATTACCTCTCACTTCGCTGGGGGACTCAACAAAAGAATCACTGTCATGACTGTCCAACGTTTGAGATGAGATCTCATCAGATGGAGGGGATCCTTAACCTACTTTTTCCCCCGTATCTCAGCGAGAAAGGTATCTATATCCCGAAGGGGTGCCCTTGACCGAACGACAGGCTGCAGGAAATCCAGAAAGGCTTTGGCGGCCATGGGAAGACGATAATCACTTAAGTAAGCAATACATACATCCAAGAATAATGTCCGGTTGGTTATGGGGATGGTTACAAGGGTTCCCTCGGTTAGCTCTCTTTTGACGGCTGTCCTGACCACGAAAGAAATCCCTTCCCCTTGTTTCACCAACTCCTTGATAAATTCCATATTGCTGGTTTCAGCTATTATGTTTAACTTCTCCCTATCATCTCCGAAAGATTCTTCCACCAATCTTCTCGTTCCAGAGCCGCTTTCCTTCATTACAATAGGCTCTCCAGCCAGCTCTTCAATGGATATTCTATCTCTTTTGCTTAGGTGATAATCCGAGGCAGCTATTAACACCACTTCTTCACGGAAAAGTGGTATGAAATGTATATCGGGATTATCATCCACTCTGGGTATGATAGCTAGGGAATTCCTGAAATCGAGAACGTTTTCACTCATTTCCAGAGAGCTTCCCTCATTTAACTCTATGGTGACACCGGGGAAAGACTGGTGGAAGGGCGTGAGAAGAACGGGCATCAAATACCGGGCGTAGGTTTTGGTAGTACCAATACGGAGACACCCTTGTTTTAACTTCTGCAGATCATAAATGGTCTTCTCCAGACCTTGTTCCAGTTCGAATATCCTACAGGTGTACTTGAAGATTGTTTTCCCCTCATCGGTCAAATATATCCTGCGGCCTTTTTTCGCAAACAAATCCAAATTACAGAACTCCTCAAAGAGTTTGATCTGCGCCGTCACCGCAGGCTGGCTCACGAACAGGTTTTTGCCAGCAACGGTAAAGTTGAGGGATTTTGCCGCCTGATGAAATGTTCGCAACTGGTTGAAATTAAGCAATTCAGTCACCCCCCATCTATGTGCTCCAAATCCCCTCTCAATGATCCTTACTCTCGTTAGATTGTGAGAGGTATCACTTTTTCTTATATATAGCATAACCAGGAGAAAATTGATACGGTATTATGCTTGGTATTGATCTAGGTTCGCTTGAGGAGTCCCACACCTGACTTCTCGAGGTCGGTCCGTATCCGAGAGTTCTCCACCGGAGGTTAATGGCTCCCAGGGTGAACGGCGTTGCTAGCTATTGTCAATCGGTGCTTGATGGTGAATTGAACCCGTGTTTTCATTGAATCGGAAACATAATGTTTTCTTATGTATAGGATAAGAAAAAATTACTTTGACTTTTTCCGCTGATACGGTATTTACAGCATATATTTACATGCAGGTATCTGGCTTGCGATTAATCTCATGTTCACGGTTGCCACGAAGGTGGCTGTTTATATGAAGGATGCTGGGGATTTCCTGGTAGCTGGTAGGAGGAACTGACAGCAAGAAAATCTATGCCCCAACAAGGGTTTGGAGGGAGGTGAGGTGAAAATGGACAGAGAAGAATAGGAGGGGTAAGGAGGAGGAAACGACAGTTCCGAATTCTCAAAGGAGGTGTTTTCTATGATAAAGAGAATAGTGCTCATTTCGCTGGTTACGGTAGTCCTGCTGCCTCTGTTTAGGGGTTACGCTGCGGCTAAGCCATTTTACCAAGGAAGGATCATTACCCTCATTGTCAGCACCAGACCCGGTGGCGGCTTTGACACTTACGGCCGTTTGCTCGCAAGCACCATGAAGAAGTACCTGCCTGGAAGCACCATTATCGTTAAGAACATTCCCGGTGCTGGGCATATTGTCGGGGTTAACCAACTGTATGCCTCGAAACCTGACGGCTTGACGTTCGGTATCTTCTCAAGAGCCTTGATTGCGAGCCAAGCTGCAGGGGTAAAGGGGATCAAATTTGACCTTGCTAAGATGAGCTGGCTTGGCTCCTGTGCCTCAGACCCACGTGCCTTCGTTGTCTCCAAGCATACCCCGTATAAGACCGTGGACGATGTGGTGAAGAGTAAGGAGAAGGTTACATTCGCGGCTCATGGCGTAGGCAGTAAGGATTACATCGATCCCTTATTGGTCGCAAGGATGCTTGGGGCCAAGACCTGGAAGATCGTAACCGGCTACGCGGGGGGTGAAGGCGAGCTCGCCATGATGCGGGGGGAAATAAGTGCTGAGTTTATGTCGTGGAGCCAAGCGAGGCGAATGGTTGAGGCTGGTGAGGCCAGGGTTGTGATGTTTAATTCCGATACTCCGATAAAAGGCCATGAGGATGTTCCCCTTCTGGCCAACCTCGTTGGCGAGGAATACAAGACCTTGATTGACCTTCTGCTTTTCCTCGTGGTATTCAACCGGCCCTACGCTGGGCCGCCTGATATCCCGGCCGACCGCATCAAGATACTTCGGGACGCGTTCGAGAAGTCGTGGCATGACCCTGAGCT
>CAYFXL010000011.1:0-33570 GCA_964346945.1 uncultured Syntrophobacterales bacterium
GCAGTAATACCTCTGGTTCCATAATCAGTGACCTTGCCAGTGCTGCACGTTGTTGTTGACCCCCACTGATCATTCCGGGAGTTCGATCTCCCAATTCTTCCAATCCGAGAAATCTCAAGGTCTTTTCCACCCTTTCCTCTATTTCCTTGGCCGGCAATTTCATGAGTCTCAGTCCATATGAGACATTCTCAAAGATTGTCATGTGGGGAAATAGAGCGTAGTCCTGAAAGACCATAGTGGCGTTGCGCTGATGCGAGGGGACATCGTTGACACATCTATCTCCGAAGAAGATTTCCCCCTGGTCGACATTGTATAGACCTGCGATGAGACGAAGAGTGGTCGTTTTCCCACAGCCACTGGGACCTAAGAGGGTCGTGAAGCTTCCCCTTCCAATCTCCAGCGAGACGTTGTCTACCGCAACAACATTACCGAATTTCTTGGTTAAGTTCCTTATTCTTATATGAATATCTGGCATAGGGGAAAGCCTCTCTAAATCCTGAACAGCTCAATCTTCCTCCCAAAGAGGAATCTGGCACAACCCAAAATGAGGAAGGTTAGTAATAAAAGCGCAGTTGTCAAGGCAGCACCCTGACCGAGGAATCCATCGTTTACCAGATTGAGAATTCGAAAGGTGGCGACGATATTTGTCGATGTAACCAAAAAGACAATCACGCTGAGAGTTGTCACAGCCCGGATAAATGATACGATAAAGGCTGAGATATATGCCGATTTCAGGAGGGGCAATTCTATGTCCCAAAAAATCCTTAAACTTCGCGCCCCGAGATTGGAAGCAGCTTCACCTAAGGAAGCGGCAATCTGTAGAAATCCTCCGTACGCGGTCTGGTATCCCATGGGAATATTCCAGAAGATCATGCTGAATATGATGATAAGGGAGGTGCCGTAGAGATCAAAGGGGGGAGCGTTGAAGGATAGGGAATAGCCTATCCCAAAGAAGACCCCGGGAATGGCAGCGGGAAGGATGGCCACAAAATCTAACGCTTTCTTTCCTGTGAACTCCTTCCTGGTTACGAGATAGGCGCTCACCAGAGCAAAACTGGAGCTCACCAGGGCGGCAATAAGGGCGAAATAGATGCTGTTGGTGAGGGGTTTGGAAAAAGAAAAGATGTGCTCCCAGTGTTTTAGGGTAGGGCTGTAATCAAATCCCCATCCCTTGGTAAATGCTCCAGCAATGAGACCAAAAAAGATGCAGAGGATGAGGATCGAAACAACGGTGCAGAAGCCAAATAGAGACCATCTTATATACCACTTCGTCGGTGGTAGATCCACGAGGGTTACCTTACCAGTTATGGTGGTATACTCCCTTCTCCCTACCCAGTATCTCTGAAAAAGGAAGAAGAAAAAAGCTGGCAAAAGGAGTATCGAGGTGAGGACTGCGGCTCCGGTCACATCACCCCAGCCGCTCACTCTGGACCACGCCTCCGTAGGAAGGACAATGAAATTTCCCGCTATCATGATGGGGTTACCAAAATCTGCCAGGACGTATATAGCCACGAGGAGGGCGGCCCCGGCTACACCGGGTCTGGCCAGGGGGAGCGTAATGGTGCGAAAAAGTTTCCAACCCGTTGCGCCAAGGTTTCTTCCGGCGTACTCGAGGCTTGGGGATATGGATTGCAACACCCCTTCCATGATGAGAGCCGCCATGGGGAAAAAGGCGATGGTTTCGGACAGCCATAATCCGTGCCATCCTATGATGTCGTAACGATGTCCCAACAACGTATAGCTGATCAAACCATTCCTTCCGAACATCAAGATGTAACTGAAAGCGATCATGAATGGAGGTGAGAATAAGGGAAGGAGGGATATTACCCGAAAAACCCTTTTCAGGGGCACATCGGCTCGCGCAAAGGTATAGGCGAAGAGGAAACCAACGGTGATCGCCGAAGATGTGGAGAGCAAAACCATTATGAACGTGTTGTAGATGGCCCTTACGTATCGGGCATTCTTCGGGATACTGAGAAAATCCTTAATAGAAGGGTAGGTAAAAACACTCACCATGGGATAGAGAACAAAGAATGCCAAAGCAAAAAGCACCACGAGCAGGGTGACAAATAAGAGAGGTTCCTTAAGGATCTTGGCCATTCCTATTCCTTACGCCTCATTTCTCTGTGTTTTTCTTTGCATCGTGCATAATGGAGCATGCTGGCATGATGGTTACCAGTTGCTGCTGTGATTATTCGTCTATTCGATTGAGAGGGAATATATGAGCAAAACAAGGATTGGCTAGGTCGAACATCGGGGCCCGACCTAGCCAAAGAAGATTCTTCTAACGGTTAGGATCCCTACGGGTTTTGGGAAATTATCAATGTCCCGTGATCTCAGACCACCTTTTCTTCCATGCCTCGAGGTTCTTTACCACCGTTTCATTGTCATAGTTTACGAAGCTCAGGCTTTCAAAAGGAGGAACTCCAGGGGGGAGAGAAACGCCCTTTCTCACCGGGTACCTGAGTCCAATCTTCGCGTTGATCTCTGCGGGAGCCGGGGTGAGGAGGAAATCGATGAACTTCTCCGCAGCCGCAAGGTTTTTGCACCCCTTAACAATAGATGCCGCTCCAATTTCGTAGCCATCGTCTTTCGGAAATACAATTGTTATCGGAAGATTCTCCCGGGTTTTCCTGGCAATGGTATCATGTCCCCACGCCGTGCCGACGATAGCCTCTCCCCTTGATACCAGATCAATGGATCCATTGGCACCACGAGTGTACTGGCGTACGTTCTTGTTCAGGTCGGCTATGTATTTGAACCCCGCATCCACGCTACCCAACCTGAAGATCTGGGTGGCCGTGATAATGACCGCACTTCCCGTTGTTGCAGGATTTGAGGTTATCACCTCGCCCTTATAGGCGGGGTTTAGGAGGTCATCCCATGAGGATGGGGCCTTAACACCCTTGGGGGCAATCTCTTCGTTAAACCTCTTGGTGTTGTAATGGATGCACATCGCCCCGAGATACCACCCTGACCAATAACCGTGAGGATCCATAAACTTGGGGTCTATCCCCGCCTCTTTTACCATGGGTGAGCGATATTTCTGAAGGAATCCTTCTCCCGCTAGGCTGGCGTGGATATTTGAATTCCCTCCAATAAAGACATCAGCCCGCGGGCTCTTTGCCTCTGTCTTGATCCTGGAGGCCACGGTACCTGCCTGTTCAATTTGAAGGGCTAGTTCTGCCTTCAAGCCCGTCTGTTCCTCGAACACCTTGATGATCTCCCTCGGGGTCTTATAATCAAGAGCCGCGTAGACTACAAGATCAGCTGCTTTGACCATACCCGCCGAAGCAATGAAGAAGAACAGAATACCCAGAATACATAGTTTCCTTTTCATGTTTTCCCCCTCCTTTGCTTATGAGAGTCATTGAGAGAATCCCAACCAGACCAATAGTAATTCAGCGATATTCATTTGTCAATCGGAAATTTCGCCTCTGTGCCGGGCCAATATTTTTCCTCGATTAACCGTTCTACCTCGGCGATATCCCGTCGAAAAGGCCCCTCAGCCTCCATCTTGAGGCTGGTTACAGCCGCTGCCCAGATAGTTGCCTCCGCGGGGGAAACATTCAGCCTGCTGGCTACGTAGGAAGCGATGCACGTATCCCCGCGGCCGCTTCGTCCTACGAGTTCTCTGGGAAAAAAATCCGCCTCGTGGAATTGATCCCCATCGTAGACCAGCACCCCATCGCGGTGGGTGAGCACAACCTCCCGGGGGCCGAGGTCGTACAGTATTTTGGCCGCCGCCCGGATATCGGTGGAGCCGGTGAGTAACTCCGCTTCCACTGCATCGGCTTTGAGGACGTGGAGCAAAGCTAGAACCGCCTTTTTCTCCGGCCAGTCTGCTGAAACGAGGGTACCCTCCCGATCGATGCGCACAAAACTCTGCGCATCTGCGGCGATCCTATCTGTCTTTTGAGCGAGTTCCTCCATTACCTCCAGGCTGATTTCCCCTCGCATGGAACCGCCAATCAAAGCGGCACGGGTTTGAATATGCTTCACTTCTTTCGGTGTAAACGGTCCCGCACTGCTGGCCACCCGGATAACCCGTTCGTCCACATTGGAGGAAGGGTATTCAAGGCGCAGGCATGTGGACTTGGGTGTGACTTTTGCAAATACCCGTACGCCCAGCTTTTCCACTTCCTGGACCACCCTAAAGTCATCGCGAGAAAGCCGAGTAACCACAGCGGTTTTCAATCCCATCCGGGCTGTCACATTAGCCCCATAAAAAACCGCCCCTCCGTCTACGATGCGGGTAGCGCTTGCGGAAACAATGGTATCCTTGGTGTAGTGACCCAGAAAAGTAATATCATACATGCTAAACTCATCTCTTCGTATCCGTATTTGGGGTAAGTTTAATCTATTGAACTACAAATTCAAGCACATTTGGAATTCTTCCCCCCGATTCAGATATTTGGGACATCTTTGTCCACTGGAAGTGTTGTCAAAAACATGACTCCACTCATGCTCAGGGGATGGTCCGGGGAAAACAGATTCATGTCAGCGGCTTTAGGGTTCCCAACTCCGTTGAGAGGGATTGAAAAGAGGGATTGGAGGGGATGAGAAGGGGTGGGGTCATTCGAGCGATTGTATATCCTTGAGTAAGGTCGCCCTTTGGGGGGATTCTTTGACTTACCGTGATACTCTTCAAGTTGATTCAAAGAAAGAGAGGGTTTTAAATAGGTCTACGTGCGGTCATCGGGCGAGCCTTTGTGAGAGATCTATCCTTGGTATCTGGCCGGAATCTTTTTCAGCCTTGCGAAGGTTGGAAGTCCATCCTTGAATGGAACCTTCACTTCGCCCCTGATCAGGGGACGAACGTAATCGACGAGATTGATCCTTGGAAAGTTTCCCTCCCCATTGATCCATTCCTTTTGGACCTTTCGCTCTTTGTTTGCCACGGCAAAAAGAGGGGCAAGTCCAGTTGTGGAACCATATCTCTCCCCTAACGGAGCACTAAGGGTTACCATGGAGCCACTCCTTCCATCTACGGCGTAGCGAACCGCCATATGCCCAACCAATATAGCCTCTTCTCGATCGATGAGGGATGCGAAGTGTGCAGCACTCTGCTGGCAGATATCCGGCCGGATCACCCGTGTCCGTAACTTCAGTTCTCGCTCGAACACCTGCTTCATCCAGTCGGCAACTCCGCCAAGCTCTGCGTGTCCGAACCCGTCCTTTGAGACTCGGTCGCAATTGGCGGTAATGTAATTTCCCTTCTCATCCTTCAAGCCTTCGCCGGTGACAATGAAGACCCTCCTGAGCCGCCGATAAACTCTTTCGACGTCCGCCAATAATTTTTCCCTGATGAGCGGAATTTCGGGGAAGTAAACGAGGTGGGGTGCATCGGAATCTTTCACTCGCGCCAGAGCGCAGGATCCAGCCAACCAGCCGGTATTTCGTCCCACTGTAACAAGGATAGTCAAAGGCTCTGCTCCTTGCATGGCTTCACTGTGCAACCCCGCCTCTCGCACCGATGCGGCAAGGTACTTAGCCGCACTTCCGTATCCGGGGGAGTGGTGGGTAAGGGCAAGGTCGTTGTCCACAGTCTTTGGAATTCCAAGGACAGTCAGTTCGTAACCTACTTTCTTCGCTGCGGTTTCAATCTTCCACGCTGTATCCATGGAATCGTTTCCGCCAATATAGAAGAAAAATCGGATTCGGTTTTTCTTAAGGAAGGTTAAGATACGCTTCACATCAGGGTCATGAGAATCATCGGATTTAAGATGAGTGCGACATCCACCAAGAGCAGCTCCTGGAGTCCAACAGAGGGCCCTCAGTGTTCGATCATCCTCCTTCCTTAAGTCGATTATCCTCCCTTTGAGGATCCCATCGATCCCATGGAGGGCCCCGAATATCCCTTCGATTTCACGATGGTTCTTCGCCTCTTTGAGAAGTCCGTAAAGGCTCGAATCTATAACAGCCGTTGGACCTCCTGCCTCTCCAACGAGAACATTGCCCCTGACTCGCATTCTCTAAACCCCTTATTTGGAATAAACGAGATATTTCTTCTGCTTAGAGGAATTAGGAGAAACTCTTTAGAAGGGTAAGGATGAAGATTGAAGAAAACTTCAGGAAAGATCATCTATTTTTTGAAATTATTACTGCAGAAACACTACCATTTAAGAGATAATTATCAGGTAAATCTTGCTGAAATGTCAAGGGGATTGATCCTTCAAATTATCGAAACTGGACATGTTAGGAAAGCGCCCAAAATGTCTGGCCTTTCATTGACGCAGGGAAAAGTTACGGAATTATTCAAGTTATGGGGAGTTGTAACATATTGGGACAGAGTGATTCTCTTGGTTACTTTCCCTCTTCATGTAAACCGCCTTCCCTACTGACCCTCCTCCCAGGGTAAAATGTGCAGGCTTTTTTCCTGAAAGGTTATGGTTACCTCATCACCCTCTGCAAAAGCCACATGCTCCTGAGGATTAGCAACCTGCACGGTGAGGACACCGTTAGCAACTTCTATTTCATACACCATTTCTGAGCCGAGGTAGACCGCCTCGCGGACCGTTCCGATAAGGGTGTTCGGCTTTTTCGGCTCCAGCGTCACAGACTCAGGTCGAACCACCAAAAGCACTCTTTGCCCTGTTGAGAACGAACCCTCTTTCACCGAAATCTGAAATTTTTTGCCCATTACATCGAGTTCAATTTCATTTTTGGCTTTCATACTTCCAACGCGGCCTTCTAGAAAGTTTGCCTTGCCAATAAAATCGGCTACAAAACGGTTACCTGGTCGAGCATAAATCTCCTGGGGTGTCCCAACCTGCATGATCTTCCCCTGATGCATGATGACCACCCGATCGGAAAGAGTCATGGCCTCTTCCTGATCATGGGTCACATAGACAGATGTTATACCCACCCTCTGCTGCAGCTTGCGAATCTCCAGCCGGGTGGATACGCGCAGCTTGGCGTCGAGGTTGGAGAGAGGCTCATCAAGCAAAAGCACCTTGGGCTCCATAACCAGTGAGCGGGCCAAGCTGACACGCTGCTGCTGCCCTCCTGAAAGCTGAGCAGGTGACCGTTCGCCAAATCCCTCCAGTCCCACGAGATCCATGACCCCTTCGGCCTTCTTACGGATGTTCTGACGTGAATCCCGGCGTATCTTCAGTCCATAGGCTATATTCTCAAATACCGTCAGGTGCGGGAAGAGGGCATAATTCTGGAATACCATCGTCGTTGGTCTGCGGTTGGGTGGCGTCGTGCTCACGTCTTCACCATCAATGAGGATCTCACCCGCAGTGGGAAGCTCAAACCCAGCAATCATTCTCAGAGTCGTTGTTTTTCCACACCCTGAAGGTCCCAAAAGGGTAACCAGCTCTCCCTCCTTCACTTCAACGTTTACGTTATCCACAGCCGTTACGGTATCTTCCCCCGTTCCAAATACCTTAACAAGGCCTTTAAGAACAAGATAATCTTGCCTCATATCATATCCCTTCACCTATTGGTCTCGTTACCCAACAATACTTACGGCCCTCGCTCCTTTACCGATCCGATTCACCACAGTCTGAATAACGCCGAGAGCTATGAGCACAATAGAAATCAGCAGAAGGCTCATGGCCGCTGCCTGGGCATATTGACTGTTATCCACAAAACCGAGGATGGCTACGGTAATGAGGTTCCACTTTCCCGATACAACAAAGATGATAGCGCTGATTGCTGTCATCGCCTTAACGAAGCTAAAGGCCAGGCCCGAGAAGAAGGCCGGAGCGATCATGGGGAGTGTTATCTTCCTGAAGGTCCTATTGCTGTCGGCCCCCAGATCGGTGGACGCCTCCTCAATAGAAGGATCGATCTGTTGAAGGGCCGCGATACCGGAGCGTATGCCAACCGGCATATTTCTGAATATGAGAAGCGTAGTGATGATCCAGGCAGTGCCGGTCAGTACAAAGGGAAATAGTGTGGTTCTCTGGTTAAAGGCGAGGATGTACCCGATTCCCACGACGGTACCCGGAACTGCAAAGGTCAGCATGGACACGAACTCCATGAGCCCGCGTCCAATAAATCTCTTCCTGATGACGAGAAAAGCGATAAAGATCCCCACTATCCCTGTTAATGGTGTCGCGAGCGTGGAAAGGGTCAGGGAGTCGAAAATATAATCCTTGCCCACTTCGAACATCTCTACGTAGTTGTTGAGAGTGAGGGTCGCATCAACGCCCCAGAGCCTTTGAAAAGAACCGTAGATGACCATTCCGTAAAAGAGGAGAATAATCCCTGTAAACAGGAGGCACGTGGCATAAGCTGGCAATTTGATATACCATTCCAACCCTCTGATTGCTGCAGCGGTGGGTCGTCCGGTAACGGTTACATAAGATTTTCTTGAGACCCAATACTTCTGGAGGAAAAATGCCGTTACCGTGGGCATCAGGAGGAGAATCGCCAGGGTAGAACCCCTGGAAATGTCGTACATACCGGTAATCTGCAAAAAGGCCTGCACGGAGAGAACCCTGAAGTCTCCGGAAATGATCATTGGATTACCGAAATCCGCCATGGACTCGATAAACACCAGAAGCCAAGCACTGGCAATACCGGGAATGGCCAGTGGAAGGGTTACGGTGGAGAAGACTCGAGCCCTGGAGGCTCCCAGATCCATGGCCGCCTCTTCCAGGGCTGGATCAATGGCCTGGAGCACCCCATGGAGAACGAGAAAGGCTATAGGGCCATACGCGATGGTTTCCACAAGCACCAATCCTCCCAGCCCATATATCGAGTATTCACCGATAATCTTTTTTAAGATGGGAGTGAGGCTACCTGATCTCCCAAACAGCAGAATGGCTGCCAGGGCAACGACGAACGGCGGCGAGATGATGGGAAATGTCACCGTCTGTCGGAAGAAGCGCTTAAAGGGCATGGGTGTCCTGGTAATGGCGTAGGCAAAGGTGAAACCGAGGAGGGTTCCCGTGGAGGCGGTACAAATGCCCAGGATCATACTGTTTAAAAAAGGCTGAAAATAGTACCTTTTTGAGAAAACTGCCAGGTAGTTTGAGACGTCAAATTGTTTATCGACGATCAAACTCGTCTTAAAGACCATATAAATGGGAGAAACCACAAAGATCAACAGGAAGTAGAAGATGGCAAGTATGGATATGAGGAGTAGCGGCTCCTTCCATATTAATCGCAGGTTTCCTATTATTTCCCGGCTCTTTCTGCCTGGCTTTATCATGCTCCCCCTCGAATAGCTGCAGAGAACAAAAAATCCCTGCCGCTGGATGAACCAGCAGCAGGGACTTATTCAAATGGATACCCTCCTTTTATTTTCCAATGCGGTCCCTCCAGGCTTTGATGAACTCCTTCTTTTTTGTGCCAGCCCAGATATGGTCGTAATCGATCAACTTAACCTGATCGAGGGTGAGCGAGCCTTTTCCAACCGTGGCTTTTGGATTTACGGGCAGACGGTTATACTTCTGAAAGAGATTCTGGGCTCTTACCGTATAGCACCAATCAATAAACTGTTTTCCCAGTTCCGGTTCGGGACCACCCTTGATGAGAGATAATCCCCCGATTTCATACCCGGTGCCTTCTTTGGGGAAAGTCATAACCACCGGGTACCCCTTATTGACGCCCTTGGCGAGAATGTCATGCGAGAACGCTATACCCACGGTGACTTCTCCCAGCCCGACCATGGGGATACACCCTGTTCCCGATTTCGTGTACTGGAAGATGCTCTGTTTATCGAATTTCTCCCACCAGTCAAGGGTCTTTTCAAGGCCGAGCATCTGGATCAAGGTGGCGTAGGTCGTGTATGCCGTGCCCGAAGTGTAGGGGTAGGCCATGGCAACGTTTTTTGAAAATGCGGGATTGAGGAGATCATCCCAGGAGGATGGGGCTTTAACCCCCTTTTTCTTTAAGAGGTTGGTATTGCTCACAAAGCCGATGGCCCCGGAATAAAACCCTGTCCAAGCCCAGTCCTCGGCCCGAAGCTTACCCGTCAGTTCGAAATCCGTTTTGGGTTTGTAAGGGGCGAGCAATCCTTTGGAGGCGGCATTGATATGAGACGTATTGGAACCCGCATGCCATACACTGGCCTGAGGGTTTGCCGCTTCCGCCTCTACCCGAGCCAAAACCTCACCGGAAGACATTCTCACAAATTCCACGTCAATTCCCGTTTCCTTTTCGAAAGCCTCGATATAGTATTTTGCCTCTGCCGTATCAAAGGCTTCGTAAATATGGAGAACCCTTTTTGCTCCCTGACCCGTTACAGCACCGCTTAATACGAAAACTGCAACGAGCAGCAACGTGAACATCGCCCTTTTCATAAAAACCTCCTCTGTTTAGTAATTTTTCTCAGTCCCTTACTGTGAATACCTGGCAATCCCCCCTTCCTTTTTAGAATTCTCTTAGGTGATTTCCACTCGTGGCTTGATCTTAATAAAGACTGGATAGATTGTCAAGGGAAAAATCTCACAAGGGCTAGATAGGTATAGAGATACTTTTCAGTTACATGTAACAGAAGAGGGCAACGTCTTGAAATGTCGATCTCCCTCCTCCCTCTCAACTTCTTCCTTTATAAAAGGGCGTGAAAATATTTCTTGACATTATTTCAGCATGGGTTAGGTTCGAAGGGAGATTGAATGCTCGGTAATCGGACGAGAAGGGGAGAGGGAGACCTATGGAGAAAATTGAAGGGGAAAAAAGATTAAAGGAAATAGTAGCATTAGAGGCCGCTAAAATGGTTCGAGATGGGGCCGTCGTTGGATTGGGGACGGGCTCTACTGCGGCATTGGCCATTGCCGAGCTTGGAAGAAGGATCCGGGAGGAGGGGCTGGAGATCGCCGGCGTCCCAACCTCGTATGGGTCTGCGATGATCGGCAGGGGAAATGGTATTGTTATCCGCAGCTTGGACGATGTATCAAAGATTGATATCGCCATTGATGGGGCGGATGAAGTCGACCCAAAGAAGAACCTCATCAAGGGAGGAGGAGGAGCCCACACCAGGGAGAAAGTCGTGGATGGCTTGGCAGATCTATTTGTCGTCATCGTCGATGACTCCAAGTTAGTGAAACACCTGGGCCAGAAGTTTCCGGTGCCGTTGGAAGTGTTGCCCTTTGCGGTTCAGCCTGTGATGAAAAAACTCGAGAAGATGGGAGGCAACCCGGTGATACGAATGGGAGTGAAAAAGGATGGGCCGGTAATCACGGATCAGGGGAATATGATCATCGATGCTCGGTTTCCCGAGATAAGGGATCCGAAGGCTTTAGAGCTTGAACTAAACGATATCCCGGGAGTTGTTGAGAACGGGCTCTTTGTGGGCCTAGCCCATGTGGTGTTGGTCGGTGCTACGGAGCGAGGGGATGCCGTCATAAAAAGGATCGATTAAGGTTATGGGACTCATTGGGTACGAACGACATAGGTGGACGCAATCTTGTCGTGCCATGTCTGTTTGCTATCATCCCAGAGCATCCACAGATACCCGAGACTGAAGGGGATGCCTGAAATGATGGTTCCGATGTATCGGAGAAACGCGGTCCCATATGAGATGTCGGCCCCATCAGTACTCACGATTTTGATCTTCATGGCCATCTTTCCCAGGGTTGCTCCTCTGTACCCCCACATGAGGATGTAGTAGAGGGCCTGAAGTCCCAAACTGAGTGAGATGCCGAGAAAGAGGGCCATCGGTAGAGAGGGAGGGATGGCTCCTAACTGGGGGTTGCCGGACATATAAGCCTGGGAAAAGTAATACGTCATGGGGAGCATGGTCACGTACATTGAGATCTTCACGATGATTGCGGCAACAATCCCGTCGATGAAGTAGGCGCCGAACCGAGGCCAAAATCCGGCGTATGTCATTGAACGCACTTCTGCTTGTTCACCCATGAGATTCTCTTCCAACCCATATCCCCCTGCACGGTGTGCATAGGGGGGAGGCGGCATTTCAGCCCTTGGCTTGTACTTGCTGAAGATGATGCCACATTTGATGCATTCTTCGGAATGAGGTTGGTGGAAACCGCAGTTTGGGCATTGGAGCGAATCTAGGGTTGATTCTTTGGGTGCCTCCTCAATGGACGGGGGAACAAAAGATTCCAGAAGGGATGGACTTTCCTTGGTGACGTGGAATATGTGTTGGCATCTTGAACATTTGACCTTGGCCGTTTCCCCCGGGATTCTCGATCCGTCGAGCTTATATTTCGCCATGCACTGCTCACATTGGACGATCATGATTCGATCCTCCTTCCCTCGGCACCAATGAGATCAATTTTCCCAAATCCATCGAGGGACGCCGGCCAATTTGGCCTTTTCCCTAAACTCGCGAAGCTCTTCCTCTAATTCGTTGAGCCGTGCGGCCTGACGGGTGCATTCCTCGATGAATTGGTCCCTGGTATTTAAAAGCTTTCCATCGACCCTGAGTGCATTGGGATAGATGATCATCCCACTCCTTTTCTCAGGCTCGTACATATCCGTTTTGTCGATGGCGCTTTTCAAAAGCCGAATATCCCTTTGTTTCATGCCGATCTTCGAGTTCAGCATCTCCAACTGGTCCTGCCAGAAGTAAAGGGGTTTTCCTGAGTAGAGGCGGGCACCTGCGGAGGGTAAATGGGCCTCCTTGATGTGGTCCACCGATTGTCCTCGGGAAGAGGAGGATATCTCCCCTAAGGTCTCATAGACCACGTCATCACATGGGGGCGGTGTATCGGAGAAATGAAGGTTTCCACCCCTATCCACCCATTTATAGATCTCTCCATCTGCCCCCATGGGGAG
Source organism: uncultured Syntrophobacterales bacterium (assembly GCA_964346945.1). Classification (GTDB taxonomy): domain Bacteria; phylum Desulfobacterota; class BSN033; order WVXP01. Next base: position 12,703 of record CAYFXL010000011.1, read on the forward strand.
CATAATTGAGCTGATAAGGATAGGGAGTATGACCCAGTATTTCATTGCAACTCCACTGTATTTCCCACTTTGACGACTGGTAGCATATACTGTGCCAAATTGGAATATGATTGATAAATATCCGCTACTTTCATAATTTTTTATAAAAATTCGCCAGGATAACAGGCCCGTGATGGTACTGCCTTTCGCATCACGTGGGATTACTGCCCTTCTTTTCAACGGTATCGTGCCGATTTTTGTCATCTCGGTCGTCAAAAAGATTAGGCTTGATTTTCCTCAATGGCCTCGACCTCCGTTACCACCTGTGATCATCTTTCGTCACCCAAATAACCGTCCCTATTGCACGCTTTATTGGGAGAAAAATTTGCAAAACAGAGGGTTAGGCGATGTAGGTGATAAATTTTGAATAATATGAAGAAATTGGCATTAAAAATGCAAATATATTGGAGAAACCTTAGAGGGCGAAGCAGTGATGGGAGGTAGAGACATCGAAACGATTTTGTTTTATACTACAATGGAGGCGGCAAGGATTCTTCGGGTTTCAACTCAGACGATAAGGAATTACATCTATTCCGGAAAGATAAGGTCCTTTAGGACCCCAGGTGGTCACCATCGGGTGAGTAAAGATGACCTCCAAAGGCTGGGTTTCCTAAGGAAGCAGTAGGACACCTGGAGTAAGGGGGGCAAAGGGGGATTGACCCATTGAGGGGAGAAACGTTGATCCAGTTAGGGCGCCGTTTGAAAAATGAGAAAGGAAGCGGGGGGACGATTCCCGTTGACTTTATCGGCCGCTTTGCGGATTTGATTTATATTGAGCAGAATATCAAATCCATGCTTAAGAAGGCCCTCATGCTCGTTCTGGATTTAACGGGATTTCGTGTAGGATATATCCATCTCATCGATGAAAAAACCCAACGCCTCAAACTGTATGCACATCACGGTCTGTCAAAGGAATACCAAGATGAAATAGAGAACATCCACCTCGTCGAGAGCATTCCAGGCAAAGCGGCTAAGGAGAGGAAGCCACTCATCGTTAAGAATCTGACGGAGATCGCCGACCTGTCGGGAGCTATCACCCAGAAGGGAAGGATGATGTATCACGCAAGCTTTCCCCTGGAATTCGCCGGTCAAATCCTCGGGACCCTGAGTTTAACAACTGATCAGGAGGAGAGGCTGACAAGGGATAAAGTGGACCTCTTGGTCGCCTTGACAAGGCAAATTTCGATGGCCGCGGGGAATAGACAACTGTTCGATAGGATCTGCCAGGCCAAGAGCGAGTGGGAAAATGCTATTGATTCTCTTTCCGATCTCATCGTCATCTGTGACGATCAATTTCGAATCATCAAATCCAACAAGATACTATTCGATCGATATGGTTACCTCCTGGAGAACGTGGTTGACCGTGACTGTGACGAAATATTCTACAACGAAAAGACCTTTCCCGTGTCCCTCTACGACTACAAGAGAATGGTAAGAGCGGGAATGTCCTTCGCTGATGAAGTTGAGAGCCCCAGGTACGATGGAATCTTTTCCATTACCATTTCTCCCCTTCTCAGCATGGAAAGGCAGCTGATCGGATCCGTTCATGTCATCAAAGAGGTGACGGAGACCCGACAATTGGAAAGGGAAAAGAGTGATTTATGGGATCGGATGGCCTGCATTACGGATGGAATCGTGGAATTGGACGAAAGGGGGTCGATCCGAGCATGGGATCGAGGGGCCGAAACCCTTTTGGGTTACTCCGAAAAAGATGTTAAGGGGAAGTTCCTGGACAAAGTCATCCTCTCCGAGGGAACAGGTCAAACCTATGAGGAGTTCCTTGCCCGCGTTTGTGCCGACGGGCATGGAGAAGAGTTCGAGACAGAGGGCTTAACAAAGGATGGAAAGGCGATTCCGTTGAGCCTTACCTTGGGAGCGAAACACAATCATGAAGGGAAGATACTCGGCATAACGGCGTTCATTCGCGACATCAGGGATAGGAAGGAGAATGAGCAGAAGCAGATTCAGACGGCTAAAGATCTGGCCGTAGAAGGGGTGTTGAGGAAGGTCGGAAATTTTTTTGAAAATATCCTAGAAGATATCCTGGATCGGCTTGATCGTGAGGCTGGGGATTCAGAAGAAGGTGGCCAAAAGGAGGGCCTCAAGGGGATTGAGGAGACCGTCCTCAAGGGCGTGGCCATGGTAGGGAAGCTGCGGAAGTTCACCAAGGAGGGAATCGAAAAGGAGTTTGGCCGCGTAAACACACAGCACGTGTTCCAGGACTTGATTGCCCTCATAAGGGAAAAATGGGCCGAGGATATTGAGTTAAAGGGAATTCGGATCGAAGTCAGCGAGGATCAACGAAAGCTCCCCTCCATCCATGGGGACAAGGGTGAATTGAGGGAGGCCTTAGTTCATATCGTATCCAATGCCATGGAATCCATGGGTCCAGGGGGGACTTTGACGCTGAAATCACGTACCGACCGTCATTGGATAACCATAGCCATCACGGATACGGGGATCGGGATGAGGGACGAGGAGAAGAGGAGGGCCTTTGATCCCTTCTATTCCAGCCGTGGCCCAGAGAGGGAAGGGCTGGGCTTGACCGTCTCGCGATGGATTGTGCGAAGACATGGCGGGGAAATTTTTGTCAAGAGCGAAAGGGGCCGAGGCACAACCGTTATGATCAAGCTCCCCGTTTCAAAGAAAGAGGGGTTCGAAGACCGGTGAAAGGTTGGTCATCCTTTATGGTCCACCTCTCCCATTTTTCCTTTCCATCCCGAAATCTCCCGCTGGGAGCGACAGATCCATAACATCCTCCGGGGAACAATCACGGCCACCTTAACCATTGAAGTGCATCATGATGGCTTTCAGCACGCCGCCGGCAATAGACCTTGCTTTGTCGGATATTGAATAACAGAAGGCTTCCTTGCCCCTCGGATCTATATCTCCTGCTTTCATGCTTTCCGTGACCCGGGTTCCATCCCGCAATATCCCCCTTAGTACCCCACGGGTCCGCGCCTTCACCGGAAGTCCCTCCACAGTGGCTACTACTTCCCCCTCACTCACCTGTTCCCCGATCTTTTTGTGGGCCTTGAATATTCCCCTCACAGGTGCCCGAAGGACTCGTTCCTCCGAGTAACCCAATATTTCGCCGGGTATCCCCGTATTGGGCTCTGCCTCACCCTTCCAGATGAGGCGTGCCAAATGGTGGCCCCGTTGGGTCTCGATGGCCACGTGAACATCGCGTCCTGCAGTGAAACCAGGGCCCAATCCGATCACCAAAGGGGCATGGGTCATCCTCGTCCCCAGGTTTTCCTTGGCCATGATGGCGTCTACAAGGACGTGAGGCTTTACGACCTTCCTTGATTTCGCCTCGGGGTCGATCAACAGGGGGATCATCCCCTCCTTCCACGCATCATCGATTTCATCGGCGGTTTGGATATATTTGGCGACTACTCCCTCTACTTGCTTTTTCCCGTCATAGATAGCTTCGCAGAATGAAACCTCCCGCCTCACCGCCATGGGTTGCGGGATCTCGGTCATCCAAATCCTAAAATGGGCTTGCCAAAGGGTGTGGGCCACCGCCGTCGCCATTTCGCCGGCCCCCCTGACCAAGATGAGGAGATCTCTGAGCTGAAAGTCACTTCGGGCCACTTCCTTTCAACTCCTCTTGAGAAGGACCTGTATTCGTATATTCCTCCCAGGAATCAATATCAGCAATGACACCTTCCGATTGCACCTCCACTTCCAAGATGTCCTCCGGATGGCGACTCAGGATGGGCCTGCACCCCACATCCCCTGTCAAATTCTCCATCTCTTCTTCATAGCGCAACCTATTCAATATCACGGGGTGGCCTCTCTTTCCCTTATAGCAAGGCAAAACGATTCCATGGGGATTTCGTTGGTAGACGTCGATGAGATGATCGATCAGATCTGTTTGGACGAAGGGTTGGTCGGCAAGAGCGATTAAGATGGCTTCGGACTTCGGACTCACCTGCCCAAGACCTCTACGGATGGAGGTGCTCATTCCCATTCGATATTGACGGTTAATGATGGCTTTCAGCCTTCTTGCCCCCAACCTCCTTAAGACCGTGCGCGCGTTGTAACCGATGACCACGATCAGCTCATCGATGTTCGATTCCAGAAGGGTGTCCACTGATTTTTCGATGATGGTTCGTTGGCCCCATCTCAGGAGGAGTTTGGGCTTTCCCATCCTTTTGGATTCGCCTGCCGCGAGGAGAATAGCTGATATCATGGAGGGTCCAGTGAAAGCTCCCCTAATCGATCTTGATCTCCAGCCTTCGAGGATTCTCGGCGCCCTTCAGGGAAGAGATCATCCCCATGATGGTCCGGATCAACAATCGCTTCACGAAGGGGGAAAGGGGTATCCGTCTCCCGTTTATTCTCAGGGTAACCTCCTCCGGTTTGTTTCCCTTCAAGAATCTGGATTCGATGATATCAACGATTCCCTTGATATCATCGAGGTCAAGACAGGGGACTCCGATATCAAAACGCCGGTTACTGGCGATGGCGACGAGGTTGTTCTCCTTCGTGCAGAGGAGTTCTCCGTGGACCTCTTTCCTGAAGACCTCGATCTTCGGCTGGACATCCTTTTTAAACCCTTCCGACACAATGAGATCCGCATCCCCACCGAAGGACTCCCTCAATTCTTCGAGGGACATGTCCTTATCCACATCGCGGATGAGAGCAACCTTTTGGGGCGAGGAGATAATCACCCCGTGAGCCCCGGCCTGCTTGTGCCGCCAGCTGTCCTTGCCCTCCTTATCGATTTCAAAGCCATGGAGGTCATGTTTGACCGTGGTTACCCGGTATCCCCTTCGAATGAGCTCCGGAACGATCTTCTCGATGAGGGTGGTCTTGCCGCTGTCGGACTTCCCCACGATGGAGATAATCGGAATCATATCATCTCGACCCCCGGCGATTCGAAACTCCGATCCAGGATCTGCACCCGAACCTTCTCTCCCGCCCTCACCTCGGTTTTCTCCTCGGGAACGATAACGAGGGCATTGGCCTCCACCATGGAGTTGAGGATCCCCGAGCCCTGAGGTCCCGTGGTGGTTACCACATATCGATCCTCCTCCAGCGACAACTTGGCCCTCATGAAGTGTGTTCTGTCCGGCTTCTTTGTAATCTCCTCTTTGAGGATCGCTTCCACCACTGGCCTGAAGAGTTTTTTGTGCCCCATCATCTTAAGGAGCGAAGGTCGGACGAACTGCTCGAAAGAGACCATAGAGGAGACCGGATTACCCGGGAGACCGAAGGTGGGTTTATCCCCTATGGTTCCAAAAGCCAGGGGTTGTCCCGGCCTCATGGCAACACCCCAAAAATCCATCTCAAAACCGATTCTCCCAAGGACGTCCTTGACCATGTCGTACTCACCGACGGAAACCCCGGCGGAAGAGACGATGACATCCGCCCTCAGGCCCTGTCGAAACTTCTCCTCGATCTCTGTCGAGACGTCCTTGGCGATGCCCAGCTGGAGGGGGAGGGCTCCGCACTCCATGACCTGGGCGGAAAGGGTATAAGAGTTGCTACTGACGATTTTATGATCCGCAACCGCTTCACCTACGTCAACCAGCTCATCCCCCGTACAGAGGATGGCCACTACGGGCCTTTGGTGCACATATACAAAAGCCCTGCCAACCGAGGCCAGCATTCCCACCTCGGCAGCTCGGATGACCGAACCTTTAGAGATGACGCGGTCCCCCTTTTTTACATCCTCCCCCGCTCTTCTGATATTCTCGCCGGCGGGGACTCCTTGGAAGACCCTCACTTCTTTGCCTGCCTTTTCCGTATCCTCCACCATGACCACGGTGTCGGCCCCTGGAGGTATTGGGGCTCCGGTCATAATCCGTATGGCCTGTCCAGCGGCCACACTCCCTCTCGCCAACGCCCCGGCCGGCAGGTCCTCGATCACCTTGAGGGATATAGGTTTTTCCCGTGAAGCCCCTTTGATATCGGCGGACCGAACGGCGTATCCATCCATGGCTGAATTGTCCAGGGGAGGGATATCTCTCGGAACAAGGATATCCTCGCCGATGACCCTTCCCAGGGAGGCCATGATGTCAACCTTCTCCAGGCCCAAAACCCGGATTCGGGACAGAATGCGATTTAATGCCCCTTCCACGGAGATCATGGTTCCGTTCCTCCTTCCAGTTCTAAGAACGGCGACATAGGGTCCAGCCTTGCAAGGAAATCTCCCGATCAAACCTTCTATTTTTTCCCCTCCCGCAGGAGCTCTTGCGTCATTCTCTTCACATCTTCATATGCCATTTTCAGTTTGACCCATCCGTGATTACTGGTGTAGTCGGGATTGTTATGGAAGGCCCCGTGGAGAAGGATGATACGGTGGCGCAAAAACATTTCCCAGAGCTTCTCCTCCAGGGGATTGGGAGGGCTATAGAGGGCTAAGAGGTCCGGAGAGGTAGGTCTCACATTTGGCCTGGCCAGGACCGACTTCTGGTAGAGGTTTTCCACGATCTGAATAGCCTCAGCCATCAACTGATCCGTTTTCTTGATGATGGCATCTCTTTGCCCGAGCTTTTCCCTGGCGAAGAGCCTCCCATGACAGGTATCGCAGATTTCAAGCATTTCCTCTCTCAACCTGGTCCATTCCTCGGGTTGGACTTGAATGATCCCTTTCTGCTGAAGTTCGTTCAATAGATCTGTCGGGCGACCCTCTCGGTCCATGAGGCCCAGCCATTGTAAAATCGTCCTTCGATACCCAATCCATTCCCTGTCTTCCCCGGGAAGGCGGAGGGCCAAGAGGCTCCAGGCGGTTTTGACGCCGTGGTCCCCGCCAGGAAGATGGCAGGTTTGGCAGGTGGGGCCCCTTTCTTTTTTCGGGTCCACCCTGTAGACGACGCCATGCTTCGAGGACCTCCAAATCTCCCATTGGGGATGATTTGCTCCCCCATGGCAAGGGAGACAAGCCTCGGGTTTTCTTGCCTCTTCTTTGGCAAAACTGTGGCGCGTATGGCACGAATCGCACTGGCCATCCTCCCGGCCGATGGAGTGGCAGCCCCCACATCCCTCCTCCGCGTCGATCATCTCCGGGGGAAGTTCCAGGACCTTCTTGAATTGGTAAACTGAAGCCCATGCCTGGGCATGCTTCCCCGATTTGAACCGAGCCATCTCAGCAGGATGACATCTTCCACAGAGTTGACCTACCATCAGGCTGGCCCTGGCCGCATCCTCGGCAGATTTATGGTGGCTCCCGTGGCAATCGATACATGTCACCCCAGCGCGACCCATGGGGCTCTCCCTCCAGGACAGGATGAGGCTCGAACTGCGCTTTTCATGGCAGTTGACACAGATTCGATTATCCTCCTCGGCGAATGTACGTTGGGGTTTCAGGGGAAGAAGGATGAGCATAAGCCCTATCGCATAGATCCAATAGATCCAACGAACGCGGCTTGTTCTTTCCATAAGGCCCCTCCCATCTCCGCCATTTTCGGTACCAAGAGGGAGACGATTGGCATTGATTATACCTGAAACCAATCCCTGATTCAAAATTTTCTTCGGATTGTCCTACATTTACCGCAAGGTCTCTTAATCTTTGAGCCGGCCCCATAAGTTGACTTGAAGTCAGGATAGGGGGAAACCGCGTTGAGCCAGATTCCCTGGATGACAAAAAGGCGAGATGGTACCATCTCGCCTTTTCCTTTGAACGCGACCGGATTTTTCCTACTACTTCCCTATCGTATGGGCTTTCTTAGCGTATTGGGCTGCCCACGCCTTGTCATGGTCCAAATGGCACTGTAGACAGGAAAACTCTAGAGTTAACTGACCCTTGGCCCATTTCCCATCGTCGGTGAACATCTTGGCATTGGGGTCTGTATTGATTTCAAAGAGATGAGTTCTGACATCTCCCTGCCACTTGGCTGGGGATACTGCCGATTTTGAAGCCCTCGGCATGTGGCAGTCCTCACACTCCTTTCCAACCCGCTGCATCTTGCTGCCTTTAAACTCTTTGGCCACATCTCCGTGGCAACTGGAACAGTCGGCGACGATTGCAGACCGGAGTGGCTTGTGCGGGTTGTGGCACTCGACACACTTCATATCCTTGTGGGGACTTGCCAAGAGTTCATTGTACTGCTCATGGTGACGGATGAAACCCTTACTCGCAGGGATCTTATTCTTATCGCCTCGAATGTGGCACTTTCCGCAAGCGGCGGAAGAGGCGTCTTTCTTGATGTTTGCCTTTGCCGGAGCTTTCGCATGATCTTTCCCCGGACCATGGCATGCTTCACAGGTAATACCGGGAAGGGCCCAGGCACCGATGATTCCTTCCAAGCCGTCCTGATGTCCCTCTTTGGAATATCCCGTCGTGTGACAGCGCCCGCAGTCGTACGGCTTCTTCTCTCCAGGATGATAATCAACCCAGGCGCCAGTGGCGAGATTGTACTGATTCTTCCCTTTCACGTTGCGGTTCTTGCCGGTGATGGTTATGATATACCCATCTTTGCCGACATATCTGGACTTCCAGCGACGCCCACCGATCACATAGGAAATATCATCCCACGTGTATCCCTCGGGTAGGGGTAGTCCAGCGATTCGGGCCTCCTCTACTGGGCGAAGCTTGTAAGGGTGTGCTGTGGCCCGATAGTCGTTGTATATGGCTTGATGGCATTCCGCACACTTCTGCGGTCCCACGTATCCCTTCGTGGCCATTTCGGGACTGGGGGTCTCAGATGTCAGAACGATCATCTTAGCCCCAATGTGGCTTGCAAGCATCGCGCCTCCCGCTAGAGCCAGGAAAATGAAAATCAACCATTTTTTCCGTCCCATCATCAACCTCCTATCGGTCGGATAAAAATTCTCAAAATCTATTTGCAATGAATGTGCCAGCACATCCCTATAGGATAAATTATTAAAAAACAATAAGTTACGGCATTTCCAAAATACTTCTCCTGACTGATATCTGGTGAAATCACCAGGTCCATTGGGTGATTTCACCAGATGGCTGGATCATATGAGTCCAACCCTTGAACCGTTTCCGTTCTCTAAATCGGTAAACACACTGGCTCTGCGGACCGGCTCAAAGATGATATGCCGCTGGTATATTAATTGCTTCGTATTGACAATCATGAAGAGGATTTTGATCGTTGATGATGAGCCATTGATCCTCTATGGGCTCGCAAAGACGCTGCAAAGGCTAGCAGAGGTTAAGACCGTTACAACCCCTGAAGAGGCCATATCTGAAGCCAGGGCTTTTTTTATGACCTCTGCTTCCTCGAATCTATCTTCCTGATTGGAATGGGCTGGAAGTAAAGAAGAAGATCAAGGAGATATCTCCTCAAACCAAAATCGCTATTATGACGGCAAGCCATGTAAATGATGATATGAAGCGGACAATTGAAGCGGGGGGGTTATTTCATTGTAAAACCATTCAAACTTCACCAAATCAAGAGGATTGCAAAGCGTGTACTGAGGGAATGAATTACTGATGGCCTATTCTAAGGCAAATTTTTTGATCTGGTACCTGAGGGCGTCATAGCTTATATTGAGAAGCTTTGCTGCTTGAGTCTTATTACGATTCGCCTTTTCGAGGGCCTGCAGGATGAGGTCTTTTTCCAATTCATCGAGGGAAAGCCCGGTGGGGGGAAGGACGAATCTATCCTTTGACATTTGGCTCACCGGGATCGATTGATTACTGATCTCTTTCGGCAGATGTTCAGGCAGTATCATTTCAGCGCTTTCAAGCACTACAATTCTCTCTATAACATTCTTCAACTCTCTCACATTCCCTGGCCAGGTATGGGAAAGCAAGAGTCTTTCGGCCTCAGGAGAAAAACCTTTGAGCTTCCTTTTGTTATATTTCGCGGTAAAGGATGAGAGGAAATGTCTGGCGAGTATGAGTATGTCTTCCCCTCTATCCCTGAGCGGTAGGATATGCACGGAGAAGGCGTTCAACCGGTAAAATAGATCCATCCGAAATTCGCCCGTTTCAACCGCATCTGAGAGGTGTCTATGAGTGGTGGCCATCACTGTTACGTCTATCGGTATCTCTTCCTTTCCCCCAATATGTCTTATGGTCCTTTCCTCCAACACCCGTAGCAACTTGCTCTGAATGTTATCTTTCATGTCGCCTATCTCATCGAGGAGCATTGAACCCCCCGCTGCCAGTTCAAATAGGCCCTTCTTTTCAGATCTTGCGTCTGTGAATGAGCCCTTTTCATAACCAAAGAGCTCGCTCTCGAGAAGGGACTCAGGCAAAGCGGCACAATTTATCCCGATAAAGGGCGCATACCCTGAGTCCAGATTCCCATGTATTAGATGATGGATAGATCTTGCTACAAGCTCCTTGCCCGTTCCACTTTCTCCTGTTATGAGTATCGTTTGAACCCCTGCCTGAGCTATCTTCTCGATCTTTGATCTTATTTCCTTGATCGCGTTCGATTCTCCAATGATATCCTTCTCGATCAGTTCAGCAGTAATTTTTCTCAGATAATTCACTTCTTGTTTTAACCTTTTCCTCTCGAGGAGGTTTCTTATGATAATGTTCACCTCATCTATATGAAAGGGTTTTGTCACGTAATCCACAGCCCCGAGTTTCATCGCCTTAACAGCGGTCTCCGCCGTATCATCTGCTGTCAACATTACGACCTGTGTATTTATGTCCTTGGTCATGAGCTCCTGAAGTATATCCATGCCGTCCCTATCCGGGAGTTTGATATCCAGCAATACTACATCGGGAGACCATGATTCGACTTTGTCCATCACATCATGCGCTTTCGTCTGCTCCCGAACCTCGTAACCTTCGTTCTTCAATGCCCTGGAAAGCATCGAAACAATGAGTTCATCATCATCCAAAATAAAAACTCTCCCACTGTTGCTCATGGTATCTGCACCCCCTCTGATTTTTTAAGGGGAAGAACAATCGTGAACGCGGTTCCACAACCCGGATTATTTGATGAGCGTATGTCACCTCCATGCCGCTCGACGAGTTGTTTGGAGATAGCCAACCCCAGCCCCGTACCTTTTGGCTTGGTTGTGAAGAATGGGCGGAAGATTTTATCCGTCAACCCTTCGTCTATTCCCGGGCCAGTGTCGCTTATGTCAATCCGTATGGAATTCGCCGTTGGGTCATGGAAAGTCCTAACCGTTACTGTTCCACCGTCTGGCGTTGCATCACCTGCATTAAGGAGTAAGTTTAAAAATACCTGTTGCAGCTGAACCGGGTCAGCCATCGTTGCGGGAAGGTGGTCGTCATAATCCCTCTTGATATCTACTGCCTTTGAGTTGTTTGATGAGAAAGAAGGATATGTTAGGGAGAAGGCGATCGCTGTGTCGAGGATCTCGTTCACATCCACAGTCGTAAATTGCAGATGAGGCGGCTTGGCAAAATTGAGGAGGCCCCTCATCAATGACTCTATTCGTTTGACCTCGTCAATAACCTGTGAGAGAACCGCCTTGTCTTCCTCCGTGAAGGTGGGCTCTTGAGAGAGAACCTCCATTGAAGCTTTGATGCCTGCCAGGGGATTCTTGATTTCATGAGCCAGCCCTGTTGCCATCTCACCAACAACCGTCATCTGTTCTGCCCTCTGCATCCTGTGCATCTGCTCTTTCAGCGAACCTGCCATCTCATTAAGGGACTCTGCCACTTCTCCAAATTCATCTTCAAGTCCTTCTATCCTATAATCTAGATCACCGCCCTTTAGCCTTCTCGTTGCATTGCGGAGTACGTTGACCGGCTCTGTCAGGCCTCTGATAAAAACGAAGGCTAGGCCTACAGCAAGGGGAGGGCCAATGGCAACGAGTATGAAGAGCATGAATTTTGTATTGGCTATCTCCCTCAAAGTAGATTGAGTTTTCTCCCTAAGCCTCATTCGTGTCAAGGCTATCATGGTATTGACTTTTTCTATGAGCTCCTGTCCTGTCCGGAAGGCGATGTCTTCTTCTGCCTCCAACCTGATGACATTTGCACTGATGGTCAAAACCCTGCTCAACGCATCTTTATATTTTTCAGCCTGGATGTTCAAATCAGTTAGTTTTTTCATTACTGGCTCGGAATGATGGCATTCAAAACATTTGTTGATCACCCTATCCATGCTTCTTACGTGAGACACAATATTATCAACCCCCCTTGTATAACGCGTGTTCTTAAGGCTGAGGTCTGATTGGACACTCTTGATTTGAATCAGGAGGTGTTCCCTCAGTATTTCAACCTGGTGAAGCTTTATGAGATTATTGAGCATTGATGTAGCTCTTTCGATAGTGATGATGATATATACACCACCGAATAAGAAAATGAAGGAGAGGATACTCAAACCGATAATTATTTTCTTCTTCATTACTGGTTCATATAATCATAAGTGGCCAGATTCAGGTTGATTTCTCTAGCATATTTGTAAACCGGCTCGTAATCATCATCTGTAGTCTCGATAAATCTCCGCGCGCCGAAGTCTTTCAATATATCTCTCCCATATGGGTCGTCATGCATGTTCAAGAGCGCTTCTTTCACGCTCTTTTTAAGCGAATCGTCAAAGCCTTTTCTCAAAGCCAGCCCATTTTCTGGTACATCGGGAGATTTTTCAAGTACAACTAATTGATGGCTTATCCTGCTATCCGCGCTTGAAATCCGTTCGTATACCGTATTTTTTGCGGCTCCTATGTCCGCTCTTCTATTGAGAACATCGTAGATTGCGTCCTCATGGGTTCCCGTAAAATAGGCCTCTTTGAGATAGGCCTTGTAATCTTTTACCCCGTGTTCTTTAAAGTATGCCCGGGGAAGAAGGTACCCTGCAGTTGTCGCCTTGTCCACTAATGCAAACCTCTTCCCCTTCATGTCTCTTATGGTTCTGATGCCGCTATCTTCCCTCACAAAGAGTAAACCATGATATGTTGATGTCCCATCGAGGCCTTGAGGTCTTGCGAGGGCTTGGACGCCTAATTTTCTATGCGCCAGTGCGTATGTGAAGCTCCCAAAGAACGCACCATCCATCCCCAAGGATACAAAATTACTCACGATATTCCCATACCGGGTAAGGATTTTCAGTTTTATCTCTCTTCCACATTTCTTGGAGAGGTAATCGACAAGGGGTTCATAGCGTTCAATCTGTTTGAATATGTTCTGCTCGGGAATAAGCCCTATCAAAAGAGGTTTCTCCCGCCCTAGCCCCGCGGAAGATGCTGCCCCTACATTATCAGTGCCTGATGAGATAGCAATGAAAAGACAGACCGTAATAAATGCCTTAGTTCGAGTTCTCATTTTTTCCGATCTTCAGAGAATTCTTTCCGGCGATGTGGGTTTAACCAATTTTCTCGGGGTAGGCCTCATCGGCTGATGGCAAAAAAACATAAGAGGAATCGATGCAAGATTCCAATTTTTGATCGCCTGTTTGAGTAATCTGACAACTACCAGGTTTCCAGAATAGGAAGACGAACTCGAAAATTTATCAGGTTTTCTATCCGAAGTTCAACTGAGAACCTATTGAGGACAGATAAATGTTCAGAACGAGGCTTTAACCTGAGTCACCTCTCATTTTCGAAAAAGTCACCGATCCCGGTCTGAGTTGTCCTGAGGCCTCCCCAAGACAACGGGTAGACGATCCTCATTTCTCGATGAAACCAGTTTCCATGGCCACAAATGTGGGGTTGAGCGAAAACTACGGATCTTCTCCTCAATGGCTCCGAGTTTCTGAGGTTTTCATCCCCGATCGGCAAATGCCTCGATAGCCTTTTTCATGAGTTCTAGATGCTCCCGGTCAGTTAAACAGCCGGGTTTCGTCACTTTGGACCAAAACTCCTCCTCGCCCATGAGTTGATGAGATCCATAACGGACCCCCGTCCGTCCCATCTTGGCCCCCAAAACTCTGGATGGCTTTAGGGGGAACACTCAGCAATAGTGCGATTTGAATCTGAGTTCTTCCCGGATTCGTGTTGAACCTGGGAGAACTCGGTGTTGTTCACCCAAAATCCCCTGCTTGTTTTTTCCTATGATACCACAATGTGGCCCAATATGAAAGAATTTCTTCTCTTGTTGCGAAGACAGACAATCATAGAGTTCGCCATTTGATAGAGGCCTCGGTTGGGGTTTATCCTCAAAAGGAGAAAGAGGAACCCGGGGAGCGTGGAAATATTTAGTAGGGCTGACCCCTCCAGAATAGAAACGTTCGGTCTTATGGGCTTGGGCAAGAAATTTAAGAAAATCACTTGAAATGATTACTACAATGTGGTACAAGAGAAGAATTGCGACTGTTCACCCTAGGTAGGGTATACTACGTAAAGTATACAGTGTTTGAGTTCGAAAAATACGTGGTTGACCCTATTGGGTATTCACCCAATACAAGGTAATTTTATTGCACCTTCTGGTGAATAGCCGGTAAAGGAATGGGTTGAGAGGAGGTGGTGTATTCTTTTGGAACTCTGTTTTTCCCTGACGGATGAACGGCTATCGGCCAAGACGAAAAGCTAGGAGATGGTGGTTCAAAGAACAAACATTCTATACAAGGAGGTAACGGAAATGAAAAGGGATCTGAATCGAATTTTTCTCTCTGCTTTTGTGATTTTGACAGCTATGGTCTTTTCAGGTTGTGCTATGGAAAAAAGAGGGAAGACCGCATTACCTGAGGGTTCCAAACAAGCTGAAATCAAGCTTGGGGGACAGCTGTATGACAATTGGCCCAAGATCAAGAAGGTCGAGCTCAGTGGCAACCACCCAGCATATCCTGCGATGGGAAAGAAGAAGGGAGCGGGTACGTGGAGGTGCAAAGAATGTCATGGTTGGGATTACATCGGGAAAGATGGACGCTACAAAAAGGGGTCTCACTATACCGGGATTCCAGGTGTTTATGATGCCAGAACTAAAAACCCTCAAGAACTTTATGATGCCCTCACGAACGCCGAGATGAAGCACGACTTCTCGAGCTATCTCACAGAGGGTGATACCTGGGCACTGGTGCAGTTCATGCGTGAAGGGCTTATCGATATTGGGACTGCCGTTAACCCTGATGGCTCTGCCAAGGGGAACCCTAATCAGGGAAAGCCGTTATATCAATCAGCGTGTGCGGATTGTCATGGAGCGACTGGCAATAAGGTAGACTTCAACGAGAAAAAGGAAGGGGTTCAGGGGGTGGGATACCTTGCCAAAGACAATCCGCAGGAAACTCTCCATAAGATACGATGGGGACATCCGGGATCCGACATGCCATCTGCTATCGTCGATGATAAGCTTTCAAACGCAGAGACGATCGATATACTCTCTTATGCGCAGACGCTCAAATAGTGAAACGGCATAAGAATCTAGAGAACAGGACGCGTTCGGATCAGAAAGGGGTTCGGCTCCATTCGCACGGAATAGTTCATGAGTGAAAGGGGATTAGTTTCTTGAACTAATCCCCTCCTTTGTTAACAAGGAGCCGAAAAGACGTTGATCTCAACACACACTGATCTGCACTGACCGGGTTTCTCGTGACTGATTGACAATATCGGCCTTGAGATTCCCGGCTTCGCAGTTCTCGGTAGGGTCCGTGCCTGGGGATTTTTTTACCCTTTGAATCTGAAAAAGAGGAATGTCCCAGCGAGACTATCTCCATTCTACTGACGGTGAATCCTCTGTTCCCGGGATGATCCACAGGGATTCCCTCCGTAAAGCTGCTTTCACCCGTTGCTTCTCAATTAGCTTCAAGTTTCTCAAGACATAATTGGGGATA
Source organism: uncultured Syntrophobacterales bacterium (assembly GCA_964346945.1). GTDB lineage: Bacteria > Desulfobacterota > BSN033 > WVXP01. The sequence goes on from CAYFXL010000011.1 coordinate 28,362, forward strand.
TTCGCTTCGAATATCACCCCTTGCCCCACTTCGCTCAAGAAAAGCGTATGGTGCGTCTCCCTTTCAATGATCTTTCCGATTTCCCCTTCAAAGATATTTCCCTTCAGCGATTCCTTAATGCGCTTTCCCTCCCGGATCACCATGACCTCCTCGGGTCGAATGAGAAAGTCCACCTCCACCCCCGGGGTTAAACTGCCCTTAAGGTTGAATGTAAAGGTTAAACCTTTCCCCTTAATGGTGACCCTTCCGATCCGCTTGTGTGGGTCCACATCCTCGACGATCCCCCGGAAAATATTCCTGATCCCCAAAAATCGAGCCACCTCCAGGGAGTTGGGGTGTTTATAGATTTCCTCCCTCATTCCAAATTGTACGATCCTTCCATCAAGGAAAACCCCTATCCTCTCTCCAAGAACAAATGCTTCCTCCAAGTCATGGGTTACATGGATGACCGTCAACCCAAATTCCCGCTGGATCTCTTTCAGCATCATCCAGAATTCGCTCCGGTTTGCTCGGTCCAGAGCCGCCAATGGTTCATCCATGAGTAACACCCGTGGTCGAATGATCAGTGCCCGAGCCAGGGCAACCCTCTGTTTTTCCCCTCCGCTGAGCTGCTGTGGAGAACGATCCAGGAGATGGGCGATACCCAGTCTCCGTGCGTAGCTCTCCACCTCCTCCTCGATCTGAGATTTGGCCATTTTTCTTACTTTCAAGCCAAATCCGATGTTCTCCCTGACGTTCATGTTGGGAAAGAGGGCGTAATCCTGTGGCACATAGCTGATCCTTCTTTCCTCGGGAGGCAAATGGGTGACCTCTTGGGAATCGATGTAAATGCGGCCCCGTTCAACACGGTGAATCCCCGCCAAAGTCTCAAGGAGGATAGTCTTTCCCACACCTGTCGTCCCCAAGAGGATGAAATACTGGCCTTCATCGACCTTGAAGTCGATGTCTTCAATCTCAAATTCCCCCACCTTTATATGGACGTGTTGGATCTCCACGAAATCATTCCCCGATGGAATCTAAAGGGAATATCCCCTCCCCGTCATTCTCCTCAGAGCGATAAGGGAGACTGCGGAGAGGCTGATCAAGATGAAGGTGACCGCAACCGCCCTGTCGACCTCCGCCGAAGCGATGTTCAGGTAGATGGCGATGGGAAGGGTCTCAGTCTTCATCTGCGTTGCCCCCGCGAGGGTCACGGTAGCGCCATACTCCCCTACAGCCCTTGCCCAGGCGAGGATTCCTGCGGCGACGACCCCGTTCTTCGCCACGGGGAGGGTGACCTTGAAGAAGGCCTTCCATGCACTGCATCCCAATGTCCTGGCAACAACCTCATATCGTTCGCCGATGCTGTCGAAGGTGGATTTCATGAGTCGGAGTGCCAGGGCCGTGGCAACGCCAAACTGGGCCAGGATGATCCCCGGAACCTCGAAGACAAACTGGAGGAAATGCTTTTCAATGAACGTTCCCAACGATGTGTTAAAAAAGATCAGCAGGGCCGAACCAAAGGCTACGGGGGATACCACGATGGGGATATCCAGGAGTGTATCCAGCACGTTTTTGCCCCAAAATTCCGTTTTTGATAAGGCATAACTGGCCGGAATGGCGAACACCGTGGCCAGGACCGCGGCAGCAGTCGCCGTCAAAAGGCTCAGCTTGATGGCGAAAAAGGTTTCCCGAGATACGAGGGTGGAGAGAAGGATCTCCCAGTCCACGTACACGCCCAAACTCAGAATGGTGACCAGGTAAAAAAACACTAACGCAATCAGGCAACCCAGGGTGGTCGCCTTGAAAAGCCTGTTCCCCTCTTCCCCTTGCATGTTTCCCCCATCCTTCCTACCAGTCGGGGGGAACCTCATACCGCCCCCCCATCCGGGCCTTGGGCGCAAACCTCCTTGCATCGGGCTCGGTGACGATATACCCCCATTTCCCGAAAATACCCTTTCCCGCATCTGATACGAGAAAATCGATAAACAGCTGCGCTTCCCGTTGGTTGTGGGAATAGGTCGAAATGGCAATAGGGATAGAGGCAATCCGGGGAATTTCACTTGGTTTCAGGGGAATCGTCAGAATCCGTTTAGGGTTCCACCGTTCAAAGACCCTCCAGCCGATCACGGCGTCCACGTTGTTCAGGGCGACGAGGTTTGCGGTTCTTGAGCAACTCTCAACATATGTCCTGATATTGGGTTTTACCGTCTTCTTCAGGCCGTTTTTCTCCAAGATCTCCACCGCATACAGACCCACACAGACAGAATAGGGGTTGGCAATGGCCAGGCTAACTCCCTCCCTTCCAAGGTCATCTAGTCCCGTGATGAATTTGGGGTTTGACCTTGGCACGTTGATTGCCGGAATGAGATAAGCGATCCTGCGAGCCGAACTGGGGTCCACCGCTTTCATCTCGATGGCCTTGGCCATGTAGTCCTGGGACCCTGGGAAATAGAGGTCTCCCCTTCTGGATAGGATCATCTTTGACAGCATGGAGCCTGAACCGCCGAAATGAAGTTCAACACGAATCCCTGTCTCCCTCTCAAAACCCTGGGCCGCCTCCTTCGTTGCTGGTAAGCTGGCTGAACCAACAAAGGCGATCAGGGTTCTACTCGGAAGAGAGGGTGACCCTGAAAGGAGGAAAAGAAGGGGAAAAACGACCGCCAATCTCAAGCGATCTCCTCCCGTACCAGAGCAACTTCTCGAAGCGAAGATCGAGAAAATCAGCAAGGTCTTCCAAAACTTCCTGAGGGAAACAGGGAAAGGTCGGTTCTTCAAAGGCCTTCGGCTCTGGACACCGAGTGGTCTACCTCATGCGCGATTCCGAAACGTTTGCGGATTTCTCCAAAAGATAACACAAGCAAGACTCCCAAAGCAAGGATGGTCAGAATTCCCAGGAGGAAGAGGGGGATGATCCATACAAATGCCCATGGGCAAGACATTTTGTCCCCATACTCAAACGGCCCGTAAATACCCTACGACAAGAACATTCAGTAGCTCTTCTTTCCTTAACCCTTCCGAGCTAAATCGGCATGGATCTTCGTGGGAATGTGGGGGTTGTGGCATTTTCCGCAGGATTTCCGCGCGTTCTCGTTGGCGATTTCTCCGCCCTTTTCGGCTTCGGGCCCCATCATCATTGCTTGGTATTTCTCCCCGGGACCATGGCATGCCTCGCACCCGACGTTCCTTTCAACAAAGGCCTTTGTTTCAGGGTTGTAGCCGGTGGTATGGCATGAATAGCACTTCTCCTTGTCGGGGTCATCCTTGACCCTGAGATATGCCATGGTGGTCATCGGCGAATCCCTCCAGACCCTTATATACTCCTCATTCATCCCTTCGTGGCAGTCGATGCAGTCCTGCGATCCCACGTAGGCTATCTCTTCCCGTTGGGCTTTTTCTACGGGGCCCTCTTCCAAGAGGGGAGCCGTCTTCTCCCAATTCCGGATAAAGGCCACCAGGTTTTCTATATGTTCCTTGTTGAGAGGGCCACCTTCGGTGTCGGCCAGGGGCGCCATCCCGGTTCCCGGAATTCCCCTCTCGATCATCTTATACATGACCTCATCGGTAACCTCTTCCAAGAATCGTTTCGAGTTCACGGGGGAAATCCCTTTGGCCCCCTCGCCGTTTTTTCCGTGGCAATCGGCACAATGGGTTACATAGAGGGGCCGTCCCCTCTCCACTGCTTCCAATCGCTGCTTTTCAGCCGTGGCCCTGAGCCGAGAGGGTTCAAGAATCCAGTAAACGGTCAAGAATATGGCGATGGCGACGGTGAACACGAAGCACCAGGTGATTTGTCTCTCCATCATCATTCTCCCTATGCCGATACCAGTTGAGATCGATGATAACTCTTTCGTTGAATGGGCTTGTTAATATCCACGACGATCTTATCCTCCACGATCTCAATTGGGTAGAGATCCATGGGCCTGGGGGGTGGGCCCTCTAGGACCTCCCCAACGGGGTTAAATTTGGCACCATGGCAGGGACATTCAAACACCTCCCTTGGTTCAGTCCATCGGACCACGCAGCGAAGATGCGTGCATATGGCCGACATGGCCATGAAGCCTTCAGCCATCCTGTTGATGAAGACCTTTTCCTTCCTGAAGAGCACAACTTTTCCCACTTGGAAATCATCAATTTTCCCCGCGATGAGGATCCTCTCCCCCGGTTTTTCCTTGATCTTGGGCCAGAGATAGGCGAGGGTTCCTCCAATCAGTTCTCCCACGATGACGGCAGTGGCCGCGAGCCACCCATACCCGATAAGTTTTCTCCTGGATATCCCTCTTTCTTCCTCAGCCATGTTTTCCCTCGTATTGATGATCTCTTCAGAAATTGCGTTCAATCCTGTCCGCTACCCCCACGGCACCACGAACCCCCAATTCTCCCCTCGGAACAAAGAGCCGATAACGATCAATAGGACGGCCCCGAAGACGAAAAGGGCAAAGAGGATGGACAGGATGGTTCTCTTCTTTCTCGTATCGATATACGGGATGAGAAAGAGCCAGATGACGATGACCACCGGAATGATCACCCCCATCACAGCGGGAGGAGCCCATCGGTAATGGATGAGTTCCTGAATCCCCGTAAAGTACCACGGGGCTTTCCCCGGGTTGGGGGTGACCAGGGGATTTGCCATCTCCTCGAGGGGGGCATTGAAGAGCCAGGAAAAGATAAATAAGACGAAGGTCACGACGAGGATACAGAGGGTCATGGGAACGATATAGTGAGGCCATGTATCGACCAGGTCTTCGGGTTTCTTTTCCACCAGAGGGGATGTTCCCTCAACCAGTTCCATCAATCCATAGGTCTTGTCAGGGGCTTTTTCAAATACCTTTTCTTCTCTCTCCCTTGGTTCTTCGGCCATAATTGTCCTCCAAACTCATAATGGGTCCGAGATTCCCCCGTCTTTTCGGATTCTCCAAAAATGGATCGCCATAAAAGCAGCCGCCAAAAGCGGCAGACCTACACAATGCATGACATAGAACCTGAGTAAGGCAGGTTGTCCAACCTCGTCCGCCCCCAGCATGAAGAAGCGAACTTTGTCCCCGATGAGGGGAGTGTAGCCCGCAATGGTTGTGCCGACGGTAATCCCCCAGTACGCCAACTGGTCCCACGGGAGGAGATAACCAGTATAACTCAAACCCAGGGTTAAGACGAAGAGGATGACCCCAATCACCCAGTTGAACTCCCTGGGAGGACGGTAAGAGCGCGTGTAGAATACCCGGACCATGTG
>CAYFXL010000012.1:0-32818 GCA_964346945.1 uncultured Syntrophobacterales bacterium
GCGACGACTCCGTCGGTTATGATGATGCCCATCTCATCCCTCTACAAGGTCCCCAATATCCGTTATATCGCCAGATGCGTGTATACGAATAACACGTGGAGTCAGGCGATGCGGGGATATGGAAATCCACAGGCCACCTTCGGCATTGAGAGCAACCTTGATCATCTAGCAGACGTAGCTGGAATCGACCCGGCGGAGATGAGGCTCATCAATTCCAATACCCCGGGGGAGGTTACCCCGCAAAGGTTTAAGGTTACGTCCTGCGGTCTGAGGGAGTGCATTGAAAAGGTCGCTGAACGCTTGGACTGGGAGTCGAAACACGGCAGGCGAGATGGGAGAGGCGTTGGAATGGCTTCGCTCATCCATGTGGGTGGGGGAGCGCGCGTCTATAAGTCGGATGGGTGTGGGACCATCATTAAGGTGGACGACTTTGGCACGGTCGACGTCTTCACGGGAGCCACCGACATAGGCCAGGGATCCGATACCGTCATCGCCCAGGTCGTTGCCGAGGTATTGGGGGTACGAGTTGAGGATGTAAATGTCGTCGATGATGATACGGAGGTCTGCCCATGGGATGTGGGGGTTCACGCCTCTAGGACCACCTTCGTGGCGTGTAACTCCGCCATTGGTGCGGCCAAGAAGGTGAAGGGTGAAATCCTGGAGCTGGCAGCCGGCTATGTGGATATAGTAAAGGACAAGGATGGTTCCAAACGCGAGATAAAGTTGGATGAAGACCCCGGTAACCTCGTTATCAGGGACAGGATGGTTTTTTCAAAAAGGGACCCCGAGGCGAAAATTCCCCTGGGAAAGATCCTCAGGGGAAGCCATTATAAATCGGGGGGAAAGATGGTCATGGCAGAATATTTCTATGACCCCGACAACGAGAATCTGGACCGGGAATTCAAGGGAAATCTCTCCATGACCTATGCCTACGGAACCCATGGGGTGGAGGTAGAGGTAGACAGGGAGACGGGCAAGGTTAAAATCCTCAAGTACGTCGCCGCCCACGATGTGGGGCGGGCGATCAATCCCATGCTCTTAGAGGGACAAATCTATGGTGCCGTTTGTATGGGAGTGGGATATGGGTTAACGGAACAGCTGATCCTAGATAAGGGGGAATGCATGAACCCCAGCTTTCGGGACTATAAGCTGTTGACGGCCAGGGATGTGATACCAGTCGAGCCCATCCTCGTCGAGACCATGGATAGGGACGGTCCCTTTGGCGCAAAGGGTATTGGAGAGCCTGGCTGTGTCCCAACGGCACCCGCTATTGCCAATGCGATCTGCGATGCCACCGGAATCCGGATCTTCGATCTTCCCATTACACCGGAGAAAATCCTGAAAGCCCTAAGGGAGATGGAAGGCAACAAAACCCCGTGAGGAACGAAACCGCCTGCGGGGACGAATTAATCCTCAGAGCCATTCTACGGCTCTTCTGTCGAATCCCGCGGACGGTCATTCATCCCGACAGAGAATTCCTCCGAATATCCGATACAAGGTGAAGGACCCGTCCTTCCAATGCTAGATTTACGAGACCGCCTTCTGTCCCCCTAAATCCCCACAAATCGATGCCATTATCTCCCCGCCTTTGAAGATGACCTTGCCGGCCTTCGGCCGTTCTTGATAACAAGGGCTATATTGAGTTCGCCGAGGGAAATTCGATCTGATAATTTCATGGATATCCCTGCGGAATATCTCCCGACTTAATCCCTTAGAAGGAGACTCGGACCGTGCGATTTCATTGACGGGACGATAGCTCCTCTCCTCCGTTTCCGATGGGCTTGCTACGTTCATGGCCTTCCTTTCTCACAAAAAACCGGGGCATCCTTTGGGGAAACTCCCGTTCTTCCGCACACACCGATCTATTCAGTATTACTCGCTTCGGCAAACCGGCTGTCCCGGAACTCCGGAACCCGAGGTTTCCCTCCGTCTTTGCACCGGCGGACGACCCCACCTTACGACGGGTCTGGCTTTTCGGCTTTTTCTACTCTTTTTAATGTATTAAGTGAGATTCATACGAGAATCCATAGAATCTATAACGCCATTTTATAATATTGGGTAAAGATCAAAATTTGGAATTTCGCCGTGATTACAAACAATTAGACATCATACATCCCGAAGGATGAACCATACCTTCCCGCTGAGGATGAGGGGGATATGACGGGCACCGTGACAATTTTTCCCCGCAAAAGGCGCGTTCACAGCAGCATTCATGGACCCACTTTCCGGGAGACCACTGCTGCCACGGGCATCTTACAGATGGCATGCCCCAATGCAACCCTGTTTATCCTCGGATGTCCCTTCTTCAGTATATGCCGTGCCAACTCCCTCCCCTTTTTGAGGCCATGGGGTGTATCGACCTTATTCAAGAAGGGAATGATGGTTGAATGGGGAGGAGCTCCCTTGGCCATTCCCCTTGGATGGACGATCAGTTCGGCAATGGCTTCCGCGGTGACAATTTCACCCAACGGCAAGCCCGTTAACTCGGAAACGATATGGGGCCGAAAGACGTGATCCGCCGATAATGCAACACCAAGGCTATCGATGCCCACTACGACCACGACCAGGGAGGCCTTCGAAGGGATCACGGGCTCGTTCTCATCGGGAGCCTTGAGGGGAAGCCTGGCAGCTCCATCTGCTTCGACGAGGACGTGGTCAACACCGTCCAGGGCTCCCAGTCCATCAATGAGTTCGGGGCTGACTCCCCTCAGCTTCTTCCCCGGCAATCGACTTTCAGCCAAGGTAAAATGACCATATCTTTGGATCAGATCGGGGACGGCTTTGAGGATATCCTCCGCTTCTTCCCTTATGAAGAGGAGGGGCGTTTCCTCGCGGGAGGGTTTGAAGATTTTGGTTGTAGTGGAGGTGACGACATGATTTCCAAGGGTTACCAATTCCCTCGCCATGGCAAACATCAAGCTGGTCTTCCCGCCGGCGCCAACGAGGCTGATTATCCGATGCCGGTCCAATTCCAACGCTTCCCTGAGGTGGTCAACGCGATGAAGAACCATATTCCGGGAATCTATTCTCCCTTGATTATGCACAGGACCTCCACCACTCCCAGTTTTTCCCGCCTCTTATCTTAAACTCAAAGTCAGAAGGTTAGCCGCCCCAGGGCATTTTGGAATAAATCTCCGAAAGTTTATCGCGATACTCACGGAAAAACTCTTCATGGACCTTTTCCCACTCTGATAGCATCATGAGAGCCTCTCTGGCTTGCCCCTCGGCATTATTGGCCATCTTTTCGTAGAATTCGCTCAGGTCCTTCTCAATGAGCCAGGCCGTGTTAAAGACAGCTACATCCGGAACCATAGAGCCTTCTATACAATGCTGCAGGAATTCCGATCTGGCGCGCTCGTCAAAATAATTCACCGGTGCCAGCACCATGTTCCTCTGACCCGGCACCGCAATTTCTCGACTTTCTCTGAGATCGTCCAGAATTTTTCTGATAAAGAGGATGTGTTTCTCTTCTTCCTCGATTAACCGCTTAAATGCACTCACCGCTGCCCCCATGCCCATCCGTTCGAGCGAATGCTGGAAAAAACTCTTTCCGGTTTCTTCCTGGTTGAGGGCATATTCGAAAATCTTTATGAGATTCTCACGAGCGGACATCGCTCCCCCTCCTGTTCAATTGTGGCGTATATTCAACAACGTTCGCAAGACTCCCCCTGAACGTCTGAGCGGGTGCTTCGCCTTTTGAACCCCAACCAGACGATGTAAACGATCATGAAGATCACCGAAACCGTGGCTGGTACCGCAGTCCGGTTGCTGAAGAGTGCCAGAGCCAGGCCGCCCGCGAGGCCGTAGTTTTTCAGCGTACCAAGCAGAACGAGGCTCGTCAAAGTCCTCGGATCAACTCGAAAAAGACCCCCTAGCTTCTCTATGACAAATCCCAGGAAAAAGGTGCTCGCCAAGGCGATGAGGGCCACCGGAACCAGCGATAAAGGGTGGTCAAGGAAAACCGCTCGGTTAAGACCAACAATGGTGTATGAAACCAGGAAAAAGCTCCAATTCGTGATGGCCCCTTTTACCGGCTCTATCCAGGTTGCCATTCCGGTCCAAAGCAAGATCCGTGAGAGGATGAGCGGTACAATGATCAGTTCGACCATTATGATGGTTAATTTAAGCGGCTCGACGAAGCTCGTACCGAGAAACCCCAGGGCAACCGCCGGCATGATGATCAATGCACCAAGGTAACACCCGATGCTTCCAATGAGGGAAAACACGCTATTCCCATTCAAAAAACCGGTAAAAGGGATAACCGCCACGGCGGCTGGAACGGCTGCGATAATGACGAATCCACTCTGGAGAGCGTCATCGCGGATAACTAAGGCATTTAGGCCGAGAATAAAGCCGCCGAGCACCACATAGTTCATCCCGAGACCGCAGAAGGCCGGAACCAGCAAGCTCCGAGGGGAGCGGAATTCACTTCCGGAAACCCCCAAGGTTGAAAGGGTCATTACGAGCGCGAGGGCAGGGAGCGCTAGCTTCTCCATCCACCGAGCGCCCTCTCCCCAGAGTAGGCCGAGGAGCAGCGACACAAGTAAGACAAAATTTCTATTGCGCAACAGCTGTAGAACCTTATACAAAGAGCACATCCTTTTTCGTTTGCTTATGGCCGTTACGCCCCCGCTTTACCTCCTCATTTATGCTCCGTGTCTCGCCATCACAAACCGGCGAAGGGCCTTTTCCTGAGCTTTATGCATATTTATCCAGTGAGGTTTTCTATTGTAATACCATGGGCTTAGCTATTTCAAGATTTTGTTGAGATCCATGAAGTTTTATTGGCGAAGAAAGCCTTTACATTGAGCCAATTTCTGCTATCATAGGAAAAAAAGATCAGGAGATTTCACATGGACAAAAAAGAGTTTTCCCAAATTCGGACCTATATCGGAAAAACTCAAAATCAAATGGCACAGATCCTCGGTATTTCTTTCAAAGCCATACAGAGTTTTGAGCAGGGATGGAGGAACATACCTGCGTACATCCAACGACAGGTGTACTTTCTTTTGGCGATGAAGATTACCGGTAATAGTAAGAACAAGTCTTGTTGGTTGATACGGAAGTGTCCCATGGAGATGAGGCGAAATTGCCCGGCATGGGAATTTCAAGGTGGGCATCTTTGCTGGTTTATCAATGGGACGATCTGCCAGGGCGAGGTGCAAGAAAGCTGGCACGAAAAGATGAAGATGTGCCAACGGTGCGAGGTATTCCCACCAATTCTGCCTCTCGCTTAAGAGCAAGGCTTTAAGCTTCAGCTATTTCGTTCGTGGCCTTCCTGTTGATCCTTTCATCAATGCCACGGTCTAGGCGTTCAACTACGACACGAAAATTCTTCTCTCCCAGGGTGGCTGAGAAATTGACATTACCTTAGTCCCTCTTCAATGCCTTTCTTTTGAAATGAACGGATAGTTAATCGTCACTATAATCATGTTTCCTGCCGGGTTAGACCGTCACCCTTCCAAGACGACTGGCGTTTTACCGAATACTGCCTGACATAAACAGGACCATTCATCGATGGAGAGTGATGAATCCATCTTCAAATACATGATCAAGATCCTACGCATGTGATGGTTCTGATGCAAAGATAAATTCCCCTAGGAGATGGGAGGATCACGGGAGATTCTGAAAGCATTAAAACCGATTTCAATAAGGCTTTGACTTTTTTACTACATTGTGGTATAGATCTAAAAACCATTGTTACGATTCCGATGGGAACCTCCAATGTCTAGCTTGTTTCCTTGGAGGCTCTTGTGTTTTGATGCTCCATAAAGCCAAAGCGTCAAAAGGTCAAAGACAAAAAGCACCATGACCCCTTGATCCCCTTCACGCGTAGTGTAGGTTACGCGTCCAAAACCTTTACGTGGGAGAATATCCGTGGATTATGAAGTTATTCGGAAACCGAGGCCTGAAGAGTTGACGGTGAAACCCAACTTGGTAGATTTCGAAGAGCCTCGCATGGGAATGCCTTGGGAAGATATCCACAAAGAGCTCGATTGGCTTCCGGGAGGGTTTCTCAACATGGCGCACGAGTGCATCGATCGCCACGTCAAGGGATCCAAAAGGGACAAAAAAGCCTTGCTGTGGGAAGGCAAGAACGGGGAGACCGAGACCTACACCTTTGGCCAGCTCAAAAAGGAGAGCGACAAGTTCGCCAATGTCCTCAAGGGATTGGGTGTTGAGAAGGGAGATCGGATCTTCATGTTCATGGAACGGCTGCCAGAACTCTATATCGCATTTTTTGGGGCACTGAAGCTAGGCGCCGTGGTTGGCCCCCTCTTCTCAGCTTTTGGCCCCGAGCCCGTTAAGGATCGCCTGATGGACAGCGGGGCAAAAGTCCTACTGACGCAGCCAGGCCTGCGCCGCCGCATCGCTGAGATTATTCCCGATCTACCACAGCTCGAGCACATTATCGTTGTGAACAAAACCCAGGAGGACCACAATCCCCTTGCCGAGGGCGATCTGGATTATAAAGCCCTCATGTCTGAGGCTTCGTCGGAGTTTGAGATAGCCAAAACCACACTGTATGACTATTCTGTGATACATTACACTTCCGGAACTACCGGCAAGCCCAAGGGCGCCGTTCACTGTCACCAGGCCATAGTTCAGCAATACGCGACCGGTAAATGGGTCCTCGACTTCCATGACGACGACGTTTACTGGTGCACCGCGGATCCGGGTTGGGTCACCGGTACCTCCTACGGCATGCTCGCCCCCTGGAGCAATGGAGTTACCCAGTTGATCTATGAAGGAGGCTTCAAGGCGAGCGCCTGGTATGAACTGATTCAGAATTACAGAGTCACGGTATGGTACTCTGCCCCCACGGCTATTCGCATGCTGATGAAGGCGGGGAGGGAGATCCCCAAGCGTTATGATCTCTCTAGCCTCCGCCACATCAACAGCGTGGGCGAGCCCCTGAACCCCGAGGCGATCATGTGGGGCTTGCCCATCTTCGACCAGGCGATCCACGACAACTGGTGGCAGACCGAGACCGGTGCTATCCTCATCGCCAACTACCCCTCCATGAACGTGCGCCCCGGATCTATGGGGAGGCCGGTCCCCGGCATCGAAGCGGCGGTTCTTGACGACAATTACGATCCGCTGCCGCTGGGTCAGGACGGGAACCTGGCGATTCGCCCCGGCTGGCCCTCGATGTTTCGCACCTACTGGAACAACTCTGAGATGTATAACTCCCGCTTCCGCAAGGGGTGGTACATCACTGGAGATCGGGCGCGCATCGACGAGGACGGCTATTTCTGGTTCGTCGGGCGCGCTGACGACGTCATCAACACCGCGGGTCACTTGGTCGGTCCTTTCGAGGTGGAGAGCGTCCTCATTGAACACCCCGCTGTAGCCGAGGCGGGGGTCATCGGCAAGCCGGACCCCATCGCGATGGAGGTGGTCAAAGCCTTCGTTGCCCTAAAGGACGACTACGAGCCCTCACAGAAGTTGCGTAGGGAAATCACAGCCTTTGCCCGAAAGAAACTGGCGGCAGCGGTGGCACCGAGGGAGATTGAGTTCACGTCCTCTCTACCTAAAACCCGGAGCGGTAAGATTATGCGCAGGCTGCTCAAGGCGCGGGAACTCGGCCTTCCCGAGGGGGATACGAGCACCCTAGAAGAGGATTAAAGGCCCCAGGCGGAAAGTCCCTGTGTGGCTAACGAACCGGCGCAGGTCGGTAGAAGGCAGAAACGATGGAGCAAGAGAGGGTAAATCCCAAATGCATCTACTACGATTACAAAGGTAATTTCCCTCCAGTCGTCCTGGTTTCGGAAGGGCCCGCCTCCATCCCCTCCCAGTCTTCCAGGAACCACCCCAAGCGAATTACCGATACCACATTGAGGGATGGAGCCCAGGATCCCCGGTTCGCCTTGTTTCCCCACCAAACCAAGCTCCGCTACTACGACCTGCTTCACAAATTGGACAATGGAACCGGCTGTATAGAAAATGTGGAGGTCTTCATTTACCAGAAACGTGACCAATGGGTGTTGGAAAAGCTGCTGGAACGGGGCTATGAATTCCCACAAGTCAGCACCTGGACACGGGCCACGCCTAAGGACATAAAGCTCCTGCTCGAGCTCTCCCAGGGCCAGGTAAAAGAGACTGGGATGCTCGCCCCCGCCTCGGATCACCACATCTTCGACAAACTCAAACATCCTTCCAAGCAGACGGCCATCGAGAAATATCTGGTTCCGATTATGACGGCCTTTGAAAACGGCATCCGCCCGCGAGTCCACCTAGAGGACGCCACCAAGGCAGACATTTTAGGTTGGGTTATCCCGTTCATCAACCGCGTGATGAAGGAGACCGGGGGCCAGGTCCGCTTCAGGGTATGCGACACGGTAGGCTGGGGTGTCCCCGACCCCTGCGCCGATCTTCCAACGGGGATTCCCAAGCTCATCTCAATTCTCTACGGAGAGACCGGTGCCGAGCTGGAGTTTCACGGCCACAACGACTTCGGCCTGGCTACCGCCAACTCTATTGCCGCCTGGACATACGGGTGCAAACGGGTCAACACGGCCTTCACCGGCATGGGAGAGCGAACAGGCAATACTCCTCTGGAACAGATGGTGGCCGCAATGGTCCGCCTCTATGGCAACGCTGGCCTGGATCTTTGTGTACTCGCTGAAATAGCGGAGTTGATCAAGGGTGAAGTCTGTCCGATTTTCTCGAAGGCCCCACTGGTAGGAGAGGACATTTTCACCACCCAAGCCGGCTTACACCAGACCGGTGTCCAACGACAGCTTCAAGCCCCGGGCGGCCTCATCTACCTACCCTACTCTTCTTCTCTCGTTGGACGCGAACAGGTTGAACTGCATCGGGTCGGGGGCCTCGCGGGCATGGACGGCCTGGTGGCCATTCTTAACCAGCACCTGGAGGCCGTCGGTGAGCAGAAGCTTCACACTGCCCTCAGCCGGACCGTAAAATTAGTCTATGACAAAGTACACAGTGCATATGATGGCACCTGGGACGAAGAAGGAGGAGAATACGTCAATCCTCGGACCACCTTCTTTGAGCCACAGGAGCTCCTGGAAATGGTTCGGGAATTGGAAAATAGATCCCTGAATGAAAAAGACCTATGACAGGGTGGAGTGACAAGCAGCAAGTTCATCTTGTACTCACCGATGCGCCAGAAGAAAAAACATGTGAGTGGAGAACTGGAAAAAGCCATCCATTTCTATAAGCTTTCCATTGAGAAGAAGCCGACCGCAAGAGCCCATACTTTTCTGGATTGGGCACTCAGCCACCAGGGAAAAACGACGAAGTGATCGCGGAATGCCCTCGGGTGATCGAACGTGATCCTGAATTACCAGACAGGGATAATTTGGCCCTACCCAACATCTGCTTAAAATAGAGGATTAAGACTCACCGTTCTCAGCTGTCTCTTTGTTTCAGGCTGTGCCAAATTTCGGTGTTTTCCTTTAAGCTACAATAGTTCTGGCTGCCGATGATCACATGGTCAAGTACATCTATGTCAAGAATTTTACTCGCTTCACGAACCTGGCTTGTCAATTCAATATCATCCTTGCTCGGAGACGGATCTCCGGAAGGGTGATTATGAACGAGAATAATGGCAGCAGCATGTGACTCGATAGCCGGATGAAAGATTTCCCTCGGATGGGCAAGACTTGCGTTCAGAGTGCCTATAGCGATAACCTCATCCCGTAAGAGTTTGTTCCTCGTATCGAGATAGAGCCCTCTGAGGTGCTCCTTTTTCAATCTCGCCATATCCTTGGTATATTCATAAACCTCCTCGGGAAATCTCAGAAAGACTTCAGTTGGCTTCCCAAACAGTCGTTTTCCCAGTTCAAAAGCAGCGACCACCTGACAGGCTTGCACTGGTGATAAACTCAAGACCCTTTCTAAGGTATCCACATCGCCTTGAGAAAAGACTCCATGAGCGCCGTATTGAGACATAATTCTCTTAGACAGCTCAAGGATGCCCTCTCTCCTCGTGCCCTTCCCGAGTATCACCGCCATCAATTCGTAATTCTTAAGGGATGCTGGCCCGTAGTTCCTCAGTTTTTCCCTCGGCTTTTTCTCCACAGGCAGATCACGAACGCGGAGTGTGTAGGACTTGTCCGATTTACCCATATCGATCCTCCGTCCTGATGATGGGAACTCATTCAGTTGAAACCCTCAAAAAGGGTCTCCTCCCTCCATTGATCGGAAAAACACCAGCTGGACCTCCACATCGATAGACCGGGTTCGATACGTGTTACTATACTCATATACCAAAAAATCTCAAATACAATAATACCGTTAGCTCCAATCTGCTCACATTCATCTAAAGTGTTTTTGTAATCCCCTGATTCTGGAGTAAATGATTTTTTCATGAGAGAAAACCACTGTCCCTTCGCTTCAGTGTTTCCGCGGTGACCCTTTCGGGGTCCTAGGGAATACTTACCCCTTCCAGCCTCTAAAGGGCTGGCCTTCCCTTCACGCTCAAGGCCGAGAACTCACGTCGAAGCCTGCTCACCCTCGATGGGTACTCCACCTCTCCAACAGATTACGCTCAGCGACACCGGTTTTCTCCAGAAACTCAAGAAACTCGAGTACCTTAGCGCACTCCATTAGCCTGGTGTACGTGTTCAGTATTGGAAATTTCTTGGATTTGGCTGTATATTCTATGGAGTTTCTGCAAGGGGGGTAGTATTGGCACTCGCTGTAAGAGTCAGGGATTTGTGGAAATCATTTCGGTCGGGCTGGTTTTGGCGGAGCCGTAATGAAGTCCTTCGGGGTATCAATCTCGATATCGAGGAGGGGCGAATCTTCGGCATTCTGGGGCCCAATGGAGCGGGGAAAACGACTTTTTTATCGATCCTCTCTACCCTTTTGCTCCCAGACAGGGGCCAGGTAGAGGTCTTAGGCATGGATGTGGTGAAAGGAGGGAATCGGGTCAGGCAGAGAGTCAATATATCGAGTGGAAATGCGAACTTCCTGTGGAGCCTTACAGTTAGGGAGAACCTCACATTCTACGCTATGCTCTATGGCTTGGGAGGAACAAATCGTAAAAAGAAGGTAATCGAGGCTATTGAGCTTTTCGAATTGGGCAATTATGAAGAAACATCCTTCGATAGATTGTCAACGGGGATGAAACAGAGGTTGGCCCTGGCAAAATCTATGCTCAACAACCCGGAAATCCTCTTTTTGGATGAACCTACAGTGGGATTGGATCCTGACGTATCCCTGAAGATTCGCGACCAGATCAGGGAGATTCAAAGAGAGAGGGCAATTACCATTGTCCTGACCACCCATAATATGGCGGAAGCCGAATATCTCTGTGATCGCATCGCATTCCTGAAGGGCGGCGAGATATACACCGTCGGGACTGCCCAGGAACTCAAAAGGAGCGTTCGAATGGGGGACGTCATCACCATCGCCTATGAAGGGGGCCTCCATTCGATCCAACTGGAGAAGTTGCCCGGTATCATCGATTTCTCCATGTCGGACGGCCGTTGTCAGTTCGTGGTTGACAGCGCGGCAAGGAGTGTGAGCGGCATTTTGCAAGGACTGTGGGAAGCGGGAATTGTGGTCAAGGAGGTCAAGACTTCTCAAACGAATTTGGAGGAGGTTTTCCTTGAGTTTGCGAAATGAATGGACGAAGATCCTGGCCTTTGTATTTAAGAATTTGATCATCACCAAGAGCAATGTCTTCAGCGTCTTCGAAATCCTCTTCTGGCCCACCGTCGGCCTTCTCTCCGTGGGCCTTTTAGCCAGGTATTTGCAACTGGGCCCCGATATGATGGCCTTCATTTTGATTGGGGTCATATCCATGAGCGTTGTCCATGTTTGTCAGATCGACATCGCCTACGTCTTGCTCTATGATGTCTGGGGTAAGTGCATTAAGCATGAGTTCATAGCCCCCGTCAATTCGGTCCATCTCATCCTCGGATCGTGGCTGATCGGGATTTTCCGGAGTGGCATCATCTTTATCTTACTGGTTTTATTCAGCTCCCATGCTTTTCATTTCGATTTCCTTAAACCGGGTATAGAGGCCCTCAGTCTATTCCTTGTGGGCCTTTTCCTCACATCGGCCCTGGTAGGCATTACCGTCTGTATATTGGTGCTCGTATTCGGACACAAGGCCGAGGTCGCTGCATGGTCCCTGGTGAGCTTGATGCTGTTGATCTGTGGCATCTACTATCCCATCTCCATGCTTCCCACGCCTGTCATGGCAGTGGCAAAGCTCATTCCCCTCACCTATTTCCTTGAGTATTTTCGCTCCTTCTACGGCTTCCAGAGCGACCTCAGCGGGATTCTGGCAAAGGGATACGCGTTTTCCCTGCTCTACCTCGGTCTGGCATGGATTGCCTTGAACCTTGTTATCCGGAGTGCCAAAAGGACGGGGATTCTCATCAAATTGTCTGAGTGACACAGGGCATTCTGGTATCGATCCCGACTTCCGCTCGAGCATCCTTTTTATTCGGAATCTCCCTAAAGGCCCTCCTTTGCTTTTTTCGCCGCCCTGATCCAAACCTTGACTTTGGGCACGTTGAAGGGCTGGGTTGGGATATGGTAGTCTCTGCTTGCCCGAACGAGTTTCTCATAGAGATTGGTGGGTTCCTGCTGGGCGAGGGTTTGGACGTCATCTATTCCGATCCGGTTCAGCAGGAGGAAGTTCTCGATCCCGAGGCCCCTTAACCGAATCAGTTGAGACCATCTAACCCAATCGGAGATTTGGTCTTCTGAGATTCCCAGTTTCTCCCCCAATTCTCTGCGTCCCTCGGGTTCCTTCAATCTTTGAAAAAGGTCATCCACCGTGTGGAGACCCATTTCCACAAGTTTTTCCCGGTATTGGGGGTCAATCAGGTTCAGGTCGGTAACCCTGGCGATGTAGGAGTTGATTGTCTTGGTGTCAATGGCGTGAAAAACCAGCGGGAAGAAGAGCAACAGTCCGATACCGCTGAAGACGATGGCAATGGGTTTTGTCCTCTTCCCCGGGTTGAGGTTGTACTGGTCCTGTTCCCACCCCCTTTTCTGCCTGAAGAGGGAGATGAAGTTATAGGTTACGTAGCACTCAACAGCAAAGGGGGGAAACCCCAAAAATCCCAGGGGGGGCATCTCGAATCCCTTTATTACATCGAAAAAGGGGACAGTATACACCCACTTGGATCGAGCCCAAAAGTTCCAGAATTCCCAGAGGAAACCGCAGGCCAATCCCGCCGTTAGGAGAAGCAGAAATTTCCTTGGATTCCCCTGCTCCCAATCACGCATCAATGATTTCCCCCCAAAGCGGTGATTGATGGGCTCCAGGAGAAAGATAAAAGATCCCCAGATGAGGGGAAAGCCATACTGGGGAATGGTGACGGGGAGGACGAGAAAAACGCCACCCACAATCCAGAAGGGGATGTACCACTTTCGACTCTCAGGAATTGCAGAAACCGAATAACCCTTATAAAGGCCAATACTGTCGAGCAACTCTGTGGTCTCGAAAAGCCCAGGCAATACCGTAGAGTAGGCGATCATATAGCCGATCCATCTTTGAAGCGTATTTCTGGGAATATTAATGTAATACCAGTTCCTCAGGGAAAGGTTTACCAACTCGAAGAAAAGCCACAGGGCGACGGACCAGAGCATCAAGAGGAAAAACTCCTTGGTCCGACTCATGAGGAGAGAATTCCCCTTGACCTTATAGACGAGGCTATCGCAGATGAGGATGTACGCCCACCATGCCAAACAATAGAACCAAGAAAAGAAAGGCTCGATCCTCCTGAACATCATAATTTCGGCAAGGATCAAGACCCCGAATCCGATGATTCCATGGATATTGAGCCGGTTCTGGCCATGTTTCGCTATCATCAAAGATACCCCTCGATGCGATCCTCAATCGCTCTCTTTCCGATTTCAAGCTCGGGCAAGCCAAGAGTTGAATCGGGGGTATCCGATTTATTTACCATAAAAACAAAAGGGCATCAATCAAGGAAAAGACGAAATGTGATGGCAAAAGGGGGAATGGATTTTCCGAATCTTTATGGGGTATTTCAAGAGCGCAATGACATCACAGCAAATTCAGAAAAATGCGAATCAAAGTGTCTTTGAGTCAATCGTTGTCGATCCTGCAGTAACTCCGTGATGCCAGAGGGGATGAACCAGTAACCTTATTGTTAGCTCCTATTATTCGGTACTGCTCTTCTTTTGGCACAATCGCTCTATTACGCACACGTGCGAGGGCGCTGGCCACCCCCCATAACCCCCAACAAGGGCCAACCCCAACCGGACCGTGGCCATTTTCCTCAAATCTTCTGCTCCATGAACTGTTGACCTCTATCAGGAGTTTTCCCTGCTCATCGGCCTTCCGTCCAAAAGGAGAACTTTTCCCTTGAAATTTCAAGGGGTTTGTTTTATCTGTAATCCTATAGCAAGGGGTTGGCACCTTTATGAAGGATGTGGTCGGGTTCGGGGCTCTAAATATCGATCTTATTTATGAGGTGGACTCCTTCGAACCCTTCAATTTCGAAGGGGTACGATTGGAGGCGGGAAGGGAGATTCAGGGGAGTGATAAGGAGTTTCAACAACTTTTGGCCTTGCTTCATCGACATGGCCGATTTAAGGGAAGAAGCGGGGGCGGGTCAGCAGCGAATACGGTCTTCGCGCTTTCGAAGATGGGGTTCAATACGGGACTGATCGGTAAGGTGGGGAAGGACGAAGATGGTGATTTCCTGATCGATTCCTTAGAAACGGGGAAGGTGGATACCCGCTGGGTGAGGAGAAACCATGAGAGTGGCGTTTGCCTGATAATCCTCGACAAATCTCAAGACCGGTCCATTTTCATCCAGCCCAATGCCAACGACACCCTCTGCGTCGATGAAATCGAGGTGGACCTCCCTTCTCATAGCCGGCTTTTACACATGACCTCCTTTACAGGAAAACTACCCATGGAGGCTCAAAAGGAGACCCTCGAGCATCTTTATCCCCCTGGAAAAATGAGTTTTGACCCAGGAGAGATATATGCCAGGCGGGGATTGAAGGAGGTAGAGGCTTTCATAGAGAGGTGTTCGGTCCTCTTCGTTACCGGAAAGGAGGTTGTTCTCCTCACATCGATGGCTTATGAGCGAGGTTGCAAGAACCTCCTGAGCTATGGTCCCGATGTCGTTGTCTGCAAAAGGGGAAAGGAGGGATCCTTCATCTTAACTCGAGAGGACGCGTTTATGATACCCGCCGAACAGGTTGACGTCGTGGATAATACCGGGGCCGGCGATGTCTATAATGCCGGATTTTTGGCGGGCATGGTCCTAGGCAAACCCTTGAAGGATTGTGCCCTTTTCGCCACGCGGGTTGCGGGCAAAAGTGTGACCGGGTTCGGAAGGGATTGTTACCCAACAAAGGCGGATTTGACCGATTTTTTTAACCCTATGGAGAGATAATGGATGATGAGTTATACAGTGGGATGGTTTTCGACTGGGCGTGATGAGGCGGCAAGGGAGTTGTTGCAGAGGGTTTATGAGAATATCGCCAATGGGGTGATTCCAGGAAGGATTGCCTATGTGTTTTGCAACCGGCGGCCCGGAGAAACCCTTGAAAGCGACCGGTTCATCGAACTGGCCAAGACGTTAGACCTAAAGGTGATCTTCCTCTCCAGTTCTGAATTTGAACCCCACCTCCGGTTGGCTTCATCGCAGATATGGCGTGCTAAATACCACGAGGAAGTGATGAGCAGGGTGCAAAAGTACGGAGCAGAAACCATCGTATTAGCGGGTTATATGTTGATCGTCAGTCCGGAGATGTGCAGACGTCATACCATGATTAACCTCCATCCCGCCAAGCCGGGGGGACCCAAGGGGACATGGCAGCAGGTTATTTGGCAACTGATTGAAAATAGGTTCCACGAAACAGGAGCAATGATGCACCTAGTTACGAGTGAGTTGGATGAGGGGCCACCTATTGCGTTCTGCACCTTTCCCATCCGTGGTGAGGGTTTTGACCCCCTGTGGGATGATTTGGAAAGGAGGTTGATGAGAAAGACCATGGCCGATGTAATCGGGGAAGAAGGGGAAGGAAACCCCCTTTTCATGGAGATCAGACGGCAAGGGGTGAGGAGAGAGGTTCCACTGATGGTCCACACCTTGAAGGCCCTAGCCGAGGGAAGGGTAAGGGTTATGGAGGGAAAAGTCTTAAACGAAAAGGGTGAAGAGGCCGGGCCGATTCTCCTGAATGATGAGATAGAAAGGTATGTGAGGGAAATGGAATTGGAATGATTCGAGGTTATGCAGCAACGCAGCAGTGTATGATTGGGACCATTTTCTCATTGCGGTTCAATCTGAAGAAACGCAATTATGGGAGCGCATGTGAAAAAGAGGCAATTTAACACCGATTGCGAGGGTCCCATTTCGAAGAACGATAATGCCATGGAACTCACCGCGTCTTTCATCCCCGAGGGGGAGCGATTCTTCTCCCTCATCAGCAAATACGACGATTTCCTCGCCGACGTCGAAAAGAGGCGTGGCTACAAGGCAGGGGATACCCTGAAGCTCATTCTACCTTTCCTGAAGGCCCATGGAATGACCAACGCGGAGATGGTGAACTATTCCAGGGGAAATATCCTTTTGGTCCGAGGAGCTTTGGAGACATTGCGGTTTGTCAATGGATTGATGCCCTCCTTCATCGTTAGCACAAGCTACGAACCCTATCTGGATGCCCTTTGCAGCGTGGTTGGTTTCCCCATGGATCACGTCTACTGCACGAAGGTAAACATCGATGCATATCCGTTGGGCAATGGGGAGGAAGACCGTCTGAAAGCGCTGACCGCCGAGATTGTCCAGATGAAGATGATCAGCTGGAATGAAGAAGCCAGGGGTATCGAGGATTTATCTTTCGAGGATCAGGGCACGGTGAGGCGTTTACACGACATCTTTTGGGAAGAGATCGCCCAAATGGAGGTGGGGATGGTTTTCAAGGAGGTGAACCCCGTGGGTGGATTCGAAAAGGCCAAGGCGATATTGGACAGTTTGAAGAGAACCGGATGTGAGCCTGCAGACGTAATGTATGTTGGGGATAGCATTACCGATGTCCAGGCCTTCAAACTGGTAAGGGATGGGGGCGGAGTAGCCGTCTCCTTTAATGGGAATGGTTATGCTCTCCGCTCGGCGGACATCTGTTGCATCTCCACGGACACCTTTGTTATTTCTCTTTTGGCCTCCTCCTTTTATAAAGGGGGAAGGGATGCCGTATTGGAATTGGCCGCGAGGTGGAGCCGAGACTCCATTAAGGAAAAGAAAGTGGAGGAAGAGCTGGGAATCCGGCTTCATTCCATTCCCAATGAGGACTTCCCCAAGGTGAAACTCATCGCTGAATCCAATCTCCATGGGCTCATCGAGGAAAGCGAGGGATTCCGAAAGAGGGTGAGGGGCGTGGAGATCGGTTCTCTTGGATGAACCTGGAGGCAGGAATTGTCGGAAGACCGGAATTTGATTTCAGGCATCGAATATTTCGATAACGGGATGATCGAAAGCGCCATACATGAGTGGGAAAAAGCCGTAGAGCTGAATCCCAACCGGGCTGAAGCTCACAATATTCTTGGTTTTGCCTACGAAAGGAAGGGGATGATTGAAGAAGCCATCGCGGAGTACAAGAGAGCCATCGGTATTAATCCGAATTACGCCATGGCTCATATTAACCTGGGGTTAGCCTACGGGAAGAAAAGGCGTTATGGAGACGGATACATCGAGCTGATGAGGGCCATGGCAAGAGAACCAAATCTGATAGAGGCCCACCATAGGCTAGCCATCGGGTACGTCCACGCCGGCGAATTTGAAAAGGCCATTTCCGAGTGGAAGAAGATCGTTTCCCTCCTTCCAGGCATCGCGGGTGTCCATTTCAATCTGGGAACCGCCTATAGAAAAATGGGGCTCCTCCACGAGGCCATCTCCGAATATAAGAAGGCGGTTCAGATCAAGCCCAACTATGCAAAAGCCCACAACAACCTGGCAATTCTCTATTCGGCCACGGCTCATTATGACTTCGGGTGGAGACATTTCAAGATTGCCAAGGCACTGGGTCATCCGGTTCATCCAAATCTGGAGGGGATATTTAGGAGAATGTTCAAAAAGGTATCTCAACGCTAGCCACTATCTCTATCTACCTGCAGAGCTCCCACAACGGACGCATCCCCCTTGTTTGGCGAGGTTGGAGGGAAAGCCAATCTATCCCCTTTGGTCTGGGACGAGGATTCTGGACCGCGATGGATTTGGTCGGGGTAACGATGAGATCTATAGACACGTCCTTTTCATTCCAGGGCAGCTCCTTGAAGACCTGAAGATCATCAACGACGGCGATGACCGGAGTTTTCCCCCCAACTGAGCCAATCTCCCGGAGGATCATATACTCCAAATCGAAATATCCCGTTCCCTTGCCGATTCGGTCTCCTTGAAGGCTGACGGCCACAGCTCCCGTTACCAGCAGGTCGATTCGACCGATTTCGCGCAATGTGGATGTTAGGCTCCTTCCATATCGCATCACACCCCCGCTGCTGACGGCTTTCGTCCAGAGGGACGGAGGTATTCGGCTGCTCGGTATTTCGCGGAATCCGTCTCGAAGACCTGGTGTGGCCATAACCAACCTCTTGCGATCTTGGAGGAGGTTGATCCTCACCTGGAGCTGGGCCCGATCTGGGGGTACCATAACGCTGAAACTCTTCTTGTAGAGGATTGTCCGCCTCAGTCTTTCGGCAGCCTTGTTCTGACCCGGAAAGGGGGGAATCCTCCCGTACCGATTTCCATGGAGACCCCCCTGGGCCATTCTCCTCCATACCCATTCCCTTATCTCTCGTTTTTCCATCGGCTATTCTTGATGGGACAGGAAGACGAGATCTTTGAAAAAGTCGCTCTCCGCTGCTCAAGATATTTTTTCGACAATTCTACAGCTCGCTTCACTGCGCATGAGCGCTTACGGCGCTACTTCGTTCCAAAATGCGCCCTTTGAACCCAGACATCGAATCTGCATTCACTCCACTTCGCTAAGAATTGTCACCGAAAATCTTAATTCGCGCTCAGAACTCCTTTTCTAGTTTTGTACTGATCTCAAGATCGTCCGTTGACAAGCTAAACGGATTTTGATACGGAATACCTTATACGTAAACGGATAAGATTACAAGGATATTACAGTCCCATGGGAAAAAAGAAGGAGAAAAAGAGGAGGCCTAAAAGCCCACCCTACAGCGATGAGGTCCTTCAGGCCATTCAAACCATCATCGATAGGATAAGCCTGTATCAGCGGCAGAAAGAGGATCCGCAGCGTTCTCTAGAGTTTATAACCCCATTTTTGGGACAGTCGGCCGAATTGGATGTTGCTATCGTGGAGGGCCTGGCAAGAATTCCCTCTAGGACTTCTGCTATGATCTTGATGGGGATGAAGGCTTCTTGCCGGAGCAAACCCTTGCTCAAGGCCATAAAGAGATCGCTCTACCGCTTGAAGCAGAGGGGAATACCCATTGAGGACACGGAAGAGAGTGAGAGGAGGACCCCGGTGATTCGACCCCTTCGGAGCGATCAACCCAAGGGTTTTCTGAGCGGGATAGACTACCTAGGTAACCGCCTCATCATTTTGACAGTTCCCAGGACCCCCCGGGGCCTCCATACCCTAGAGGCTCTGGTAAGTGATATCGAAGGTCTCGTGAGTTTCCGGCGGGATCAGATGACCAGGAAGGCCTTCAATACATTTTTGGGGAATCTGAGAGAGAAGGCCGGGTTCCCTATTGTGGAAATCCCGCCGGCATATGGACGTTTCCTGCTAGAGGAAGCATATTCCCTCACCCAAGAAATGGAGAAGACCCCTCCCCAGGATTTCCTCATGGCCAAAAGTGAGATTAGCGAAATAGAGAATGGGATTAATGGTCCGCTGATCTACCAATTTCTGGATCGGGATGAGATTGAGGGAAATGACCGTTTCCTTGCCGATTCACAGAATCTCCTTGTAACAGAGGGTATTATCAACTGGATATTGGGACCCGAAGATGTTGAGCCCTATGTGAGGGCGGTGAAAGAAGCGGAGGAGAGTCGAATCGCGCTCAATCCAACCCAAAAGGAAGAGTGGCTTCAAGGAATATATCAAAGAGCCCTCGGAGAACTATTCCCTCGCGAGCGCAGGCTCCTCTATAAGAGGAGGCTCGAGGAGATGGCTTACATCCTCTTCAGATTGGATCGAGGTGATGAGTCCAAGCGTTGTCTCGCGGCTGCCCTCGATTTGGAAAGGGAAATCAGTCCACTTCGCCCCAACCCTTTTTTGCTCCAATTGGTGATTACATCCATATACCGCGTCATGGCGGAGAAATATGAGAAAGGGGAAAAAGAGCCCTCCTTGATTATGCGACCATAAGACACCCAATGACTTATCATTCAATCTCCCCGCGGGGCCAGAGGTACGGATCTCATCTCCACAGCGCTTTTGCCAACGCTGGATGTTTGGGATCACCGCTCTCGAGGAGATTAGAGGCGTGAAAGGGAAACGAGGATATGTCCGATAAATCTAAGGGAATAGATGCCATGTTCAACGCCCGATCCGTTGCGGTCGTTGGTGCATCAGACAACGAGGGGAAGCTCGGTTTCCACGTCATGAAGAGCTTGATCCAAGGAAGATACTCTGGAAGCATTTTTCCCATCAATCCTGGCAAGCAGGAAATCCTCGGCATGAGAAGCTATCCCTCCTTGATGCATGTGCCGGACATGGTGGACCTCTGCGTTATCTCGCTTCCTTCTGGTCTGGTGCCGGAGATAATCAGGAATTCTGCTCAAAAAGGCGTAAAGGGAATAGTACTCATCACGGCTGGTTTCAGGGAAATCGAAGATGAGTCGGGGGGGAGATTGCAGGATGAAATCATGGATATCGCCGATGAGGCCGGTATTCCGGTGATCGGACCGAATACTTTTGGAATGATCAACCTTCATGGCCACCTGAATGCCTCCTTCACTCCAGAGTTTTCCGATGTAAAAAAGGGAGGGATCAGCCTTCTAAGTCAGAGTGGTGGCATGTCTCACCTGATGGGGTTTCTCTCCATGAGGGGCGATTTTGGCTTCAGCAAGATTGTAGGCCTGGGCAACCGATGTAATATAGATTTTGCAGACATGATCCCCTATCTGATGAAAGACCCCGACACTCGGGCAATTGCCATGTACGTCGAGGGCATCAATGACCCACGGCGTCTGTTTGAGGTGGCAAAAGGCTTTCGGGGTAAAAAACCGATTATAGCGTATAAGGTAGGCCTTTCTTCCGTCAGCGACCTGGCATCCAAGTCCCATACGGGCTCACTGGCTGGTCGCCATGAGGTATACGAGGGTGCCTTCAAGCAGGCTGGAATTCTCACTGTGGAAAGTTCATCGGAGCTTCTCGATACGGCCAAGGCTTTATCCTCCAGCCCACAACCCGAGGGCTGCAGGGTCGCCGTTCTCTCAGGTCAGGCAGGGCCTTCAATGGCTGCCTGTGACATCTGCGAGAAAGAGGGGTTGCGCATTATTTCATTCTCAGAGGAGACCCAGAAAAGGATAAACAACCTCCTCCCTCCTTTGGCCATGAGGACAAACCCGGTAGATATGGGCCCTGCCTGGTATGATTCACGAGCAATCCGAGGGATTGTCGAGTCCGTCCTTCAGGATAAGTCCATTGATGCCATCCTTTTATGCATCATGTTTGCCTCGGCCAACGAGGGCTCAATCAGGGCGTTATCAGGTTTGCTCACCCAATGGGGAAGAAAGAAGCCCATTGTATGCTGTTTTTCCTCTCCCCCGGGGATTTGGGAGGAAGAGATAGCATCCCTGACCGAGAAGGGAAGCATCACAAATTACGCTACACCGGAGAGGGCTGCAAAATCGCTATCCGCACTCTGGAGATACACGAGGATAGTGGAGAGCGCGCAAGGGGGATAAGAGGGAACTGTCAATCACTTTTCCCTCAAGGGAGGGCAATGATGAAGATGTCAGGCATGCGATGGGCCATTGAATCTCCTCCCAACTCGCCCGCCGAAGTGGAAAAACCATGATCCCTCCTCGGTTTATCCATTGGAGTTTATGAGATGGAATATACCCCTGAAACGGAATTGAAGTCCAGAATTCAACGATTCCAGGGCTCATTGAAAGCACAAGGGGTTGATGGCGCCCTGATCTGTCAAAACGTTGACCTCTTCTATTTCGCCGGTACGGTTCAAGAATCCTTCCTCTTCATACCCCAAGAGGGGGATCCCACCCTCATGGTTAAGAAGAGCCGTGTCAGAGCCATGAGGGAATCGGCCCTATCCAATATCGTGTTTCTGGAAAAAGTCCGCCATATTCCGGGGGTGTTACGGAATGGGGGATTCGACCACATCGGGACCATCGGCCTCGAATTGGATGTCCTGCCCACCAATTACTATTTTCTCTTTCAATCCCTCTTTCCCCGATCTCAATTTACCGACGTCTCCCGTCTCATCCTGAGGGTGAGGTCTATCAAATCGGACTATGAAATCCAACAGATTCGGCAAGCGGCAAACATCACGGATGAGGTGATGAACGTGGCTAAGGAGATCATCCGGGAAGGGATGACGGAACTGGAGATCGACGGCCTGCTCTTTGCGCACGCTCGAAAAAAGGGACACCAAGGAAGGCTTCGCATCAGGGGTTGGAATCAGGAGATGTTCCACGGCCACATCCTCTCGGGGAAAGAGGCCACATACTCTTCCTTTTGCACATCCCCGGTTTGCGGTGAGGGTCCCAATCCCGCCATCGCCCAGGGAGCGGGGGCGCATAGGGTAAAAAGGGGGGAGCCCATCTATGTCGATTTCGGAGTGGGCATCAATGGGTACGTAAGCGATGTGACGAGAACTTTTTCCATCGGGGAGCCTTCCGAATTCTTCCTGCGGGGGTTTGAGGTCCTCTTGGAGGTTCAGAGAGATATGGAGCGAAGTGTCGGCCCGGGAGTTTCCGGCCGGCGGATATACCGAAGAGCTGTCGAATTGGTCAAGATAAGAGGTTTTGGCGATTACTTCATGGGTCATGGAGAGGGAAAGGTTCCATTTGTGGGCCACGGAATCGGCCTCGAGATCGACGAACTTCCCCTGTTAGGCATGGGCGTTAACACCCACCTGGAGGAAGGTATGGTTTTCGCCTTTGAGCCC
Organism: uncultured Syntrophobacterales bacterium; assembly: GCA_964346945.1. Taxonomy (GTDB): domain Bacteria; phylum Desulfobacterota; class BSN033; order WVXP01. The sequence continues at coordinate 23,081 of CAYFXL010000012.1, forward strand.
AAATTGATCTTCCCCGGAAAAGGCGTGGTGGGTATTGAAGACCTCTATCTGGTATCCTCTCACGGGGTCGAAAAGCTCACCTCGTCCGAGGATCAGCTCGTTATTCTCCGAGGATAAGACCGGTTTTTCCATCAGAACGGAACCTAATTCGGGTAGGCCCAAAGAGGAAGGAAGAACTCCTGTGAATCTCGCTATTGTAGCTCTTTTATTTATGGGAATGGTCTTGATTGGTGTGCTAAGCTTCCGGCGGATCAAGGGAACCGACAGCTTCTTCGTGGCCGACCGCCGGGGCACTCCGTTTTTGATCAGTGGTTCTCTGGTGGCAACCATTGTGGGGGGATCCAGCACAATCGGCATGGCCGGCAAGGGATTCTCTTGGGGGCTTGTGGGAGCTTGGTGGATGTTGGTGGGTGTGGTTGGGCTGTTTCTTCTCTTTGTTTTCCTGGCGAGAAGAATCCGGGACTACGGCCTCTTTACCTTGCCTGAGCTTCTGGAAAAGCAATATGGTGCCTCTGTGAAGTTTGTAGCCTCCCTCGTCATCGTCTGGTCGTGGATTGGGATCATAGGGGGTCAGATTGTTGCCTCAGGCCGTATTCTCAACACCATGATGCCCGGGAATCTCTCTTTCATGATGGGCCTTTCCGCCGCAATCTTTATTGCTTACACCATCCTGGGAGGCCAGATCTCGATTATCCGAACAGACGCCGTACAATCTGTCATTATGATCGCCGGCATTCTCCTCTGTGCCTATTTAAGCCTGCAGCGAATAGGGGGCATCACCGCAATGAATAGCCATCTTCCCCGGGATTTTTTCCTCTTCCCGGTCAATTCACACTTTTCCTGGAAAAACCTCGTTGAATGGTTGGTCCTCATCGGTTCTACCTATATGGTGGGCCCCGACATCTACTCGCGCCTTTTCTCCTCCAGGGACGGGGAAACAGCGCGCAAAAGTGTCCTTGTTACAGCCTTGATACTGATTCCCCTTGCCTTTTCCATTGTCCTTATCGGTATGTCCGCCAGGGTCCTGGCTCCGTCCCTATCTGGTGAAGAGGCTTTCCCCTATATGATAAGGGAAGTATTACCCTGGGGGATCAATTCCTTCGTGCTGGCAGCCCTTTTGTGTGCAGTCATGTCCTCGGCCGACACAGTGCTGCTAACCTCAAGCATCATTTTCTCCATGGATATTGTCAATGATCTTGTCAAGAGCGTCCGAGGCAGGGAACTTGATGAGAGGAAGATTCTCCTCCTTTCGAGGCTGGCCGTGATCCTTTTTGGCCTGGTGGCCTTGGGATTTGCCCTAAAATCACGGGGGGTGATCAACCTGCTTTTGTTTGGATATTCCATCTATACCGCAGGGCTCGTGGTTCCCGTGATCTTGGGCTTTTACCGCCATAAACTAGGGCTCAACCTCATAGGAGCCATGACCGCCGTTATTGGAGGGGGTGGATGGGTAATCTTCGGAAAAACAGCCCCTGTCGGCCGCTTTGGTTTGGAGAGACTCGTTTCCCTGAGCCCCGGTTTCCAGGGGGTTCTCCTTTCTTTGATCCTCCTTTTTGTGGGGAGTTACGCCTTTCCCCCGAGGGTTCAGGGACGTGAGGCCCGAAGTCCTGCTGAGGGGGATAAGCGCTGAGTAATCAGCCGGATAGTTCGTTTCCTTGAAAGGAGACAGAACCGATGATGAAAAAGGGGGTTATGGCGATTTTTCTATTGATAACGCTGACCTACTTCCCCTTTGGGCTCGCTTCCTCAGGAGAGGTGGTAGAGAAAGAGGTATACCTTTTGGTGAGGGAACGGGAGCTTGTGGCCTTTTCGGCCCTGGGGAATCGTTGGGTGACTCAAGACCTCATCTCTCGGGAACGCGTCCTCGAAAGCAAATTTGACGGCCACGTGGCGGTTGCCGTCACAAACCTCCGTGTCCTCGGATTCAGCGCCCTTACCAACAGATGGAGAGAGGAGAGATTGGAGGTTGGAGAGTCGCCGGATACCGTGGAAGCTGAGGGTAATGTTGGGGTAGCTATTACCAACCTGAGGGCCTTCGGTTTCAGCGCGAAAACCGGCACGTGGACCGTGAAGCGATTTGGCTTGAAATGAGAGGGAAGACCTGAGGTGAGGCCGAACAGTTCCGGAATTCTCAACGGGAAACGCTGTTATAAGCTTTCGGGAGTACTTGCATCAGGAGGATCTGAACTTCATCATGAAGAGGGGAGGTTAGGCTGGGTTGCATCGACATCGCCTCTCTGGGTGTATTCTTCAGGAAACTTTTTCCCGCCCTTCATTTGCGGATGTTCTCTTTTCCCCATCCCATCCTCCAGCTTATTCAGGATGGGGTTGATTTTAATTGCCCAGCTCAAGCTCTGAGCATTGGTGAAAATGCCTTGGGATAGGCCGACCAGTTCGAATTTTCCATCGCGGATGGCGATGACGGGGGTTCCGCTGTCACCGGGGTTGACTCCGTTGGAGATCATGAAGGCATTTTCAAACCGGGGCAGGACGGCGGCAATGGCCTCAGGGGCTACCATTGAACTGACAATTCCCTCCCTCACGTTGATCCCATAATTCATGGGGTTTCCTACGACGTAGATGAAATCTCCCACTTGGAGCTCATCGCTATTACCGATCTCATAGGGGAAGGAGTTGAGCTGAAACCCATCCGGTACCTTGAAGATAGCAATATCATCCTCTTTGCCCTTCACAACCTCTTCCAACCTGATACGGCTACCGTTGAGGTTGAGAGATGTCTTTTCACTCAATTTTTCCGCCGGTGCGTCCACCCTTTGTATTCCCATGGGGGTGAGCATTTCCACCTGAAGGCTATCATGAGAGACGGCGTGGCTAACGGTGAGGATATACCTGTCGAGAATCAAAACACCGGTGCCGTCCAGTTCGGCGGTGATTACCTCCCCGTCCTCGAGTTTGAATTCGGTATCGGTGTGCAGAAAATAGACCGAGTCAATGATCCTTTGGATGGGCATGAGCCGTTGGTTGACCAGGATGGGATTGTTATCGTACATGCCGTCCAGCATAGGGGACAGTACTGGATTTGTCCCATTCCGCGTGGCAGGTGCGCAGGCAGAAAGCAGTAGAGATATTAAGAGGAAGAGAAGGAGTCTTTTCATGGCTTCTTAAACCCTCGACCTTTCTTAGAGCAAATATCATGCCATGGTCCGGATTTGATAGATAATGTACTGAAATAACAGGATTTTTTCATTTGACCCCATCGAAAGATAAAGGGGTTCTCGGGACAGAATATACAATTTATTGTTTATGCTCTGCCGAATTTCGCTCCTCCCTTTGAAATGAGGCCAAAGTGAGAATGAGCTGGGTACGATCCAAACATCAGATTCCCCGGAGCGAGCCATAAAATAGGGAAAAAGTCCCTTTATTGGACGAACGTGGGTTAAGACAACAGCTCACAAGGGAATTGATATGGCCATTTCTGGAAATCAGAGAAAATGATTGCCATCTCAAGGCTAAGGTGTTAGCATGAAAAGTGTTTTAGTGGACCGGGTTCGTATCTGTAAGGGAGTTGGGCAATGAATTGTGCCATCTGCGTGAAGAAGGAATGCCTCGAGGGGATGGATTGTACAAATATTCGGGGCGATGTGATCAATGTCTATAAGGACCGAAAGAACCGGAAGATATTGAGGATCGCCTCCATCATCGAGACTGAGTTCTCTGTGAAGATGAACCGGCTCCAGGAACTCATTCTCTTTTGCAGAAAAATGGGTTATCGACATTTGGGCATTGCCTTCTGTATCGGTCTTGAGGAGGAGGTGAGTATCCTCCACGAAATACTCGAAAAGCGGTTTAAGATTTCCTCAGTTTGCTGTAAGGTTTGCGGGATCAACAGAAAGGCCTTTAACCTTCCAGGCCAGAAGGAGGGAAGGGTCGAGGCAACCTGTAACCCCATCGCGCAGGCAAGAATATTGAACCGAAGTCGAACCGATTTGAACATCATCTTCGGTCTCTGCATGGGAAACGACATCCTCTTTTCCAAATATTTGGACGCCCCTGTGACAACTTTGGTGGTCAAAGATCGGGTTTTAGCCCATAACCCCATTGGCGCAATTTACTCGCGCCATTACCGGAAGGGTTTATGGGGGATGTGAGCGGGAATTCGATGGAAAATAGGGTGCTCAAAGGATGACTTGATGAAATCAGAACGTTCACTCATGGGGAAAAGACCATTTCAAGAAAGAGAACGGGAATTGATAAGTTCCCTGATGAAGAATCCAGGAATAAAATGCCTGGGGCTTTCCCACGGGAAACTCGGGGATATTGTGCGCGAAGTTCAAAACCACGTTGTCTATGACGAGGTGAACCGCCTGATCGATGAGGTCGAAAACATCATTGAGATCAACCCCAATTGGGGCGAGATGGAAATATTGGAGGGCGCAGCAAAACGCATTGTCGGATATTTGGGAGCAGCGGCTGCCTCCATCAGGATTTTCGATCCCCAAAGGAGGGAGATGGTTTCCTTCGGCTCCTATCACTATGACGGGGAAAAACGAGAGCAATCCATCCCCTTTGAGGACAGCATTGCCGGAGAGGTCGTCAGAAGGGGAAAGAGCTACCTTGTCCCCAATATCATGAAAGAGGCTAAGTACAAGAATAAAGGAATCGTTCGCGAGATGGGAATCCGTTCAATGCTCGCCGTTCCAATGAATATTCCGCGTTTTACCATACGAGATTTGGATACCAAGGGCGCTATTCAGATCTATTATGAGGAAAGGGATAAGAAATTCACCCCCCTGGAGCGTAAGATTGCGGAAGTTCTTGCGAGGAGGGTGTCCTACGTCATAGCTCGGAAAAGGATCTTAAGCCTCCAGAAATTGAACGAGACCAAGGAGAAGATCGTCGAAAGGATCTACTTGAAATTGGGCAAAAGGGAAGGCATTCGATTACGGGACTTCTTTAGATTAATCACCCCCGAAATAGCCGATCTGGTGAGGATCCAGAGTTGTGCCCTGTTCTCCATAAGGAGAAATCGTCGTGAAGTGGTCTTAGAGGCGGGTTACCCCGGTGAGCGCGGATATCACGGGCTGGGAAAGGTCTTCGATATAAGGGGGGAGCCCTATTTGAATGCCGTCGTCAACCTGCACCCCTTGGGTGAATATGAACACGAAGCCATTACCCCTTCCTATCTCTTGATTAAAAATCCCCTGAAAAGCCGATTGATTACCCAGGAACTGAGGCACTTTATTCAAACCCACAATATCCACTCCATCCTGTATGTCCCCCTGAAGGTGGGTGACCTGGTAACCGATTTCATAGCCTTCGATGCGCTGGACCAACATAAGAGGTTCCAGGATGAAGAAGTTGAGATTCTCACCTTTTTCGGTAAGGAAGTGATGAAGGCCGTCCGATTGGAGAGGTTACACGATATCCTCCACGACTTCCGAAATCCAGCCATCGCTACGGCCGGATTCGCCAAAAGGGTGAAACGAGCACTGGATGAGGGCGAATTTGAGACGAAAAAGGAGACGATAGATCGGAATCTGGATATTCTGATCAGGGAAACCTCGAGGATGCAAGAACTTGCCTTCGAAATCTACGGGGAAGGCGAGGAGGAACTTCTGGACGTCACGGATGGATTGATCGAGCGCTTTAAAGTCAATGAGGTAGCCATCGCGGAGCAGCAATTGAGAAATATCAGCCTCGTGAGGAAGGAGCTGCAACCGAACCTCTTTGTCCTGGGCTGCCGACTCCATCTTGAAAGGGTCTTCGATAATTTACTCAATAACGCAACCAATGCCATATCGAAAGAGGGTGGACAGCTCACTATTAGCAGTGTTCGGCGGCGGAATTCAGCGGTGGTGAAGATCACGAATACGGGGGAAATCCCACGGGAGGAGATCGCTCGGCTCTTAGATGGTGAAACCAGCGGAAGGGGTTTGCATATCACCAGCCGGTTGGTCAAATTGATGGGGGGCCGACTCCAGATCGCGAGCCGTAAGAATTTAACTACCTCTCGGATTACGTTTCCCTTGAGGGTGCCGGGGACTGCTGAGTGATTGCCCTGGGGCTAAAGGCCAATGGGACCTTACCGGGATCGCATGGATGGCTAGGGTTTTTGTGGGAACAAGCGGATATAATTATCGGCATTGGTGGGACGGCGTATTCTATCCAAGGACAGTACCCCAGAAGGGGTGGCTTGAGTTCTATAGCCAATTCTTCGATACGGTTGAACTGAACGTCACCTTCTACCGCCTTCCAAATCGAAAGACCTTTGAAGGATGGTATCAGAGGACTCCCGGGGACTTCCTCTTCTCGATCAAGGGAAGCCGGTTCATTACACATATTAAGCGACTCAGGGATTGCATGGAAGCCTTGGAAGCATTCTTTGACCACGCCCAGGGGCTGAGGGAGAAGTTGAACGTTATCCTCTGGCAACTTCCCCCCAAGTTCAAACTAAACCCCGGGAGGCTAAAGGAGTTCTGCAGCGTCTTGGGGGATATTTTTTCTTCAAACCCCGTTCGCCAGGCCTTCGAATTTAGGGATGGAAGCTGGTTCTGTCCTGAGGTCTTTGAGCTTCTGGAGAAACACAATTTCTCCCTTTGCCTAGCTCATTCCTCAGTCCTTCCCCATGCAGAGCGGACTACTGCCGATTTCGTTTACATCCGGTTTCACGGTGGCGAATCCCTTTATGAATCCAACTATTCCGAGGGAGAACTTCGAGACTGGTCCAAAAGAATCGGGGGATGGCTAAGGGAAGGCTTAGATGTCTATAGTTATTTTAACAACGATGCCTTCGGATTTGCCGTCAAAAACGCCTCGGCATTGAAGGAACTGTTAAGGGGGAATACCCCGTAGAACCCTCGCAATTGTGCTATTCACCGTTGGCAAAACCGCTCAGGGAAAAGATGAGAGCCCAATCCATAGGCCCTTGGGGAGGGGGAACTGATGAAGCCTCCAGGCTTTAAAAGAAACGTCGGTGGAGCCTTGATGGAAGTGTTCAATGTGGGCGCGGCTGAATTTCGGTACCTCCAGCAGTTCATTCTTTTCGCCAAGACAGGTTAACCACACATGGATCAAGAGCATGAAATAACGAGAGTTTAAATTGATTTCCAAGGCAAGGAAGGGGTGTGGTAATGGACGATACAGCGGAACGGTTGGAGGAGGAGATCGGGTTTCTGAAAAATTCGGAAATCTTTAGCCGGCTGTCACCAGAAAAACTCAAGACTATCCTGGATAGTGGCACGATAGAAACCCATACGCCGGGAAACACTATCTTCAGGATCGGGGATCCTTCCGATGCTATCTATGTGATCAAATCGGGGGTGGTGGAGATCTGCCGTGCGAAGGGAGGTCGTGAGACGATGGTGGTTGTAGCCTACCTGGGAGAGGGCGATCCCATTGGCGAGATGGCTATCATGACCGGTTCTTCGAGAGCCTCCCTGGCAAGGGTACCCCAGAGGGCCGTGATATTGAAAATCGAAAAGAAGACCTTTATGGAGCTTTTGAATCAAATCCCTGAATTATCGATGAACCTGTTGGCGATCCTTTCGAAACGCCTGGAGGAGGGATTAAGAAAGCAACGGGCAGCAGCTCGCTATCAACATCTTTCGGGAGATTTGGAATATTTCGATCTCCCCACTATCATTCAAACATTAGCGAGCTCAGAGAGGACGGGAACCCTCACCATCACTGACACCTTTGAACAGGTCTTTGCGATGCTCTATATCGAGTCAGGTAAGATACTATACGCCAAATTGGGACATTTGCGGGGGGAAGAGGCCTTTTACCAAGTGTTCCAATCCCCCGTCCAGGATGCTTTTACCTTCAAGGGGGGATTGTCCCCAGCGGAGTTTGATGAGGAAGAGGAGATTGGGACGACGACAATGGGCCTCTTGATGGAGGCTGCCCGCCAGCAGGATGAATTGAAGATACTGAAGGCCACTTACACAGATCCCGACCGAGTCTTCCATCCGCAAACGAAAACGCTTTCGTGGGATGATGAGGAGACCGAGAGTTTAGCCAAGGAAATGTGGGCTCATGTGCATCGAGGTGAAACGATCGCCCAGATGGCAGGCGCAATTCCCACCTGCGAATATCGTATCTACAAGGTATTGTCCATGATGAATGAAAATGGATTGGTGGAATAGGGGTCAGATGGAGAGGCCTTATCAAGGAAATTATGCCGACAAGTACTATTGACTGCTGTCCAATCACCTCCATTACTATGCCGATGGTATCGTTGGCTCAGAAATCCCATCCATTTTCTCCTATTGCAGCCGGCTCCCCTTTTTCCTCTGTGGGACGAACCAATAACGTTACGGATAAGGTGAGCGAAACCCTGAGAGAGAGACCAAAAAAGACCCTCAATATCGCTCACAGGGGGGCATCAGCCTATCGGCCTGAAAATACCATGGAAGCCTTTATGGAGGCCATTACCTTGGGGGCGGATAGTATAGAAATGGACGTTCGACAGACCGTCGATGGTCATCTCGTCCTTATCCACGATGAGACCGTTGATAGGACGACTGACGGCACGGGGGCTATTGCGGCGCTCACCATCAAGCAGGTGAAGACGTTGGATGCGGGCATGGGAACCCGGATTCCAACACTGGAAGAGGTCTTCTCCCATTTCGTCGGGGATGAGGTCATATTGAATCTCGAAATAAAGACCCCTGGTATTGAAATAAAGGTTGTGGAAATGGTTCACCGCCTCTATCGTCGGGATCGGGTATTGATCTGCTCGTTCCAGCCCTCCGTATTGAGGAAAATCAAGGAGGCCGATCCGGAGATGAAGACCGGATTCGTAGTGGGGAGGGCTAGGCCGATCAAATCCCTCGCGTGGATACGGGGGATATTTCCCCTGTCAACCCTCAGGAAACTCAAGGCAGATACCCTCCATCAACATGTTCAATTGGCCCACCCCTATCTCATAACGAGGTGCAGGAGGGCGGGCGTCCCCCTATACGTATGGGTCGTAGATGAAGAACCCGAAATGAGGCGTCTTATTCGTCGGGGTATCGATGGAATTTCCACAAATCTCCCTGACGTGCTGAGCAAAGTTATTCAAGAGGAGGATTCAAAAGTTTGCGAGATGGCGGAAATGGGACGAACACACGGGTGAAAGCGGGAGGAAAATTGAAGATGAGTTTGAAGACATCGGTAGAAAGGGTTCGACAGACGCTGAGGTCCATGGGATTGAGGGCAACGGTTACGGAGTTCTCGGAAAGCACCCGAACTGCCGCTGAGGCCGCCGCGGCCATTGGTACCACGGTGGGGCAAATTGCTAAATCCCTGGTCCTTATGGTGGGGAATGAGCCGATTTTGGTCCTCGTATCAGGGGCCAATCGGGTGGATATGGAGAAGATGAATCGTCGTCTCGGCAAGAAGATCATTAAACCGGATGCGGAGACCGTCAGGAGAGTCACCGGATTTTCCATAGGGGGGGTTCCACCCGTGGGGCATAGCAAAAGGCTGAGGACCATCGCCGATGAGGATCTCCTGAATTTCCCCGTTGTCTATGCTGCCGCGGGAACCCCCAATGCCGTATTTTCCCTTTCACCAAGGGATTTGGTCAGGATAACCGAGGCTGAGGTCGTCAACCTCAAGGAAGGATAGGAGCCTTGTGAGGTTCGGGTGTTTTCCGAAGACTATTCACGTTCCCTGAGCGATGAGAAGCCGTTGTCCCGGATAGATCGTTTCCGCCTCTTGCATTCCATTAAGTTTCGTGAGCTGAGAAATGCTGATATTATGTCTCCTGGCGATCTTGAAGAGGTTGTCGCC
>CAYFXL010000013.1:0-32412 GCA_964346945.1 uncultured Syntrophobacterales bacterium
ACATCATTTCCATCAACCTTGCACCCTTCTATCCCATAAGCCGCCTTTCGGAGGTAGTAGTCCTCGATGGAACCGATCCGCTTGGCGGCCACTGAGATGGCATACTGATTGTTCTCACAGACATATACTACGGGCAACTTCCAAGCCGCTGCCAGATTCAGGCTCTCATGGAAGGCCCCATTGTTGGCTCCTCCATCGCCGAAGAAACAGACAGCCACCTGATCCGTACCACGCATTTTGATGGACAGGGCAGCCCCACCAGCTATGGGCATGCCTGAGGGCACTATGCCGTTGGCACCCAGAATGCCCAGATCAATATTTGCAATATGCATGGAGCCGCCTTTTCCATGGCAGTAGCCCGTTGATTTTCCGTAGAGCTCGGCCATCATGTAGGGCAATTCACCTCCCTTGGCAATGCAGTGGCCATGGCCTCGGTGGGTGGAGGTGATATAGTCATCGTCCCGTAAGTTGGCACAGACCCCTGCTGCCACGGCTTCTTCCCCGATATAGAGATGCACGATTCCAGGGACCATTTGCCGGGCATAGAGGTCCATGATCTTTTCTTCAAATCGACGAATTCGCAACATCGTCTGATGGAGCTCCATCATTTTCTTACGGTCTAGGTCCATGACTTTACCTCCATGTGAGGGGATTTACCAGTACTTTTCCTTCGTTTGAGGTATCCCTTGAAAAACGCGGTGAAGGAGCTTCGAAGTACTTTCTATGTGCCAAAAACTAACAGGCTTTTGGTCTTCGGTATTATATCCGCAGTGTTCCTCTAGATCAACATCCATTTGGCTGGATTTCTGGGTTGGACCTTCGTTTCCACTCAACTTAGCAGAGCACTTACGTCTCTAGTTTCAATGCCCTCTCATGCCTCTTTCTTTTTAACCGTTGCACGTGTGGCCCCGGTGGAGATACCTCCATCCACGAGGAGAGTCTGGCCGGTAATATACTCACTCGCATCGGAAGCCAGAAAGACAATCGCACCGTCGAGGTCATGAGGTTCTCCTGGCCGTTTGAGGGGAATACGATCGCACAGGTATTCCACCCACTCACTGTTCTCGTACAGTACCGCGGTCTGCTCCGTTTTGAACCAACCCGGGGCCAGGCAGTTGACGGTAATGCCATGTATACCCCAGTCGTCAGCGAGGCTCATGGTGAGCTGTTTCATTCCACCCCGGCTCGCGCAGTAGGGTGCCAGCCCAGCATAGCCGAAGACACAGGTTACCGATCCGATATTAATGATCCTTCCGTAACGTCGCGGGATCATCTTACTGGCCACAGCTTGAGCCACAAAGAACGCCCCCCGCAAATTAGTGTCGAGAACGAGATTCCAATCGTCCCACGTAACATCCAAGGCAGGCTTGCGGACGTTACAGCCCGCGTTATTGACGAGTATGTCTATTCTTCCATATGCTCCATACGCTTTGTCCGCCATTTTCTGGATGCTATCGTAATCGCATACATCCAGTGGGAGGGGTAGGGCCTTCCGCCCCAGGCCCTCTATCTCAGTTTTGAACGGCACCAGTGAATCCTCATTGCGGCTCGTAATGATCAAGTCAGCCCCGGCCTGTGCCAGGGCCCGGCCAAAATACTGGCCAAGTCCGCGACTGGCACCGGTTACGATGGCTACTTTTCCAGTTAAGTCGCAAAAATTTTCTCTCATGGTTGCCTCACCCTTTCTTCAGTTAATTGGAAGACCTATTCTGAGAGCACTTCTCGTCGAATGATCTTCATATCACTGCTTTCAACTTCTCGTTTAGCTCTGACAAATTGTTGACGATCCAATCCGCTCCTGCTGCTTGCAGCTCTTCTTTGGAATTATCTCCCGTCGCCACCGAAAACACTTTGACGTTAACTCTCTTTGCCATCTGAACATCTATGACCGAATCCCCTACATAGCAGCATTGGTCCCTGCCAATACCCAATCGTTCCATCATCTTCAGAAGCGGATCCGGGGAGGGCTTGGGTTTTCTAATCTCCTCGAAAAAAATCGTTTCACTGAACAGACTGGCCAGCTTACGGGGAAATATCCTATTAAAGTACTTTCTTCGGGTATTGGAGATGAGGGCAAGGATATATCTGGCAGATAGAGACGTCAACACAGCTTCGACATCAGGAAAGATGACATCTCGCTTCTCGGCTAGGTCAAAGTAGCATCTTGTCATGCGCCGCTTGATCCCTTCCCAGGTCTCATCGGAGATGTCTCCATAGTAGAGCTTTCTTTTTTGTTCTGGAGAGTGGGAGAGGTATTTTCTCACGGTTTCCCTGGCCACAGGCATGCCCAACTCCTTTCCAGCCCGCCAGTAGGCCTCCTCATGAATTTTCAAGTCGTTAACGAGCACCCCATTGTAGTCAAAAATAATGGCTTTGAGCACTTCGAAACCTATTCAGTGGTTTGATTTCGATGAATTCCGAGATTCTTCTCAATATGGTGATTTCTGGCGGGTCGATCCAAGCTGGGCATAAGACCATTGTTATACACATTTCACGATAGATCGGCCTCATTCCCGCTCTCGCGGCACTTCGACCCCTCTGATCCAAATCCGAAACAATTTCGTCAAGTAGGGAGAGTTGAGAACCGGGCCCAAGCCTGAAGGAGTCTTTGCTTCTAGCGAAAACTTGAGGTGGCGTATCTTCTCCTTTAAACGTCGGTGATAACGAAAGATTCGGCCTTTGTTTACCTTTTTTCTCTATTGCAACCCAATAAAGCCGCGGCGTTTTCTCAAGCTATGGCAGTCGGAATTTTGGGAAAAAAGTTCTTTTCCCTCTGATACGGACAGGAACAGAAATTGGGTTCGGGTAAAACCTTATATATGTCTAGAAGATCATCTTTCGTCTGTCAAGATATTTATTGGAGCAGGAAACTCCGGAAATTAAATACTTGATTTTCATATTGATCTATTCTAAAATAACGGAAGAAAGATTCTTAGAAGGCCCTAGTTCGAAGGCCCAAGCAAATTGATTGTTTATACTCCTCTGGACTTTCTAGGATCCTGAGGGGTTTTTTTATCTCATTTCTCACCGGGAATCTGTTGAATCTCGATACAGTGAACGTGGAATTTACTGCAAATTGGGGAAGCAGTTAGCGGGTTTTTCATGGACGCGGGAAAGGATATTCCCCTATCTCCTAACGGGAAATGCATCTTCGTTTCATTGGGGTTGTAGCTTTGAAAAGATTCCCTGGTGATACTAAGGAGGCTTAATGTCCATCAGTGTGGAGGTAAAGGGAAATATTGAAAGGGCTATTAGGTTACTCAAAAAGAAGATGCAACTGGAAGGGATAAGTAAGGAACTTAAACACCGACGGTTTTATGAGAAACCGAGTGTCAAAAAGAAACGGAAAAGACTTGCGGCCAGCCGAAGGAAACGGAAATCTGGACGCCAATTCTTGTAGATGGGCCTAATGGCCTTACAAACAGGAGGATAAGGATGTCCAAGAACTTATACGTTGGTAATTTGTCTTATGAAGTGACGGAGGAGGATCTCAAGAAGAATTTTGGAGAAATAGGTGAATGTGTTGCAGTAAACATCGTCAGGGATAAGTATTCGGGCAACTCGAGAGGATTTGGCTTTGTGGAAATGGGTACTGAGGAAGCGGCCCAGGAGGCCATAAAGAGATTAAATGGTGGAGAGCTTTCCGGGAGGAAGATTGTCGTCCAGGAAGCTAGACCCAGGAAGGAGCGAAGGAAACCCCCTTTCGACAGATCGGGTTTCAGGAGGGGAGAAAGATTCTAGGTGCGGAGGTACCCAGGGGAAATCTTTGCCCAGATACGCATCAGTATCAATACATTGGGAAAATGACGAAGGGAACTGGATTTATGGGGGGAATACGCTTCCTTCCCGTCTTCTCTTCAATAGGATACGGTTTCTCTGAAAGTGCTCTGGGCTTTACAATCCGGCGAGAGAGTCCTAGTAGCGGCGGCCAGTCAGAAAGGGATTTTTTCATGTTTTCACATATGGGCAAGGAGGAGTAAGCATGGAGGTAAGACAGAGCAAATGGTTTTGGGTGTTCGTAGCGGCTTTAGCTATGGCATTGACCAGTTCGCTGGGATTGGCGGGAGAAAAGCAAACTCCACCGGGCAAAGTTGCGGTGGTGAACGGATCAGTAATCAACCGGATCGATTTTGACCGGGAGGTGAACCGTGTCCAGCAGCGGCTTTCGCGAATGGGCAAGCCTCTCAGTGATTCCCAGCTTTCAGAAATCAAAAAGGAAGTCCTTGAAAACCTTATCAACCATGAGTTGGTCTATCAGGAAAGCCAAAAGCAGGGAATCACCGTTGACGAGGTGGCGATCAATGAAAGAGTGAGGAAGTTGAAAGAACGATTTCCCAGCGAAGCTGAATTCAAAAGTGCATTGACTAAGGCGAATCTCACTGAGGATGACATAAAGGCGCAATTTATGCGGGGGATGGCCATTGAGCAATTCATCGATACGCAGTTTGTTCAGAAAATTTCGGTCTCCGACAAGGAAAGCAAAGGGTACTATGATAGTCACCCGGATCTTTTCAAACAACCTGAGCAGGTGCGTGCAAGTCACATCCTGATCAAGGTTGATCCCGGGGGAGACGAATCCCAGAAGATCGAAGCCCGCAAGAAAATGGAAGGAATCCAGGAAAAGGCGCAAAAAGGTGAAGACTTTGCGGACCTTGCCAAGAAATTCTCCGAAGATCCCAGTAGTGCCAAGGGCGGGGACTTAGGCTACTTTCGGCGCGGGCAAATGGTGAAACCCTTCGAAGAGAAGGCTTTTGCGTTAAAACCGGGGGAAGTCAGCGACATCGTCGAGACCCGGTTCGGGTATCACCTGATCAAGGTCATGGAAAAAAAATCAGAAACGACCATTGCGTACGAGGACATCAAGGGCAAGCTTGCGCAGCATCTGAAACAGGAGAAAGTTCGGAAAGAGGTGAACCTATACATTGAGAAGCTGAAAGAGAAGGCAAAGGTGGAGAGGTTTTTGAGGGAAGGTACGTCATAACCGATACCTCACCGGGGACACATGGATATTCATTACCCCTTCTTTCCCTTTTTTGAGATTAAGGCATTGATTGAATTGCTATTGGAGAAGAGGATAATAAGTAAAGACGAGCTTATGGATAGGATGAAAACCTTTATATGGAGATGAATGAAGGAGAAACCGTGATAGTAGAATGTATCTCAATGGATCTTGAGATCAATATCCACGAAGATTCTTCTGGTTTTTCCAAAGAGTAATTTCCTGATGCCATCCCCGCCTGGTTGAGCGAGCAGAGAAGCGTTCTAACTCCAGATAGGATGAAAACGCACCCCTAAAGAGCAGTTTGAGCATATCTTCACCCAATCCCTTTTGCCTCTCAGGAATCACCCTTACATGAATGTCAGACAAGTTCAAAGATATTGTGAAAAAGTAACCGATATTCAGGGGAAGTCTAAGGTTGAGCGGAATTTCCTATTATGGTTACAATACGGGTATTCAATCGTACCTGTTTAGATAGACCGACGAAGAATGATGAATAAACACCATTGGCGGCACCTCATGAGGGCGGTAACATGAAAGATCAGAGGGGAGTGATATCATTCCACGAGGAGGCCCAATTATGGGAAAAAATCAGGAGCTACGGGATTTGGCATCGAGGTATCTACCGGGAGGCGTATGTTCTTCAGCGCGGGTGAACAGAGGGATCAATAACCCCTTCTATATCTCCCGTGCAAAAGGCACCAAAGTGTATGATCTCGATGGCAATGAATATATTGATTTATGCATGTCATTTGGCGCCGCCCTGCTCGGTCACGCTCACCCGAAGGTGGTTGAGGCAGTCCACAAGGCCCTCGATATGGGCGTCATGTGCGCATATGAAAATGATTGGCACACCAGGCTCGCACGGCGCATCGCCGAGACTGTTCCCTGCATCGAAATGCTTCGCTTCTCGATGAGCGGGACGGAGACAACCTATTACGCGATAAAGCTAGCACGTGAATATACTGGACGCACGCTAGTGGTCAAGTTTGAGGGCCATTTCCACGGTTTTAACGATTATTTGGCCTACAACTGTTGGCCCTCCCGTGAAGGCATCTGGCCTAATATCACCCCGGCTGTTGAGGGGTTGCCAGAATATTTACAACAAGGTGTTATGATCCTCCCTTTCAATGACTTCGAACGGGCTGAAGAGACACTGACTATGCGTGGTGAGGAGATTGCTTGTGTCATTGTGGAACCGGTCAACTACAACAGCGGGACGATTCTACCACAACCAGGCTATCTGGAGCTTTTGAGGCGTCTGACTGCGGAGCATGGCGCCCTACTCATTTTTGATGAGATTCTGTCCGGATTTCGGACCGAGCCGGGTTGCATGCAAGCGACTTACGGCGTGATTCCGGACCTGTGTACGTTAGGGAAAGCTATTGGTGGGGGGACAGCTCTGAGCGTTTTTGGGGGAAAAAGGGGAATCATGGAACATATCTCGCCCTTGGGAAAAGCACAGCATAGCGGCACATATAATGGACACCTCCTCGAAATCATGGCGGGAAACGCCTTTTTCGACGTGATCCTAGAGCGCACGTTCTATAAGGATCTCTTGGCGCGTTGCGAACGGCTCTATGAGGGGATCAACGGGATCATGAACCGCCTCGGTTTTGTGGGACGCGTGCAAGGCAAAGGAGCTCGTTTCTCGTTTCTGTTCGGGCCGGTTGCCGAAAAGGAAATACTGGAAAACTACCAGGATCTCCTTGACAACCAGTGGGGCCTGTTGGATCGTTTCTACAAAGCCTGTCTCAATCACGGCGTCTTCATCCACACGATGCAACATCATGGCATCTCCTCAGCCCATACCGATGAGGACATTGATAGGGTGTTGGAAGGCATCGAGGCCGCACTTCGGGATGTCATGTCCGACGGACTCAATGCATACGCTCAGGAATAAGAGGTTTTTCAGAAACTGAGGGAACCGGTTTGTTTACCGCTGCCGATGTAGATTTTCCGACCTGAATGGGTTCAGGTATCGAAATTTACCTTTTTGCCTTAGTTTGAACGTTTGATGGTGAGTATCGCAAATTGTTTCCTGATGCGGCTTTTGAAGACTCCTGAGACACATCGTTATTTTTCCTGACTCCCCGCAATGTTATGATCCTTCCAAAGCACTTTTCAACGCTACAACGGCCACTTCCAGTTGAGCGTCATCCGGCTCCCTTGTTGTAATCTGCTGCAACCAAAGACCAGGAACCGTTAACCACCGGACATAGCGGTTGTTCCGCTTTTTGCCTGACAGTCTTAGCAGCTCGAAGGAAATCCCACCTAGCAGGGGTAAGAATGAAAAGTGGGTGATGAACCTCTGTACGACAGTAGGTCTGTGGCCTATCATCATCTCGACGATGGTGTCGGCAATCGCAAACAAGAGAATTGCTAGGATTACCACAATGAGCAAAAAACTGGTCCCGCAGCGGGGATGATGGGTGCTATACTTGCGGAGATTCGCGACACTGAGTTCTTCACCTGACTCCAGGGCATTAACACCCTTATGCTCTGCGCCGTGATACTCAAAGATCCGCCTGATTTCCTTCCACTGACTGATAGCATACAAATAGGCTAAGAAGAAGGTAACTCGTATGAATCCGGCTGCAATATTAAA
Organism: uncultured Syntrophobacterales bacterium; assembly: GCA_964346945.1. Taxonomy (GTDB): domain Bacteria; phylum Desulfobacterota; class BSN033; order WVXP01. Next base: position 7,608 of record CAYFXL010000013.1, read on the forward strand.
TGATAGAGCGTTCTTTGACAGTCCCATAATCTCAGTAAGAAACAAGGGCAGGGCAAAGAAAATGCCGATAGCCAGGGCAAAGGCAAGCACTATCATTCCCGCAAGCATAAGGCCATCTGTAAACTTTTTGCGGTGCGGGCGTTTCCAATCCACACCCTTTTCAACCTTTTCCTGCTCCACGAGGGCCACATCAGCTGAGAAGTTTAACGCCCGGATGCCTATGAACACCATTTCAAAGAACGTTACGGCACCCCGCAGGATAGGGGTGTTCAACACCCGGTATCGTTTCGAGAGGCTTATATACGGATGGCTCTTGATCGTGATCTGCTTGTCAGGTTTGCGCACAGCCGTAGCTATGCTCTTTGGAGTGCGCATCATCACACCCTCGATGACAGCCTGACCTCCAACAGATACATCTTCAGAGAATGATGCTGTTCCTGTCGATAGAATCCTCTTCGCATTCGTGGGGCATCCCCCGAAGCAGAAGCAAAGAGGCCGTGAAACAGCAACCCAGAGGATGGAGCCTGGCCTTTTCACAATAAAGCGGCTCATTCCGAACAGGTTTTTCATGATCTTGGCGCCTGCCTCAGTGCAGGGATTGCTACGTGTCCCTTGAAAGCCCATAAATGGCCAAAACAGTTTTGTCAAGTGCCTTTCCCCCCGACGATAAGATCTCCGTTGCTAGCGCCGACAAAGATACTCCGTTCGGTCGAAAAGGGGAGCCCTTCTATAGAAATAGAAGGAAATCCTGAAGATGTAACACCTGTCGTATTATCAGGTAAGGGACAATGAATACTCATCCGATGCGTCAAAGGAGCGGGTTAAACCGAAACCTGAGTCATTAATCTTATCTCGATTACCAAGACCATTACAAAAAAAAGTCCTTTTGTCCAGCAATTTCCCATTTTATGTGAATAGTGAGCTCCAATAAAAGGGCCATTAGAAGTACCGAACAGTTCAGTACCTAGAGAATAAGTGCTTGCGCCGCAAGAGCAAAAATCATGGTACCCTTTCAACGAAGCGTCGGCAAATTTCAACCGCTTCGACTGCGTCCTTTCCATAAGCGACTGCACCGATCTTTTCCGCAAAAGCTTCATCAAAAGGTGCACCGCCAACCATGACTTTAACGCGATCCCGCATTTCGTGTGCCTGCAATTCCTCGATCACTTTTTTCATCTCTGGCATCGTCGTGGTTAACAATGGGAATAATCCTAGGATGTTAGGCTTCATCTTTTCTACTGTTTGAATCAATTTTTCAACGGTGAGGTCCACACCCAGGTCGATTACGTGAAACCCTGCCCCTTCCGGCATCATAATGACCAGGTTTTTGCCGATATCGTGTATGTCACCTTTGACCGTGCACATAATGATCGTGCCCTTTGATTCACTCTCTATACCCTTCAATAGGGGCTTGATGAGAGCCAACCCCTTTTTCAGGGTGAAGGCTGAAACGAGCATCTCGGTACAAAAATGTTATGTTCGGCGAATCTCTTTCCCACCGAGTCCAGCGTCGCAATCATGGCGTCGTTTGCGATTTTGTTTATGTGATATTATCTTCAATGGCTGCTTTAACCAAATCATCTATCTCTCTATATCTTCCATCGATAACTGCGGCTTTAATCTCATCTGGATGGTTGCTCATAGCTTTACCTCCCCATTACACGTTGAAATTCCCGACCACTGCACAAGACTTGGCACACAAAATAGTTTCCCAATTCACCTCTTTCTGGGAGGGGGGATTGTTATTATCCCTCATGGACGGCCGAGACAATCGCCTTTACCTTTTCTGATGGTGTTGCCAGCGGGATTGCACATTCAGTCCCTATAAATAAACCAGTTTCCTGGGTTTTAATGCAAACATTTTTATATGTAATTGATTTTCTAGGAAAAAGAATTTTCAGCACGGGACTCCGCTGTTTCTTCGCTTCAATACCCGTGAGGTGACCCGGGAGAATACAAACAAATTTCAAACACTAATTTCTAAACTCTAAACACATTCAAATGACCGAAGCCAAAAACTCAAAACAGTATGATTTAGATGATTAGCATTTTTGGCCATTTGGATTTAGATATTGTTTAGGATTTAGTGCTTCGGATTTAGGATTTGATCCTCGTTTGAATTACGCTCAGAAACAACGGAGTCCCCTAAAAAACTCCGGAAACTCCAAGTCCCTATAATATTGACCCCGGCCTCGATTGCATAACGGATAGGCATCCTCCGGGGTTCCTTGGTAAAGGACTTGGGGATTATTCACACATCCAACAAGGGGCATACGATTCCCCACTTTCTTCACAACTTCCCCAGCGTCCATCTGGAAGTCAAAGTGATATCGTTCAAATCCCGGCTCAGCGAATAGCCCCAAACGACCACTGCAGTCTCCGCAGACATGAAGGATAAGCGCCCCTGAGATAGGAGGTGATCTTCAGCTGAATAGGCAGAAGAAGTTCCTGATAGTGGTACGGACCCACAAAATCTCCGGCTCATGGTCCGCAAGGACCACCACGTCTGCTCCTCTCTGGAGCTGCACTCGAGCAAAAATGATGGTTACCGACATTAACAGGCGCATCATTTGGCAACCCTCTCCTTTTCGCCCATTGCAATCAGAAGGAGAGAGTTTTGCGTACCAGCCATATGATAGGCCAGGGGCCAAGGACCCATCACCAGCCACCCAACAAATGGAGATGGAGATGGGGAATAACCTGCCCGCCACCGCGTTCCACGTTAAATAGCAGTTTGTACCCTGATTCAGCGATGGATTGTTCCCTTGCCATCTCCCTGGCCGTTAGGACCATCTGGGAAATGGTATCCCTATCCTGTTCGGTCAGATTATTGATGCTTCTGATGTGTTTTCTGGGGACAATGAGCAGATGAGTAGGGGCGTGGGGATGGATATCCCTAAAGACTACTACGGATTCGCCCCGGAATAGAAAATCAGCTGCCTTTTCTCCTCTCATGATCTGACAGAAGACGCAATCCTTTTCCACCATAGCCATCTCTTCCTTCAGCCAAAATTGAAGACCCTCTCCCCTTTCCCCTTGCCATGAGATTGACGACCTAGCACGACAAAGCCTCCTAAAACCATACGTGCCTTCTTATATATCGAACATATCATTCGTGCAAGGGTTATTTTGGTTGGAGCCCTCTTGTCATTCGAAACAGGCCTCGCAGGACTGAAGGAATTCGACCGGGGAATGACAGAGAACAACCCTGGCCTTTAACTTCAATGGGAAAGAAAATCATTGTAAATTTATCGGGAGGCGGATGAGATATCGTGGCAAAGGTGGAGATCTCATCATTCAATCGCCTTGCAGCACATAAGGGGGTTTAACCGGCGGAAGTGGAGGGCTTTCTTCGACGTCTCTCAAGAATGAAATGGGTTTACAAAAGCACTTAAAGAATCCATAATAAGGAGCACTGATGCCCCGATCGACCAACCGTCGGGTTGCCGTTCTTTTGGTCACCTGACGCTGGAGAATTTTCCTAACAACACAGTTCGGAACCTGAATGACTTCAGCTCTTGAGATATACATTTTTCAAGAAAGGAGGGTGTAACATGCTCAAAAGAATCGCAAAGAAGCTCTTTGGTGAAGGTTCCTCCGTGCGGTCCCCAGAGGGTTTCTTTCTAAACGTTCGCTGTGACGCATGCGGCGAGGTATTCAACCTTTTTATCAACAAATCGACGGACCTCGCCCAGAATTTTGATGAAAAGGGTAGTATGACGTACTCATTGAATAAGGAGATTATCGGCGGTAGTTGTAGAAATTTGATCTATGTGAAGATGGAATTCGATGGGGGTAAGAATCTGGTATCAAAACACATTGAGAACGGGGAATTTATCAAAGGCGAATAGATCCGTTAGTCCCCCCAGTGTCAGAAGATTGAGGAATCGATTGGACCGTGATTTTTTCCAAACCTGACATCTCCCTCCTCCTCCACCATGGTTCATGGAACTCCTGTTCATTCCGCGAATCCCGTGGGTCTTATTGTTAAAAATCATAAATTGTACTGAATATTTGATATTCCAATTGTGGGCTCCCTTGTCCTCTTGCTTCGAAACCCCCGAAAACCGAGGTGAAGAGGCAGGGGGGTGGTTTATGAGAAATAAAATTTGCTATAGTATCAGTATTCTTTACAAGAATACTCCCTAAAAAAATCGCGAAACTTCAGCTATACTCTGAATGGCAGCCGGGGGAGGAGTGGGCCTTCGGTTCTTATTGGCATGAACCAACGTTCTTGATAGCATACAATATACCAGTTACTGGAGGCCTTCACCGTTCGCAATTGTCTGTCTTTCAATACATCAATCCTAAAGGAGGAAAGGGAATGAAATTCAAGCCCGAAGAGGTCAACCTTCACAGGGAGGAATACCAGGCCTTCCTGGCTGAGATGCGCCCAAAAGATTATGCGCCCTTGATGGAGAAAGAAGTCCTGGGGAGGGTGAATCTCCGCCACCGTCGACCCAATCCTTATACAAGGGGAGGGAAGGCCTTGGTCTCCTTCGTGGTCACCAACAAGGATGTCAAGGGCGACATTCAAAAGGCTGTCGATCTGCTGGGCGGGTTTGATAAATCCCTGAAATCCCAGGATCGCATCTTTTTGAAGCCTAATTTCAACAGTGATGATCCACCTCCGGGCTCAACGGCCTTGGATTTTCTGATCGCGGTCATCGACCTTCTCCGCGAACATGGCTACACCCGCATCTCCGTGGGAGACGGTTCAGGGCGGCCCTGGGTGCCGACCGAAAAGACTTTTCAGAGAGCGGGCCTCTCCTCAAAGATGGCCGAAATGAAAATTCCCCTCCTGGATTTTGATCGATCTCAGTACGTAGATGTTCCCATTGGCGGGGAATTCCTTGACCTCATCGCCTACCCCAGGGACCTGGAGAGCTTCGATAAGATCGTCTACCTGCCCGTGATGAAAACCCATTTCCTGGCAGGTTTTTCCATGAGTCTGAAGCTCACCGTGGGGTTTGTCCACCTTGCGGATAGAAGCATCCTCCACGGAGACAACAACCTATTCGTTTCTCAGCGCGCGGCAGAGATGAACATTCCCATCAAGCCCGACCTGATTATCATGGATGGACGAATTTCTTTCGTAAGTGGCGGGCCAGCTATTGGATTGGCCGTTCATCCTGGGGTTATTCTGGCCTCTGGCGATCAAGTGGCTCTGGACGTGCAGGGCGTGCGTCTCCTCCAGAATTACGCTGCAGTCAACCACCTTGTCGGCGATGCCTGGGACCTGCTCCAAATCAAGACCGCGGCGAAACACGGGCTGGGGATCCAAAATGATAGCGAGCTGCTTCTGGTCCGTTGAGCGCTATTGGTTACGTTGTCCTCCCAGTCCTCACTTTTTACATAACTGAGGATCCGGTCAATATGCTGATTTCCTGACCCGTCCATCCATGCAAGAGACGATACCTTGTGGGTAAATCGCTCAATTGTCATCAAAGGGTTGCTGGCTTTATCTCTGGTGTTGCTTCTCTATCTCTCTGAGTATTCGTGGGATATCGCATCTCTTTTCCATCCAGACCGGATTCAAGAGATCCTGGTTGAAGCTGGCAGCCTCGCTCCATTCCTCTATATGATCATCATGGCCCTGGCCGTAGTAATCAGCCCTATTCCCAGTGTGCCCCTCGACGTTGCCGCGGGGGTTTTCTTTGGTCCTCTCCTTGGAACGACCTACTCTGCCTTTGGTGCTTTGGGAGGAGCAGTCGCAAGCTTTTTCATAGCGAGATTTCTCGGGCGGGAGGTGATTGAGCGATTTCTCGGGGGACATATCAATTTTTGCCCCAAATGTTCCGATCGGCTGCTGACGAAAGTGATATTTCTTTCCCGGTTGCTTCCTATCGTCTCCTTCGACATCGTCAGCTACGGTGCCGGCCTGACCAAGATATCCCTGAAGACATTCAGTGTTTCAACATTCTTGGGGATGCTGCCCCTAACCTTTGTCTACAATTACTTCGGATCTGTTCTGGTGGTCGACAGAGGACTTGCCTTGATACTTGGGATCATTATGGTCCTCTTCTTTTTTGTGTTTCCCGAGTTAATTGAGCGGTACGATCTCTTTTCACTGCAGGGGTTCTTTCGACACGCAGAGCAAAACCACGCTTCTCACGAGAAAACAGAATCTATGGGAGATGGAAGCGTGAGCGCCAAAGGTCCTGGGTAGTGCGATATATGGAATGTATCTGGAGTATGTTTTCTTCTGTCCTGTTGATTATATGACAAATTTCATTTTTCACGAACGAACATCCCTTTCCCTTCACTTCAGTGCTTTTGACCCTTTCGGGGTTCGCAGCCGGGGGAATACTTGCCCCTTCCAGCCTCTAAATGGCTGGCTTTCCCCCTCCTGCTCACCCTCGATGGGCAGCCCACTTCTCCGGCAAATTGCGCTCACGGATAAGGGTGTTCTCCAGAAACTCAGTGATCTTCGGGAATGGTCCTTTGTGGATATTTTTGGATGATTACAAAATAGTAAGTAATTCAACCCCCTTGAAAGGATCATATTATGGAAAGAGATGCCCGTCGGCGTATATTGTTTGATTACTTAAAGGGTTTTTGTAGAGAGGTTTACGAGAAAGCAGGAGTCCCTGATGAAGAGGCGGATATCGTGGCAGACCTTCTGGCCAGGTCTGATCTTCGCGGGGTTGAAACTCACGGTGTAACAAGACTTCCCATCTATATTCAGAGGATTCAAAAAGGGTATGTTCGAGCCGTGAGCAAAATGACACTTATAAAAGAGAAAGGCCCTACAGCCTTTGCTGAAGCTCATGGTTCTCTGGGACACGTTGCGGCTTTCAAGGCCATGGAAATGGCTATCGAGAAGGCGGAAGAGTATGGCATTGGTTGGGTTTCCGTAAAAGACAGCGGCCATTTTGGCGTAGCAGGGCTTTTTCCCATGATGGCGCTTGAAAAAGATTTTATTGGATATGTCACCACAAATTCCGCACCGATGATGGCGCCATATGGTGGGCGCGAGCGGATTATTGGAAACAATCCCTTGTCCTTTGCTTTTCCCGCTGAAAAGTATCCGCCAGTGGTTGTGGATTTCTCTTGCAGTGTTGTGTCATCGGGCAAACTGATACTATGCCGCAAGCGTGGCGAGAAAATACCCCTTGGTTGGGCCTACAACAAGGATGGGTTACCGACGGAAGATCCATATGAGGGATATGAGGGGGGAGGTTCCCTGGCTGCAATGGGAGGACATAAAGGGTATGGATTGGCTCTAGCCCATGAGGCACTCACAGCCATTTTGACTGGGGGCAAATGGACCCGGAACATAAAGAGCCTTTATGAAGAGGACAAAACCGGCATTCAGGGAACTTGCCATTCCTTCATGGCCTTGGATCCAGACTGTTTTATTGGCAAGGAAAATTTTAAGAAAAGCATGGATAGTTACATTAAGAGTATTAAGGAGAGTGGTAAAGCAGAAAATAAGACAGAAATTTTGATGCCTGGAGAACCCGAATATCGGACCGAGTCTCAACGTCTGAAAGAGGGTATCCCTCTATCTTCGAACACAGTCAAGGAGTTGATGGGTCTCGGTGAATCATTCGGGCTTTCCCTTCCATCCATGGATTGACGAAAGCCATGAAGGAGAGTAGGGCAAGTGATCGGGGCTTGCACATCTTGCCCGTGGCACCATCTGTTACTATGTCCATTTCCTTCGGGAAAGTTCACGATTTCATTTGACTAACGGATACTCCGGGGCTATGCTCAATCCGAAGTCTCCATTTCCATTAATGCGTCATCACCATTGAGCTAAGATGCACATCCATAGAATAGCTGTCATACCGGGGGACGGAATCGGCATCGAGGTGATAGGGGCAGGGCTCAAAGTCTTGCAGGTTCTTCAGGATTGCGAACCTAAGCTCAGGCTTCACTGTGAAATATTTCCCTGGGGCTGTAAGTACTACCTTGAGCACGGTCGAATGATGGCCCAAGATGGCCTCGAAACATTGCGCACATTCGACGCCATCTACTTCGGGGCAGTCGGGGATCCGACCGTCCCTGACCATATCTCCTTATGGGGGCTTAGGTTGCCTATCTGCCATGGGTTGGATCAGTACGCCAATGTCCGACCGGCGCGCATCCTGCCCGGGATTTCGAGCCCACTGCGGGAGTGCCAGCGTGGTGACCTTGATTGGGTCATCGTGCGGGAAAACACCGAAGGGGAGTATTCGGGTGTTGGTGGTCGGAGCCACCGGGGTATGCCCGAAGAGGTTGCCATGGATACCGCGGTATTCACTCGCGGGGGGGTGACCAGGATCATGCGTTTCGCCTTCAAGCTGGCGGCCACGCGGCCGCGCCGCCACTTGACCCTTGTCACCAAGTCCAATGCCCAACGTTACGGTATGGTCTTGTGGGATGAAATTTTCAACGAAGTCGCTGAGGATTACCCGGGTGTTACGATTGACAGGGAATTGGTTGATGCTATGACAACCCGCATGGTCCTCAAGCCTAAAACTCTGGACGTTCTGGTGGCGACCAACCTGCACGCCGATATCCTGAGCGATCTGGCGGCGGCCCTATCCGGCAGTCTCGGCACAGCACCGTCCGCTAACCTCAACCCCGAGGGCACTTTCCCCTCCATGTTCGAGCCAATTCACGGGTCAGCCCCCGACATAGCGGGTAAAGGTATTGCTAACCCAATCGCCGCTTTCTTGACGGCAGCGATGATGCTCGAGCATCTCGGCGAACCTGATGCAACAGCCAAACTCTTGGCGGCAATAGAACGCGTGACATCGGCTGGCGACGTGCTCACACCGGATCTGGGTGGGGCCGCAACCACCGAGCAGGTGACGGAAGCTGTATGTGAAGCCCTCATTGCCACTAGTAGGTAGAAGAAATCCTTTTAAGATAGAGAGTGCGCTCAGGGGTCTGAACCCTGATGATCTCGTAAAAGGTCAAAATTCGGTGGCAAAGGAAAAAGCTCCAAATTCAAGGCGCGCAAATCCTGAGGATGAGGCGCACAGAAAAGTACGCTCCAATGACAAAGGATGCAGCGCGATGCAGCCCTTCGGCTTTGCTCAGGGCCGTGAGCATGTCGAACGGAAGTTGGACTTTTTACGAAGCCATCAACCCTGATCGGTTATTCATCGTGAGCGCGATAGAAAGATCGAAACGAAAAAACACTGCCGAGGATTTCCCTTACGGGGGATAGCGGGCTGGTCGCATTAGTGATTGTCAGTGTTTAAAGAAATTTCTTACTTCATCTTTCAATACCTTTCCCATCCTATTTTTTGGTAGCTCTTCCAGAAATACGAGTTCCTTGGGGCACTTCCAGTTGTGGAGATGCTCCTTACAGAATTCTTGAATCTCCTCGGGTTTGACCTTGGATCCAGGCTTCGTGACAACGGCCGCAACCACCTTCTCTCCCCACTTCTCGTCCGGGATACCCACCACGGAGGATTCAACCACACCTTCAAACTGGTTTATAACCGTCTCCACCTCCTTCGGGGAGATATTTTCACCCCCCGAGATGATAATATGCTTGATGCGGTCCGTCAGGTAATAGTACCCCTCCTCATCCATTCTCCCAAGATCACCAGTCCTGAACCAGCCGTTTTCAAATGCCCTGGTCGTCTCTTCGGGCTTTCGCCAATAACCCGGGGTGACATTGGAACCCTTTAACCAGATCTCACCCGTTTGACCTGGAACCACATCCAAGAATTTCTCAGGATCTACAATCCTCACCTGAACATTCGGCAGAGGTAACCCGATGGAACCAGGCTTTCTCACACCCCTTAGCGGATTGGAAAAGTTCATCCCGGTCTCTGACATACCCTCCCGTTCCACGGGCTCCTTGCCAAATATCCTCTCTATCTTCTCAAAATCCTTGGGCAGAAGGGGCGCAGATCCGGAGGTCCATAGGCGGATATGCTCGAAATTCGGGACCTCTCCTTGCACGGAGGCCATCATCTTCCCGTACATCGAAGGGACGGCCATAAAGAGCGTACAGGCATATTCCCCCTCTTTCTTCTTCAGCACGTTGATAACCCTCTCCGGGGAGAATTGATCGAGCATGACCACATGGGACCCAGCAATTAATGCGGTATGGAGTGCAAAACAGAGCCCGTGGACATGAAACAGGGGAAGTACATGACACAGTGTGTCAGATTCTCGTATCTCCCATATCATTATGATATTTCTTCCGTCATGGACCAGATTCTCCTGGGTGAGAATAGCCCCTTTGGGTTTTCCCGTTGTTCCCGAGGTATAGATAATAAGTCCGGCATCCTCCGGTTCGATATCTACCCGGGGCATGCTATCCGGGGCGCGGCGAAAGAAATCGAGATCCTGGTATGGCCGTTCAGCAGGGATTACGATGGTGGTTAGCCGGGGGTTTATTTCCTTCACGATGGCCTCCTGTTCAGATCCCATTAACACCAATTTCGGCTCTGTATCCTTGAGGAGATATGCCATTTCCGATTTCTTAAACCCCGGGTTCAGAGGGACTCCAATAGCTCCGATCTTTTGAAGCGCGAGATGGGAAACGACGAAAGCGAGAGATTTTGGGAGATAGAGGATAACCCTGTCCCCTTTTTTAACGCCCAAATCGAGGAAGATATTGGCCATTCGGTTGGAATCCTGATTCAATTCCCGATAGGAGATCTCGGTCTCCAACCTACCTTCACGGAGGAAAGTTATCGCTTTCTTTTCCCCTCGTAGCGAGAAGCTATCCAATAAACAATCTTTGAGGGATTCACCCCCCATATCAGGCCCCACTCATTCTGTAATTGGAAAGACACCACCTGATATTGGTGCCCTTCCTTTTGCTATATTTTAGAGTATCTCTCCTTTTTCCACAACTCAAGAAGATCCGGAGTTTCCTGCGCCATACTGGAAATGCCGGAAAAAGAGTTACCCGAGACTGGTTTGTCTAAGCAGAGGATTATTCATACCGGAACGAGTCGGACGACTCGCCGAAGGGGTTTTACTAAATAATAATTCGTCAGGAACTGAAGAAAAAATTTGAGGAGCTAAAATCGAGGCAAACCGGCCAGGTCTCAACGGGCTGGTTCCCAAATAGCCCTTACCAGTATTGTTTGCGTGAGCCCTTTAGGTAATTTCGGGGGAGGTAACCTTCCATCCTACCCTATACCGTTGGCCGCAACTTGGACAGATCAGCACAATCTCATGACTGTCATCTCCCCGTTCAAAAGAGACGTGAAAACCGCGTTCATACCCGCACTTGTCGCAGATATGAAACTCTTTGCCGATCTGTTTTTCGATCACCTCTTCCATGACTGCGAGCCTCTCGCGGCCAAACTGTAAAGACTCATGATGGAGAGCTCTACTCCCCTATAAGTCTAGTTTAAGAACGTGGCCCGCTCCCGTTTCGATTTCAACCAACTTGAGCCTCAGTTGTTTGGCCGACGAGGCCTCCCCAGGAAAAAAGAGGTAGCCGTAAGCGAGGTCTGTGGGTTCGATCGGTTTATTTTGCAAGGATTTCCGACGCAAATCATCGACAATGGCTTGGCGAGCATCGTCCGAGGTGTATCCTTTTACTCCTCCCAGGGTGGCACCAGCTGCAGCACCAACCGCTGCGCCCTTACCCGCTGCTACGGCCACATTTTCGCCGGTGACAATGCCAACGGCCGCACCAATGACGGCACCGGCCGCACCCCCCAGGAAGCCGCCGTAGGCACCCTCCTTGAAGATCTGTTTGGTCTGGCTATATTTGGTGGCTCGTTCATAGGCAATTTCCCTATCGAGGATCGGCCAGAGATTACCTTCGGTATCCTCGAGAAATGTCTGGGCAACATCGATCTCAAAAGAATGGGGACCCTGGTTATCGAAAACGACTTGAACGGGGAGCATACCCGCGGCGCGGATATCAAAGCCAAAGGCGTCTTTTGTCGCACGGGGATCAACAAAGGCCTCGGCGCCGACAAGGGCACCCGCAACCTCCGTGGCATTATGATAGGCAGCGGGCGACTTGAAGGGCAAGGGTTTCTTCTTATAGGTGGCACACGCTGTTGGGAGAATGAGTGGAATTGAGAAGATTAAGATAAAGATGTTCCTCCTCATGAGATTTCTCCTTTGTTTCGTACCTATGGTATCCTAAACCCGGTATTAAATGGAGCTCGATACCGTTGCCATTCCAATTTCTCTCATGAAATACGACCACTCTGCGCGGGCTTGATCAAATCCGTTGGTCGGTACCGATGCTTTATCTCCATATTATCAAGGAGGGACGCACATTGTCAACAGTTCGAGTTTGTGGAGAACTGCAAACATTCACAAAACAGAACTCCTTTCTCCATGCTCCTCAGAGATGAAACTGAAAGACGACATCGTTGTGTATGATAATCATGGAGTACACGGGCTTGAATCGTAACAGTGTCTTGAGCTCTCCGCTTCTTTATTTAGACGTCCGTGCGACATTAAGGTTTACCTGTAGCTCTTGATCGGCCTGGTACGAGTCGCACTTTCCGTGGTGCTGCCAACCAGATAGCGATGCATGCCACGGCGCACAACGCCAACGCCACAAGGAAGGCAACCAGATAGTTAGTGGTGAATTCGAAGATCCAGCCTCCCAACCAGGGTCCTATGGAGCCTCCGACGGCAAAGCTGAACCAGATAAAGCCGATGATAGCCCCTACCTTCGGTCCTTGGAAGATATCAGTAGCCGTAGAAGCTATGGTAGGGGTTGTCATCCCGAGGCCAAAACCCAGAGCCATGGCGTAATAGTACAGCATCCATGGCTGAGAGGTATCCCTCATGAGTGTCAAGACTCCTATGCCCGAGATACCGATGATGGTCGCTATCGTCATCGTGGGCTCCCGCCCAATCCGGTCAGAGACGGCACTAGCCATGGAGCCACAGGCAAACAGGATACCCAAGAGGGATAGAACTGAAGACGCATAGATCTTTGAGTAGCCCAGATCTATTGCGAAGATGACGTGATGGGCAACGAGAATATGTTCCGCGATCCCCCACAGGGAGAATGTTGACAGGCATAGCAGCCAAAAGCGGCTCGTTCTTGCGGCCTTAGGTAGCGTCCAGAATGTAGCCGCCCAAGCTCTATCCGTAATCTGCAGCGCCTCCTTTCCTGGGGTTGAGGGAGTTCCCCTGTCATCTGAAACCCCGTCGGAAACGAGGCCCTTCTCCCGAGGATGATACCGGACGATAAGGATTGTCAGGGGGAGCATAACAACAGCGACGATGATTGCCTCAATCTCGAAGGTATTGCGCCAACCTACGGTGTCGATGAGGAAAGCTATGCCGGGATAGCAAACAAAGGCACCTCCGGCGCCGAGGAACGAGAGCGACAAGGCCAGGCCTCGCTTTCTTTCAAACCAATTCCGTATTACCGTGGTAAAGGGCACTGCACCGATGAGACAAAGGCCTGACCCAGACAAGACTCCAAAACTTACGTAGAAATGCCAGGGTTCGCTTCCTTGCCCCGACAAGGCTAACCCCAGGGCTAGCAGAACGGTTCCAAAGACCATGGTTTTGCGTGGGCCTATTCTATCTACCAGCTCGCCAGCCACAGGGGCAACGAAACCGTAGACCAGTATGTGAACAGAGAGCATGGCTGCTGTTATGTCTCGGGGCCACTCGAACTCCTCGAGCAAGGAGGGGAAAATAACTGAGAAGGAATATCGTGCCCCATAGCCAAGGGTATATGCTACTATGCCGGCAGCTACAATAAGCCATCCATGGAAAATGGGCCGCTTCTTCTTCATTGAAGTCTCCATTCTAATCCCCAAGATAAACCCGAGTCAATAGAAGGTCTGGAAGATTGGTGCCTGAATTGTTTGTTGTTGCCAGCCGGGTTTTGTTCTGAGGTTATTTTTATAATAGTTCAAGCGAGAATGGCATTATATTTGCAAAATTAACTTTTAGAAGTTGGCATCAAGAATCTGCACTCACCTTTCACCAGTGAAGGGAAAGATAGATGCCAATTAAATTTCTCGAGTTGCCAGAAGGAGGGGTGACAATCGGGCAAAGGGAGGTTTTCAATGAAGGGAAATAGTAATATCAAATCCGGCGAGTTAGAAGCCTTTTTGGGCAAGAATACCTCGTTCCAGGGGAAGATGGGTTTCCAAGGTATGGCAAGGCTCGACGGTAAGTTCGATGGGGAGATTTACTCAGGGGATATCCTCATCATTGGTGAAACCGCGGTCATCAGCGCAGAGATCAACGTCCACACCCTCGTTGTAGATGGAAAGGTAAGTGGGAATGTCTCCGTCACGGGTAAAATAGAGGTCCATGCCTCCGGAGAGCTCTGCGGAAACATCGCTACCCCGGCCTTGGTGATCGAAGAAGGGGGGCTTTTCGATGGAACCTGCAAGATGGGCAAAGAGGCCGATGCAGACGATAGGAAGGTAACCTCCATTAAGGAGAACGCGGCTGCAGGGGAGAGAATCGTTGATCTCTACAATGAGGGTTAGCACCACCATCCCGGTTTACCCACGACATTTGTGAGCTTCTCTTGCCATTAACGGGTATGTTAAGGTTGAACAGGGCGCAGATAAGAGTGAGAAATGAAATCCTTACTGTGTTACATGGAGTGCAATTATAAAAATCTGGATGTATATCTCAGATAGCATGACGCCATTACGTGCTGAGATTCCAGGAGAACACATATCGTTTTCCAGGAAGTGAGTGGTTATGACGTTGAGTGAAATCATTGAGAAATGCAGTATGTTGAGTGTTCACGAGGAGCGATGTATTACCGATGAGTACGGTGAACTCGTTTTTTACAACAGAGAAACAGCTGAATGGAATAAAATATTCGCTGATATTTTCGGCCACGCGGTAAAACCCGCAGGAGTGAAACCTACCGAGGATGACTTGCAATTGACAAAAGATTACGGTGGAATTTGGGTCGATCAGACATTATTCAAAAGAGAATTTGGCGATGTTATCGTGATAGCAATGTTTTGGCCGTGGAGCGATGGTATGCATACGACATTGAAGATTGCCCTTTTGAGTAATACGACAGAAGGGAACCATCCATCGATGAATGCCCCCTTTCGGTCAAAAGGGTAATGTTACCCAGTGGGACGGATTTCGTTCTTCGATTTAGGGTGCTCACCTATCCCCGCACAGTAAATCCTACAGCGTCTCTTCACTTCGAATTTTGATCGAGTCATCTCCCGAATGTCTCCCCCGAAGCCCATAGGGGCCTTCCGTTAACGGCCTGTTGCTCAAACCTCCTGGAGCGAACATGAAAGAATTGTTCCTAACCATTCTCAGTGAAGCGAAATGGCCGCAAAACTACTGTTTGAGCTCAAAGGGCGAGTTTTAGATTTGCAGTGAAGCGAACTTTAGAATGGTCAAAAATTCTTCTTGGAGGACAAAAGAGGGTTTGGGCAACAAGCTGTTAAGTCAATACCCTGGACTTCGTGGGATTGGCTCCGTTCGTCCTTTGCGGTAGTGCAGGAAAATACTTGTACAAATCGATTCCAAGGTGTATCATAGGTGGGAAATCAGGGCTGTGGGGGGAGATGATCGACACGGTAAGAATTCACGAGGAGGTGACAAAAAGGTTGTAAAAACAGCGTTTAGAATTTCTAAAAGGCCCCAGAAATGAGGCCCTTAGAGGAAGGGGGTGAGGAAAGAACAGAGAACCGTGTGCATTGGATTTGGTCGTGAGTGGCATGCGATAAGAAAAGGAGGGTAAGAAAATGAAGAAGATTGGAATCATTGGTATTTGCGCGGCGGTCATGCTGACCGTGTTTTCTTTCACATCAGCACCGGCTGCCCAGGTAACCCTGAGGTTTTCCGATTGGCACCTTACTGAAGACGTTTGGAATAAATCGCTCAATGAAGGCATGGCCATATTCCACAAGCGATATCCCAATATCAAGGTGACCCTGGAGCCCGTCTCGTATGGAGAGAAGGAGACGAAATACACGGTGGAGTCTGCGGCAGGTCGTGCGCCGGATGTCTTTCACGTCCATGCCTTTTCCCTGCCGATGTTCTTCGGCAAGGGTTTTGCCAAAGATCTGACGCCCTTCATCCAAAAGGAAGGGCCGGGGTTCCTGGACGCATGGTATCCACTACCACTCAAGCTGATGAAGCACAATGAAAAAATGCATGCGATGCCAGGCGATTACATGACCATGGTCTTATTCTACAACACCGAGATGTTCAAGGCAGCCGGACTCGATCCGAACAAGCCCCCCAAGACCTGGGATGAGTTCCTCGAATATGCCAAGAAACTCACCCGCGACACGAATGGAGACGGAAAGGTTGACCAGTGGGGATTCGGTACCCTTGGTGCCAAGAGCCCGGGGTTTTCGCTCAGGTTTGGCCCCTTTATCTGGAGTTTTGGAGCGGATTACCTGACCCCGGACATGAAACGGTCCGCCTTGAATTCATCCGAAGCTACGGAGGCCTTTAAATTCTTTGTGGAACTCTACACAAAGCATAAGGTGGTGCCACCGGGGTTGACGGCCATGGGTGCCCAAGATGTTCGAACACAGCTTGCCCAGAAAAAGGTGGCCATGATACTAGGCTCTGGCTGGACCCCTCCCATTGTCAACAAGATCAATCCCGATTTGAAAGCCTTTGAAATCTTAAAGGCGGCTCCTGCCCCGATGAAGAGAAAACAGGCAACCGCCATCTGGCTGAGCTCATGGGTGATGAGCCCTAACACTAAACACCCCAACGAGGCCTGGGAATTGATGAAATTTATCACCAGCAAGGAGATCGAGCTGAAGTGGTTTGTGGACAACCGCGTTACCTCTTCTCGGAAGGACGTCAGCGGTGTCGCTCCGGAGATCCTGAACGACAAGTTCGCCAGTGTTCTGGCCTCCCAACTTCCTTACGGAAAGGTGGAGCCCCAGATCAAACAATGGCCTGAAATTATGGACACGTTCACCACTTCCCTCCAGGAGGCAGTCGTAGGGATGAAGACGCCTGAAAAAGCCTTGGCCGAGGTCCACGAAAGAATCAACGCCATCCTGGCGAGATAAAGGGCCACAAAGACAGGCAAATCACACCGAATGGGAAGGGGAGCAGGGAACTGCTCCCCTTCCCCAAGAGAAGAGTAGGGAGCCCATTGGAGCGCAGCATCAGGATAAGAGACCGCAACATGTGGGTGCTTTTTGTGCTGCCAGGGGTTTTGTTGCTGGTCTTGGTCCTGGGTTTTCCCGCCATCACAAGCCTCTCTTACAGCATCAAACCCGAAAAAGCCGGCGCTGCGTCCTATACCCTCTCCCACTATACGAACCTGCTGAAAGATCCATTTTTTGCGAAAACGTTCTGGAACACGGCGGTATTCGTATTTCTCAGTGTGGCTAGTCACATGGTATTGGGGCTGGCCGTCGCCATGGTATTGAACAGGGCCTTGCCGGCAAAACCGCTCTTCCGCGTGATCGCCTTGCTCCCCTGGGTCGTACCCGATGTGGTGGCGGGGATCATCTGGAAATGGATGTACGATCCCCTCTACGGGGCCCTCAATGATGTTCTTCTCAAAATCGGTTTCATTAGTACGGGGGTGGAATGGTTGTCAAATCCAAAGCTGGCCTTATTCAGTGTAGTTCTCGTGAACCTCTGGCGTGGCTTCCCCTTTGTGATGTTGATCCTCTTGGCAGGGCTCCAGGCCATTCCCAGACATCTCTACGAGGCGGCGGCCATCGACGGAGCCTCCAAGTGGCAGCTCTTTGTCCACATTACCATTCCTGGACTGAGGAAAATGATCGTCGTCGCACTGGCGTTAGATATCGTTTGGGAGGTTCGACGCTTTGGGCTTATCCAGGCCATGACAAAGGGCGGCCCAGGGGTCCTCACGGAGGTTCTTTCTACCTATACGTATAAACAGTATTTTCAGTTTTTCCGATTTGAGTATGCCTCGGCCATCGCGGTTGTCATGAGCATCGTTCTTCTGTTAGTGAGTCTCCCATACATCTGGATGATAAGCCAGGAAGAGTGAGATTGATGAAGATTAATTCTACTTTTGTCAAAGAGCCTCTTTCCCAGATCATCGTCTGGATTTTCCTGATCCTTGTCTGTCTTTATTGCCTTTTCCCATTTGCGTGGATGCTCTCCACCTCGCTCAAAACCGAGGCGGAGGCTTTCAAGATTCCGCCCACATGGATTCCACTCAAACCGACTGTGGATAGCTATATAGGGATTTGGGTGAGGAAAAACTTTGGCATCTATTTCTTTAACAGCACTGTCATTTCCCTTGCGACAGCAGTGCTCTCTACCTTTTTTGGCGCCCTGGCCGGTTATGGATTTTCGAGATTTTTCTTCAAGGGCCGACGTTTTCTCATCGGTTTCTTTTTGGCGACACAAATGTTACCCGGTGTCCTGCTCGTAGGCCCTTATTTCAAGGTTCTCGGCAAGATCGGTCTCTACGATACCCGGAGCGGTCTGATTATTGCCTTTCTGACCATCTGCCTCCCGTTTTCCACGTGGATGATGAAGGGGTTTATCGATAAGGTACCAGTCTCGATGGATCAGTCCGCTATGGTCGATGGATGCTCCAGGCTGGGAATTTTTTTCAGAATTATCCTCCCAGTGGTTGCCCCTGGGATGGTCGCCACGATTCTCTTCGCCTTTCTCCTCGCATGGGGAGACCTTCTCTGGGCTCTCTGCCTTACCAGCAGTGAACCCATGATTACCGTTACCCTGGGCATTGCCCGAACCGTAGGAGAGTTCAGGATCATTTGGCCAATGCTGATGGCCGGGTCCCTCGTTGGAGGGATGCCAGCGATCATTCTTTACATATTTTTACAGAGACTCCTGGTGCAAGGCCTGACAGCAGGAGCTGTCAAGGGGTGACGCATTGAAAAAAGAGGGAACCTGCACGATTTGCGAAAAGAGTCCTTTCAGGAGAGAATACGATTGTCCCTTCGCTTCAATGCTTGGTAAGGTGACTGTTTCGAGGGTCGGAGACAGGGAACTCCTGTCCCCTGGAAACCTTGTATCTCTAACAACTTTAACAATATGCTGAGTTAGAACCCACTCTTCTTCTGCTTGGGAGTAAAGGGGATAATTTTAACGGGAAGCCGGAGGATTCTCTTCATGATTCCCAGTATCTCAGATCCCACCGCGGAGGGAGAGAGGGGCGTAACAGTTGGATCGTTGATATCGCCTGTAACCTTGATGGGAATGGATATGAGTTTCCCGCCGAGGATCTCACCAACCCATGGAATCCTTTCGATGATGCGATCTGCGGTTTTCAGAGGGGCCACTAGAACCGTGAGGTCCATCTTCTTACGGATCAGATCTATATTACCCTGCCAGACTATCTTTATGGAGGGACCATCAAGGATTCCTTCGTTCACGGCAAGTTTGCCTTCGCGGAGATTTCCGCTGGCTTTCATGGAGTTATAGGCAAACCCTTCTTTTCCCAGGTCGGGGAGTTTTCCCATGAAAATTTCGGTGACATTGAGAAGGGCGAAAATCTTCGCTAACACCCCAAAGCGATAAATGCGACCATCATTGGCGAGGAATTCCATATCTCCTCTGAGCGACTTGGTTAGTTCCTCATATTTTCCCCGCGCCATGAGGTTCCCACCAAGGTTAAAATTACCGCTCATAAGCCCCTTCTTATCCCGTAGACAGGCGAGGGTGGGGTCCAATTCCTGATTCTTGGAAACCGGTTTAGCACTGAGTAGGATTCCTTGGGAGGAAATCTCGATAATCCCGGGAGTTGAAATGCCGCATAGATTGGCCTCAGTGACTGAGACACTTACCCCATCATCGCCAAAGGAGATGTCGGCATGAAAGGGGTTCCAGGTAAATGCACCATATGTGAAGTGATTTGATTTAACGCTCAGAATTCCTCGCAATGGCAGGGTCAATAATTTTTCGCCTTGTTCACGATCCTTTTCCACATTTTCTTTCGCCAGGATTTCTTTTACGTTGTTCCACTCCAGAGCATCGGCAGAAAGATCCATATCGAGGAGGAACCCCTTCTCTGAAAAGTCCACATTTCCTTCAAAGGTAAGGCGGCTGTTTTTCCACGTGCATATGGCCGATTCCACCGTGAGCCTATTGGTGGCGGCGCTCAACGAAACGCTCTCAATTCTCACGGGTACCTTGAATTTGCCCAAGGATCCAAGATGTGCCCCCTGAAGCTTTCCCTGAGCCGTAGATCTCATGGGTTGATCTATGAGAATGTGGGCTTGAAAATCTCCCCTTATCCATCCCGCAAGAAATTGATTCTCTGCCAGGAGTCGATCCATAGTCCTCTTGTTCAAGTTTCCGCTGAAGTTGAGATCGAACTCCCTCTTTTTGAAATTGAAAGTAAGGGAAGCACGGGATTCTTCATCCCGGATGAGCAAATTGTTGATCGTCAGTTGTTCGGGATTCTGAGCAATATCGATGAAAACTTCGGGACCATCTTTCAGGGCCAAATTCCCTGAAAAAAGGGTTTTGGCATTCTTATCCCAGATCAGATGAGCCTTTGAAATAGACAAGGGAGTTCTAACTTTCAGGTCGGGCGGCAAGCGGATAACGTCTGAAACCCATTGGGTAGTTTCCGGCCCCATATTTCCTTGAAGGGCCAAATCCACTTTGTGAAGGCCCTCCAGATACCCACCGAGAATACCCGACACCCGTAATGAGGCATCCAAGACAATTGTTTGAGAATCCGTGAGGGAAAGTTTTTCCGGAATTGCTTCGAATATTCCCTTGGTCACTGCTATCGGACTCGGGAAGAGCGTCGAATCAAGGGCAAGGTTCTCCAGTTCGCCTGCCATTCGGAAATGCCATTTTTTGGGGCTGAGGAGTGGACCTTTCAAATTCAGGGCAGATAGTGCAACGGTACCTCGCACGGACTTTAAGGCTTGGAGCGCTCCATTCAACCCTTCGAAGGATGAAAGCCATTGATAGACTTCGCCCAGGAAGACTACGGACTTCCCGGATAGGATTTCAAGGTAAGGCGCTTTCTCGAAGCTCAATCGAGCAATAAGCTCAGAAAAAGAGGATTTTCCCAACTTGCCGCTCAGGTTCTTTACGCCGATTTTGCGCCCATTATAGTCATAGGAAAGCTGCCCTCTTTGAATCTCCAGAAGATATCGAATTCGTTGGTAGTGGGCGAACAGATTAAGTTCCGAAACATCAATCCTCATTTTGATAGATTCTGTGCTTTCCCCAAGGACCAACCTTCCCAGAGCCTTGCCCTTAATCTCATAGGTGCGAACGATTTCTTTTACAAAGGTCTCATTCCTTATCAGGCGTCCAAGCAGAGGTGGAACTTGAGAGAGATCAACCTCCATCATTGTTTCCAGATGGAGAGGAGCGTTCTTGCCTTTTAGGCCCAATCTCAATATCCCTTCTCTCCCGTGGGCGTTCCCCCACCGCGCCTCGAGATTTCTCCCTTCCAGGGTCCCCTTTGAAATAACCACATCCCCACTGACATCTTCGAAGTACAGATGAGCTCTTGGGACGAAGATGTTTCCCTCAACTATGTTTCCCTTGATGAGAATGTTCTCCTTTTTTCTCAAATCAGCCACCGAACTTCCTCGAGCATTAAGCGTGATCAGGGGTACTTTGCCCCCTTTCACGATGTCAAATATCTTTTGAGTAATTTGGAACTTTCCCATCAGAGCGCGGGCAACTTCCCGCGTGGAATACACATCCACGTCTCCGCCATTCAATTCCAAACTGACCAACGGAGAAGCCTGATCTATGAGAAGTTTCCCAGACATTGTGAGCTGAGGGTAATCGAGATTGAGTTCGGCAAGAGAAACCGTCGTTCTATCCCCATCCATATGCAGAGCTCCCCTCAGGCTTTTGGCCTTTATGACCAATTTCTTGTTTGCCTGGAACACATTCATGTAGGGAATAGAACCCGCCACCTCCGCCTGCAAGACCTTGGGCCCATTAGCCTTAAAACTAAGGTTCAGATTCATCATCGAATCTGAAACATATTGAGGCGCAAAGGGAAAAAGGTAACCTGCGAGGGCTTGGGGTTGGAAGTGGGTCAGATCAATACGTCCATTACCCTTGAAATTCTTCGCGTTTAACCACCCCTTCAGGGAGATGCTTTTCCAAAGGCTGGATTTACAGGTGACGTCAATCTTGAGTCTGTTTGGCGTGAACTCAATACGTCCATCAATATCCTGGAACCAAAAAACGGATTTCGTCTGCTCAGAGAGGCTCAGTCTGCCTTTTTTCACCAGGACAACCCTACCCGGGGCTTTCGAAGCTATAAGGGCTAAGGCGGAACCCACTCTATCCTCAATGGTTGAATAAGAGACGTCCTTCAATCCCACTTTGTTCTTCACCGGCCTGTCTGAGATGTTCATTTCGAAGTCAGGAGCTTCAACATGGAGCATGGCGACCCGCACCCTGCCCCTGAAGAGAGGCAAAATCTCAGGATGCAGTGTGAGGGACTCCAACGTTCCGGTAACCTTTCCGGGGATGGATAGGTTCCCATGGTGAATCACGACACGAGGACGGGGAAAGAATGAGAGATCAAGCCTCTGAAATTTCACTTCGCCTCCCACTTTCTGAGAAACGGTTGCCAGGACCTTCTCCCTCATCGGTTCAAGGTTGATTAGCGTGGGTAAGAGAAGAATGAAGACCACCAGGAGAACCAAAAGCGTTCCTGTACCTCCCAATATCCAGAGGGATATCTTTTTATACCTGCTCATTGAGGAGCTCCAACTCAATCTGGGGCATTTCCGGGCTGCTGGCTAAATGATAGATCCCCGTTTCATTTTCGGTATGGTCCGAACCAGATACCTTTTCCTTCGAGCCTGAGGCGGGACAAATGGGATGCAATGAGTTGATTTTATATGTCCCTTTATTTTCCTCAAAAACCGAGGGAAATTCAAGGTACCGTTTCACATAAAAGGTTCTCCATCTTGGCTCGGGCATGTATGTGAGGTAGTTCAAGGGGTTCACCCGTGAGAATCCCTCCGGAGGTGCGTTCGAGGCCTTTATAGAAGCCAGATCGTCGGGGAAGGGGATGTGCAGCAATTCCTGAACTGTATATGGGGTTTTTTTCTCAGTGTCTGATTTCACTCAACTCATTCAAGAAACCTCTATTTCCAGGTATAACGGTCTCAGGGTATAGAAACGGGAATCATCAGACGTAAATGGCGTCCCTCAGTTTTTATTCTCTCGTTCGCTTGATAGACCTGGGGAGCCGATCAAGTTTAAAAACCGTGATAAATTCCCTGTTCAGGCTTATCCACAGCCGGTCACCAATAATCGCATTGGTCAAGGAATCCTTGAAATTCATCCAATCTGAAAAGATTGCCGGATCTCGTGCGACTATAACGAAGTCAGGGGCATCGATTTCCCCTGCTTGAACATCAAGCTTTCCGTCGTCGATGACTAAGCCCACTGAACCTCCCGATGTCTTCACCTGTATCCTTCTCTTCCATCCCGCCAGGTTCTTTCGGGCCCTCTCACTGCCGGCCACCATTGAAGTCATCTCTTTCATCTGCGTCAGAACCGACTCATAGGCCTTCTGAGCATCATCGGTCGAAGGTGGAAGCCCTGGTTCAGCAGGGCTTTCCCAGTCGAGATCGCTCTCCTGAAGCCCTCGAATCCCTCTCTTCCTCTCGGGAATTTCCTCCATTGGGACGGCAAAGATGTCGGTTGGCTTCCCGATTCTCTTATCCCTGAAGATGACCTTGACCCGTGTTCCCTTTCTAAAGACCCTCGGTGTGAGGATCCCCGTGGTCGTATAGACGTGGATGGGGAGAGCCGTATCGGCCCCATCGAGCATGACTCGGCCCCGGCCGAATGGGACCTGATGTTGAAACAGGGAGTGGCCGAAATAGGTAATGGGGGGAGTTGAGTTCATTATGCCAGTCTCGGGCATCTCCACGAGCTCGATGGGGTGGAAGTCGCACTCCGGACAAAAGAGCAGGAAGGGTGGAACCCTGACCAGTTTGCACGTGGGACATTGAGCTCCCAGGATCACCTTTCTCTCCTTCAGGCTCAGAAAATAGGGGGAGAACTCCCCTTTCGTCCGTTTATAGAAGGTGAACATCGCTTCGTTGGACTGAAGATAGCTCTCTCCATCTACTCCAATGATCTCCGATTCCACATCGGGTATCATGTGTACGGGGATGACTTTCTCCGTCATCTCAAGACCTCCTTTCGATGATCATTACTGCTCCATACTGGGCAATGGTAGATCCTGTTCCGTGGACCAGGCCTCGTTCCAGGCCCTTATTGATCAATTCACGGCGAGCGCTCCAACAGGAGAACATATTAGAGCCTCCGACAAAATGGCCTCCATAGGTAAGTCCGCCGCTCGGGTTGACCATTATGGGACCATCGGGGACCATGAGGCCCTCATTGATGAGGTCATCTGCCCTTCCGAGGGGAACGAATCCCATTTCCGCCATGGTTATCTGAAGCTGTTTGATGAAGGCGTCGTGCAGCTCGACGACCTGGATCTGCTTCAGCGGATCGGTAACGCCAGCCATCTCATACGCGGCCTTGGCAGCCAGGTGATCCGACAGGATCCGATGCATGATTTTATGGCGTTCATCCCTCCCAGCTACGTTATGCTCATTAGCGGCGCCAACTCCCGTTACCCAGATAAGGGGGTTGCCCGCGTTCTTGCAGATCGCCTTTGCCTTATCACCCGCTGCGAACATGACGGCGCCAGCGCCCTCAGTATAGACACAGGTCTCGAGAAGCTTGAAGGGATAGACCACATAACGGGAATTCATGGCCATTTCCGCCGTGACCTTCTCCCCGTGGCGCTGGGCAAAGGGGTTGTTCTGCACCTGTTCGCCGAGGATCTCCGTTATTTTGGCGGAGACCTCGTCTTTCAGGTCATCGGGATATTCGTCCATGTACGCCAGAACCACTTCGGCATAGCTATCGGAAGCGGTCCAACCCAACTCCCTTTCGTAAAAGG
>CAYFXL010000014.1:0-30816 GCA_964346945.1 uncultured Syntrophobacterales bacterium
AGCAATCAATCTTCTATCGAAAAACATTACAGGAAGGGTCAGCGGCCGCTCTGCCCTTTTTGTTAAATACGAATCGAATTCAACATTCAGACCCGATACCCGCTATGCCATATTTCCATCGGTAGTCTATAGGATGATGGGTATAGGCTGCAACCGTAGTGGATGCAAAAAATCAGAAAACTCGTGATTGACTCCATTACAATAATATGATAATTTTCGTTTCTTCAAGCAGGACGGCCCGTTATGAGTGAGTATGGTATGGATAGTGAAAAGCTCCAATATTTTCGAAAACTCCTGACCGAAAGATTGGACGCACTGTTGCATGAAGCAGCCAGGACCCTCAATGATATGACCCTTTCAGAAAAGAGTTTAGGCGATCTCCCGGACCAGGCGGCTGTGGAAAGTGACCAAGGCTTCCTCCTTCGCATGCGAGACCGGGAGCGAAAGCTGAATATGAAGATCCAGGAGGCCTTAGACCGGATAGAGATGGGCACGTACGGAATCTGCGAAGAGTGCGGCGAGGAGATCTCGGAACAAAGATTGATTGCTCGCCCTGTCGCAACCTTGTGCATTGATTGCAAGACCCTGCAAGAAGAGGACGAACGCCGGCGTCGAGAATAGACGAATTAGCCTCGAATTCTTCTCTTGATGCATTTTATTAATATTTGTACACAGTAGATCAATCAACGATTCAGCCTCACTCCCCGTTATCCAAGATTTCTTTCGCAAATCAACAGCCCTGAGAAATCCGTGGGATTATGCATAGCAGAAATGTTTAAGTCGTTTTACGATCGCCTACCCCCTAAGATGGGAATAGAGGTTTGGAAGCTTTCAATGGCGATTACCCTCAGTTGACCGCTAAAAACTTCTTGAAGCGGGACTTCAATTGTCTGGAAAAATCAGTTCAATCTCAATAATTTTAGGCCACAATTTTCCGGTAACAAACAACCGATCATTCTTTGGGTCGTATGCAATCCCATTGAGGGCATCAACCCGATAGGTAAGGTCTTCCGGACTTAAAAGGTTTTGAAGCTCTATCCATCCAACCACCTGACCTGTCAGAGGGGAAATTCTTGCGATCCGGTCCGTCTTCCAGACATTCGCATAGATTTCCCCCTTCACGTATTCCAATTCATTGAGATTGGTCACCAGACCATTTCTGTCATAAACTTCAATCTCACCGGTTTTCTCGAAGGTTTCAAGATCTAAAAAATGCAATGTTGACGTGCCATCACTTATAATTAAACGCCTTCCATCATGGGTAATGCCCCACCCCTCTGTTGGATAATGGAACTTTTGGAGGAGAGCAAAGCTTTCCTTATCGTAGACAAGGCCGATATTCGATTGCCACGTCAATTGAATAAGCTTCTTCCCATAAATAGTCACTCCCTCACCGAAGAACTGAGCTGGCAGCGCGACGATTCGTAAAATATCCCCAGTTTCCAATTCCACTTTGCGCACCGTGGATTGTCCACGAAGCCCTGTTCCCTCGTACAGGATTCCATCTTCAAAAACCAACCCTTGTGTAAAAGCATTCCGGTCATGAGGATAAACATTGACAATCCTATAGGTATGGAGCGGAGCGACTTCAGGAATTATGCAATCCAGTGGATCACTGGGAACTCCAGAGACCGCGTTCTTTGAAGTATTTCCACCCCTTGAACCCGGAGAAATTGCGCACGAGGAAACAACAACTCCTCCCAATAGTGTGATGAACAGGAAAATGCTGAAGGAACGGCTCAAAAAAACCTCACGGCCTTAGACAGTCCCTATTCACTTCTCTAAGACAGAGAAATTTCTCCATAACCTCATAAGCATACAAGAATTTTGGGTGATTGAACAGGGACAACTGGTCGGATACGCTGGACTCCCTTTGAGGTGCAATCAGAGTGCGCGGAGAATGCCCGCTCAACTGCCTACTGAAGGACAAAAATCAATAGCGGTCATTAATAACCGAAACCATGCCTCGGCGGCCAAGATGAAATATGCAGCCACTCATCGTTGCCAACTCCGTTTCAATTGATGACAAACCGCATATGAGACATTCTTGAATTGATGCCAGATGTTCCTCGAACGCCACAAGAACTCCTGAGAGATGAAGTACATACCTCTCCAACCCACGCATACCTCCAAAAGGCTGGCCTTCGCTTTCCGCTCGGCTGAGCCACTCGGGCTGTCCTCGGCCGAAGACGCACGACGAAGCCTGTTCACCTTCGAGGGGTACCCTCCCCTTTTGATAGATTTCCCTCAGGGGCAGCCGAACCGCGTTATCATTTTTTCCGATTTCTTTTTAGATTTCAGATAATTGAAACCTTTATTTAAACATAAATCTAACTTTAAAATTCGCTCCTATTCGTCTCCGATTGGTGTTCCCTCCTCACCCTTCTGGTTTTCCGGATGAACTTTAGCGCAAGAAAGGGAAAGGAACGATCTCAAGAATCATATGAGGGTTATTCTTTTGACACCCTGGTTGGCTTATGGTATGAGTTTGTCGTTTTCATGGGGTTCTGGTGTTCGCAAGAGGAATGGATTAGAGGCGAGGGCCTTCATGAAATAAGGTGGTGAATTCATGGCATACGTGGGAGCACTGCGATGTAGAGACCGATTTCATGTGTCCCTTGGAGTTTCCCTTTGAATGGACACATTGCAACTCCGTCCCGGCCACGCCTGGTGGCACTTTCTCCTCAGTTTCCGGGAAATCATTTTATTGGTGCTTATCGAATGGCCCGAAGGAACCGTCCTGTGGAAATGGGGCCGAGACGTCGTCAGCCACTAGCAGGACGCTACCATGACCCCAGAGGGGAATGTGCTCATATTTGATAACGGAACCCACCATCCCGTCACTCAGCACCCCCGTGTCGTTGATATCGAAATGAGGACAAATAAGAGCGTTTGGCAGTACAATCCCAAGGTGGTGTTCAGTTTGTTCAGCGGGCACATCGGCGGTTGCGAACGCCTGCCAAACCGCAATAACCTGACATGTAAGGGGCGAAGCGGGCGGGTCTTTGAGGTTACTCCCGATCGTGAAATCCGTTGGGAGTGGATAAGTCCCTTCGTGTCTAACTTCAAAGGGGTTCTGGTTTCGATGCTCTTCCGGGCCCTCCGTTATGCCATGGACAGCCCCGAACTGCGAGGCCGGCGCCTGGACGCGGCGTGTTCCGAAGAGCTGAACCATAAAATCGGTCTGGACAAATAGGTTTCGATCAGGGTAGAAACGAGCGACCTGTTCCCCCCGGGGGTTGTCGTTGCTCCTGGCGAAAGGGTAAAATGTAAGCACTTCACCCCCATTCGCAACCCACCCTTACCTGGGAGGGGAGGAAACTGCTATGACCAATGGATATATGGGAAAGATTCTCAGGGTTGACCTTACGATCCAGAAAGTCCACGAGGAGCCGTTAAACGAGGACTGGGCTCAAAAGTACATCGGGGGAACCGGATTGGCAACTCGTTATCTGTACGAAGAGATAGGGCCATCAACCAAACCGACCGACCCCGATAATCCCACCATCTTCATGACCGGCCCCCTTGGCGGGACGCCGTCCATTACCTCGGGACGGCATCAAGTTGTATCGCTGTCGCCCCTCACGGGAATCTTCGGTGAGTCCGACGTCGGCGGCGCCTGGGGAGACCAGCTCAAGAAGACCGGTTTCGACGGCATCATATTCACCGGAAAAGCTTCCCACCCAGTCTACCTCTGGGTCCATGAACGTCAGGCCGAAATTCGGCCTGCAGACCGAGCCTGGGGATTGGACGTCTTTGAGGCGGACTCGTTTCTCAAGGAGGAGACGGATTCCAAGGCAACAACAGCTTGTATCGGCACCGCAGCCGAGCGCGGCGCTCTCATCGCCAGCGTTATGCACGAGGGCCCTCATGCCCGAGCCGCTGGCCGATGTGGATTGGGTGCGGTTATGGCCGACAAGAACCTGAAAGCGGTGGTCGTCCGTGGGACGGGGAAGGTACCCGTGGCAGACGCACAGGCTCTGAAGAAACTCGTCCGCGCCCACGCACCTGTCTGTGCAGACCGGCTCAAGGACATGCGCACGTATGGGACTGCCCGGAGGGTTCAGGCCAGCGAGCAGATCGGAAGCATGCCGATCCAGAACTTCAAATACCCCCACAGGTGGCAAGAGAGCGCCGAAAAGATCTCCGGGCCTGCCTTCGCTGAAAAGGTGATCATCAAGCCCTATTTTTGCGGGGGTTGTGTTATCGGGTGCGGGAACACGATCCAGGTGAAGGATGGACCATACAAGACCGTGGTCGGAGCCGGTCCGGAATACGAGACCATCAATATGCTCGGTGCCAACTGCTTGGTTGACCATCTGGAGGCACTTTGCCTAGCCAACGAGCTGTGCAATCGGTACGGAATCGATACCATCGAAACCGGCAGCTTGATAGCCTTCGCCATGGAAGCCTATGAGAAGGGCCTGATAACTTCATCCGACACCGGCGGTGTTCCCCTGAACTGGGGCAGTGTCGAGGCCATGGTGGAAACTGTCAGGATGATCGGTGAAGGCACCCATATCGGAGGACTCCTCAACCAAGGGCTGACCCGTGCCGCCAGTCTTATCGGCAGCGGCGCAGAGGACCTCACCATGCAAGTCAAAGGTCTGGCCGTTCCAGCGCACGACCCTCGAGCCTTCAACGGTCTGGCCTGTTCTTACGCTACCTCCAATCGTGGCGCACACCATACCTCGGGGCAAACTCATCTTTACGAACACAGGCTCACGGTCCCTGAGATCAACCACGAACCGCCGGGACGTTTTGTGGTGGAGGGCAAGGGGGCTCTGGCAGCCCTGACGCAGAACATCATGAATGTCCTCGATTCCATAAAGAGCTGCAAGTTCGCCCAGAACGGTGGGTGGACCATCGGCCCGGTTGCCGAGGCCTTTCACCACGTCACCGGGAGAACCGACACGATTGAAGATCTGATTACGCATGGCGAACGCTCGTTCAACGTGAAACGGATGATGAACGTCGATCGGGGGATAAGGCGAAAGGACGACACCTTGCCCAAGCGATTACTTACGGTGGCCAAAACAGCTGAGGGCTACACGCCGAACCTGCCCCCCCTTGAACAGATGTTGGATGAGTACTACGCCGTTCGGGGTTGGTCCGAGGACGGCATTCCTCTGCCCCAAACCCTGGACAGGCTCGAGATCCCTTAACGCCTCCGAAAGGGAATGTGGATACGATTACACCCACCATTTGGTGATGGAAAGACCTGGGAAGAACTTGAGCTCCAGGAGCCGGTCAGCGTCGGTGAGCTGGTAAAACGTATTGTGGCAACCCACTCCCGATTACGCCCATACCTCCGCGCCACCCCCGAAGAAACCTTTTATCAGTTTATCCTGATCCGGGGAGACCACGTCCTCACGGCTCGTGACAAAATCGAGCCCGAGGACCGGATCGTTGTCATGATGCCTTTGGCTGGAGGATAAGAGGGCGGAATATGATAAAAATCTTCAATGCGCTTTTATAGGAGGTGACCCATGGCCAACGGTTTTTGGGGACGGATACTCAGAGTTGATTTGACGAGTGGCAAGATAAGTGTAGATGAACACGATGAGAAGTTTTACCGCAGGTATTTGGGCGGGCGGGGCATCGTTGCCCACTATCTGTTGAAAGAGGTACCTCCCGGTTGTAACCCCCTCGGCCCTGATAACGTCTTGGTCTTCGCCGCCAGCGTGTTAACCGGAACGGCAATTCCAGGTACTGCACGCAATAGCGCGGGAGCCAAATCCCCCCTTACCGGAGGCTATGGTGAAGGCGAAGGTGGTGGAGACTGGGGGGTGAAACTGCGCCGGGCTGGCTACGACGGCCTGGTGGTTACCGGCCAATCCCAAAAACCGGTGTATCTGTGGATCAATAATGACAAGGTTGAGCTCCGAGATGCATCAAAGATATGGGGTCTGGCGGCGTACGAAGCCCAGGAGGCGATTCGCGATGAAGTAGGGGACAGGCGGGCAACCGCAGCCATGATTGGACCTGGCGGAGAGCGCTTGATCAGGTATGCCTGTATTGCCCTTGGCGTGCACGATTTCATTGGTCGTGCGGGAATGGGGGCGGTCATGGGTGCCAAGAAGTTGAAAGCCATAGCCGTCAACGGCAAAGCACGACCGAAAGTGGCTGATAAACAGGGTATAACAGCAATTGCCCGATGGCTGCGGAACAATTATGAGGCGTCCCTGGGTACCATGACGGACATGGGAACCGCTCGTGTTCTTCCCGTCCTCAATGCCGCTGGGGGCTTGCCAACCCATAATTTCCGTGAGGGCAGTTTTGAGGGTTATGAAACCCTATCTGGCCGACATATGACGGATACCATCCTCGTTGATCGAAAGAGTTGCCCCACCTGCCCGGTACACTGCAAGCGAGTGGTAGAGGTTAACGAAAAAGGCCTGAACGTCAGCCGCAGGTACGGCGGGCCTGAATATGAAACGCTCAGCAGTTTCGGGTCCAATTGTGGAATAAGCGATATTAAGGCCGTGGCGAAGGCAAACGAGATTTGCGACGAGAATACGCTCGACACCATATCAACGGGCATGATGATCTCGGGTGCCATGGAATGTGCGGAGAAAGGCCTGTTGTCTCAAGATTTGATCAAGGACCTTGACCTGCGCTTTGGTTCGGCCGAGGGCATGCTCGGTCTCCTAAACCAGATTGTTAATCGCGATGGCCTGGGAGACATTCTAGCCGAGGGACCCAAGGCCCTTGAGGAAAAACTCGGCAAGGAAGCAGCTTCTTGTTTCCACCATGTCAAAGGCCAACCTGCTCCCCTCCACGAACCTCGCTGGAAAACTGGCTTGGGCCTGGGGTATGCGCTTTCCCCCACAGGCGCTGAGCACGTCGCCAATATGCATGACCACCTCTTCGCCAGTGAAGAAGCCCCCACATTCGCGGCGGCACAGAAGATGGGCATTTTGGATCCCGTGGACGCCCTTGAACTCAGTCCGGCTAAGGCTCGACTGTGGGTCTATATGATGCTTGTTAGGTCCATAAGCAACAGCGCCTGTGTGTGCGTTTTCATGCCTTACAGTTCCGACCAGATAGCGGATCACGTAAAGACCGTCACGGGATGGAATATAACCCACTGGGAGGTACTCAAGGCCACCGAGCGCGCTCTCAACATGGCGAGAGCGTTCAATGCTCGGGAGGGCTTTAGGGCTGATGAGGACATGTTGCCCGATCGTTTCTTCGAACCTCTCGAGGGCGGGGCCCTCGAGGGAAAATCCATAGACCGCCAACAGTTCTTAGAGACGCGAAAAATGGTCTATGACATGCTTGGCTGGGATCGCCAGACCGCCTGGCCAAAGCGCTGGAAGCTCTACGAACTTGGATTGGATTGGTTAGTGGATGACCTGGAAAAACACAAATGTCTGATAGACTGATGGACCCCCAAAACATCCCGGAGGGAAAGGCTCGACCGTTGGTAACGGTTCGAGTCAAGCTTTCCGGCTTCCTCTCGTCTCTTGTCTCGGAATCTGAACTTGAGGTCGAGGTTGCTGCACGTTCGACAGTGGCGGATCTCATCGGTATGTTGACGGAGAGGTTTGGCGATGCTTTTCGCAAGGCAATCGTCGACCGAGAGGGTCGACTTCACGGGGGCATCGTGGTCATGCTCAACCGACGGACAGTTCTTCCGCGTAAGATAGCGAAAACCGTAATAAATGAGGAGAGCGATCTCACCATCTTACCCCTTGTCGGTGGGGGATAAAGGGGGGATTGCAAGAGTGACTTGAGTTTCCTGGGGGTGTCCGGTTTGTCTGGTTCACTTGGTTTATTTCGTTCAGATCGCTGAGGAAGTTTAGTTAGTTTGTCTCGTTTATCTGGTTTATTCGGTTTATTGGGTTTTGGAGAAAAAAGTGGTCCCTTCGCTTCAGTGCTTCGGAGTCTCTTGACTACATTTCCTCCCGTTCACTGGATAGAATTTTAGAGCATTCTACGGTCCGTTTTACTGCAAATAGCGCCCAGGCGCTCTTTCGTTACCAAGACTCGCCTCTCGGGCTCCAACCACGCTCAAGAGGCGGACTCCTCTGACTCTTAGCCAGGATCTATTGACAGAAACCGTTCTCCTCGTCGCTCAAGGAATTTTTTGTTTTGGGCAGAACCCCCCGAGACGTTTGTTTATTTCTCGGTTCTCGGGGGTCATTTACGGCATTGATGGGTCGCTTTCCCGCAATAGCCATGAGCACCTGTTCCGCCGCCGTTTTTCCGATGTTGTACCTGGAAACATCGTTCCAGCCGGAAATATGGGGTGTGGGGAGAATAAGGGGATGCTCCAAGATCCTGCGATCTTTAAGGGGTTCCTGGCTGAAGACATCAAGGGCTGCTCCTGCCAACCTTCCATGATCCAGGGCATCGAGAATTGCCGCCTCAACCACAAGGTCGCCCCGACCCGTATTGATGAGATACGCGCTCGATTTCATTCTTGCAAGTTCTTCTTCTCCGATCATGTGCCTCGAGCTCTCGGTAAGGCGGGCATGTAACGTGAGGATATCCGATTTCGAAAGGACCTCATCCAGATCTCCCTTCGATACTCCTTCCCCCTCAAAGATCTCATTAGGGATAAAAGGGTCGTATGCCCAGACTTCCATTCCAAAACCCCTTCCAAGTCGGCCCACCCTTTGACCGATGCGGCCAAATCCGATGATTCCGAGGACCTTGCCCTTGAGCTGGATCCCGACAAATTCGTCCTTCCGCCAGCCCCCTTCCCGAACGGTTATACAGGCATCATGGATGTGACGGACCAGAGATAGAATAAGACCAAATGTGAACTCGGCCACGGCATCGGTATTCGCACCGGGCGCATTTGCAACATAAACTCCATATCTGGAGGCTGCATCCACATCCACGTTGTCATAACCCGATGCGAAAAGGGCCACACCTTTCAGCTTTGGAGATCCCTCGAACACCTCTTTCGTCAAGGGCTCAAGGCCGTATATGAGGCCATCCGCATCGCACAATTCCTTCAACAAGGCTGTCTTGTCAAACCCATCCGGCAGGATGACGACCTCGCAGTCATTCTCCTCGAGGGTATCGATGGCTTTCCGATACCTTCCGGTCACCAGGACGACCTTTGGCTTCATTCCTTCAGTTGAGTGCATTTTCGGCCCCTCAGTGGGTATTCGCACCTTTGGCAAGGGAAACCAGCAGGGCAGCTGTGGTTTTTATGGCTTTGACGTAAACATCGAGCAGCAGGTTCTCATTGGGAGCATGGAAGTTGCTCTCGTGGGATTGCGCATAGGGGACCTTGAAGCAGGGCAATCCCAGGACATTCCCAAAAATGTAGGTGGGATCACTCCCGCCCATGGATGGAACCAGGAGGGGGTCTTCACCAAATCCTTGCTTGACGGCATCGATGACCGCTGGCGTATACGGATGATCCAAAGACGAACGGAAGGGCGGTACTTGGGTTTTTACAATGATGTCGAAATCCCCCAGGTGTGCCTGCTTCATGCAATGATCCTTTACTTTCTCCAGGATATGCTCGGGTCTTTGGTTTGGAACGAGCCGCATGTCGATGATCGTCCTGGCCCGGGCGGGGATGATGTTGATCCCTTCCGCCTCCCTCGTTCCGGCGAAGAAACCCTGAATGTTTAGGGTGGGCCAGAACATGAGCCTTTCAAGGGGATGGTCTCCAGGGCTCTTGTCGAGCGCTTGCAAATCGAGCTCCTGGCGAAAGGCTTCCTCATTAAAACCGATCCGTCCCAGTGCCTCACGCTCGGAATGGGTGGCGGGAATGATATCGTCGTAAAACCCCTCGATCAGAACGCGCCCGTCCTCGCCTTTCATGGTTTCCAACAGATGGATGAGGGACCACACGGGGTTTGGTACCAACCCGCCGTAGCCACCGGAGTGCACATCGCGGGATGGGCCTCGAGAGGAAACCTCAATTTTGAGGATTCCCCTCACTCCGAAGTTGATGCCAGGCTTTTCGCCGAAGGGCATAGTTCCGTCAGATGAGTACATGAGGTCCGCTCGCAGCAACTCCCTGTTCCTTGATACGAAGGGTTTCAAGTTCGGGCTGGCAATCTCCTCCTCGCCCTCGAACAGGAACTTCACATTCACCGGGAGTCTTCCTCCCACGGCAAGGATTGATTCAACTGCCTTCACATGGGCATATAGCTGACCCTTGTCGTCCCCCGCTCCCCGCCCGTACATTCGGCCATTACGTATTTCAGGTGTAAAAGGGGGAGAGATCCATGCATCCAGAGGCTCAGGTGGTTTCACGTCATAATGGCCGTAGATCAGGACGGTGAGTCCTTTTTCGGGACCCTGGGTTTCACCATAAACCACAGGGGATCCACCGGTAGACAGAATCCTGGTCTTTATCCCGGACTTCTCCATCAATTCCTTGAGCACCGATGCGCAATCCTCGACCCCTTCTCCCGTTGTGCTGTTGCTGGGCTGTCTCACCAGCGAAGCGAGTTCGTCGATAAAGCGTTCTTCGTTTGATCGGATGTAATCAAATATCCCTTCCATTGGATACGCTCTCATGGAACATCCTCCCGGCCCTTGGGTGTATCTTCATCTTTGTCGGGATGATACGGCACGAGCATTTCTTATCATGGTTCGCGCTGAAGGTAGATTTTTTGGGCGAACCTTCTGGATTCCTTGGGCGCCCCGCTTGGCCACGCGAAAGCTCATCGCTTCCATTTCCTTGAGCCCGGAAAACGATATCTGGAAAGGCCTGAAACGAGACTCAGCGCGGGTCAAAAAATCCCGGGAGTGAGGGTAAAAGGGAGCTCCTCAACATCAACCATTATAAGGTGCAGGCCAGCTCAAAACCCTCCCTCACGGCGGAGACGGCCTGCCTTACTTCTCGGGCATCCCCGATAACGTGGACCTCCTTGAAGATTGGTTGAAGATCTCGTACGATCTCCTGATCGGACGTGAACCCCAGGGCCAGTATGACATTGTCGATGCCTTCGATGGTCCCTTCTTGGCCGTTCTTTTCCACGAAAACTGATCCTTCCTCTATCCTCCTCAAGGTGGTGTTGGTTCTCAGGTCCACCCCACCTTCACCGAGCCGCTCAAGAAGAACGGGCTTGGTGTTTTTCGGTACATCGGAGCCGACCTCCCCCAGCATCTCTATGACGATGACCTCTTTCCCCTGGCGAGCAAGGTGATCGGCCACCTCCAGACCGACCTCTCCTCCCCCAGCCACCAGAACCCTCTGGCCGGTCTTCAGGCCTTTCGACAAGACGTCCACGGCCTGGATGACCCTTTCATCGTCGATTCCGGGTATGTCGGGGTGGAAGGGAAAGGCCCCGGTTGCTACAACCACTACCTCCGGGTTTTCCCCTCCAATCCTCTCGGCAGAGGCTTCCGCATTCAGGAGAACCTTAACACTGCTTTTCTTCAAAGCATTCTCCCAATACGTCAAGAGCCTCTTGAGGTCCTCCTTGCCATCAGGCAGGGAAGCCACGGAGAAATTCCCGCCGAGGTGAGGTCCTTTCTCGTAGAGGACCACTTCATGACCCCTCGCCGAGGCGGTCAAGGCCGTCTGGATGCCCGCAGGCCCTCCCCCTATAACGGCAACCTTTTTCTCCTTTTCGGCGACCTTCACTTCAGTGGCCGCCTCGTAGCCCGTCCGGGGGTTGGAGATGCAACTCGAGAAATAGGTGATGTGTCGCCCGATACAGCCGGAATTACACCCGATGCATGGGATAATATCTTGGAGCCTTCCTTCCTTGACTTTGGTGGGAAACTCCGGGTCGGCCATGAGTTGCCGCCCCAGGGCAATCACATCGACCTTTCCCTCCCTGAGAACCTGCTCGGCATATTCCGGGTCCACGATCCGGCCCACGCCGATGACCGGGATATTGACGACCTCCTTAACCGCGGTTGCAAGGTGAATGAGGTGCCCCTGCGGCATGTAATAAGGCGCGGTGGCATCCTTATAGACCGAGACGTGCAAGGCATCGGCTCCCCTCTCCTCCAGGGCCTTAGCCAAGATCAGGGCCTCCTCCAGGGGGATTCCCGTATCCTTGAACTCTCCCATGGAGAATCGACAGACGATTGGATAATCCTCTCCAACCGCTTCCCTCACACGGGTCAGAACCTCGAGGGGAAACCGCATTCTGCCCTGGATATCCCCCCCATAGGCATCCTCCCTTTTGTTCATGTGGCTCGTCAGAAAGGAGCTCATCAGGTAGCTGTGAGCCATGTGGAGTTCTATCCCATCGGCTCCAGCCCTTTTGGCCCTTAGGGAAGCCTGGACAAAATCGAGGATCGTCTTGGATATCCCCTCCTCTGAAATTTCGACGGGGATAGCGCTCTTGGGGTCTTCCTGGATCGGGGAAGGACCCAGCAGCGGCATTCCCGTTGCCTTCGGGTCTGCCTTGGGTCCGCAGTGGTTGAGCTGGATGACCAGCTTTCCTCCTGCCTCGTGGATGGCATCCGCTAGCTTCGCGAAGCCCGGGATGTACCGATCGTCATAGAGACAGAGCATGTTGCGGTTATATCGCCCCTGGAGGGCCACCGTGGTTTGCCCGGTCATATTATAGGCCACCCTTCCTTTTGCGCGGGCTACATGATAGGCGATGAGTTGCTCGGTCACATACCCCTCTTCGTCCGCATAGTTGGTCTGCATGGGCGACATAATGACCCGTGCGTCAAGCTCCATGTTGCCGATCTTGATAGGCGAGAAAAGCAGCTCGAACTGCGCCATGATCCATCCTCCTCGATAAGATCATCATTCGAGGTTTGGTACACCATATTTTCCCATATTGTCAAGGGAAAAGTGCTTGACAATTCCAAGGGCTTGTGGTTTAAGATGGTGGGTTTCCCCCCTCCGTCTGCACAACTACTCCACAAGGAGGATACATATCCCGAGAAAGGAGGTGAATAATTGCCTGGATGTCCGAAGGCCCGATGATTTAAGGTTGTGACCTCTCTCCCTTCATCGTCGGAATCTTTCAGAACGACTCTAAAAAGGTGAAAATAGGAGGATTGATCATGAAAGAGAAGCGACTCCTAGTCTTTTTCGTTTTGGCCGTGGCTGCCATTTTTCTCACTTCCAGTTTCCTGTTAGCAGCCGAGCCGGTAACGCTTCGTGTCGGCCATAACTTCCCCGTCAAACACCCCTATTCCCTTGCTTCCGAAAGGCTCGCAAAGGAAGTGAAGGAGAAGACCAACGGGCGGGTTATTTTCAAGCACTATCCGGCCGGACAGCTCGGGAAGAGCAGGGAAATTACGGATCAGATGATCAAGGGAACCATCGATCTGCAGCCCGCGGGACCCACAGCACTCGGAAGGTATTTCGACCCCATGAACTCCCTCCAGGTCTATTATCTCGTAGATTCTCCCGAACAGCTCCTGAAGATCATGCGGGGACCCATTGGCCAGAAGCTCTTTGAGCAGTGTAGGCAGAAGCTCGGTGTCCGCATTATGCCCGACATCTTGTACTACGGGCGCCGCCACATCCTTACAACAAAGAAGCCCATTTACAAGCCTGAGGACCTGAAAGGGCTGAAGATCCGTTCCATGACGACCCCCTTCTTGAAAATGGCGCTGGAAGCCATGGGACCCACGGGGGTTCCCGTTTCCCTATCCGAGGTTTATATGGCCCTTCAGACGGGTGTGGTCGACGGGATGGAGAATACACCCGTGACTATCATGCTTCAGAAATACCATGAAGTTGCCAAATACTACTCACTGACCGGACACAGCGTCCATCCCAGCCTCTGGAATTTCAACGATAAGTCGTGGCAGAACAAGGTTCCTGATGATGCAAAGCCCATCGTCATGGAGGCCATAAAAAATGTCACGGAATGGGAAATCGAGGAAATGCACAGGAGGGAGAAGGCGGCCCTCACTGAACTGAAGAAAAAGGGGCTTCAGGTCATCGAAGTTGACCGGAAGCCCTTCAGAAAGGCGGTTCAGAAGATCTATCCGGATTTGGAGAAACGTTTCGGCTCCGTCTTTGGTGAGATTCTGGAGGCGGCCAAGTAGAAAGAGTGGATCAAACGGGGGAAGGGCGGCCACGGGCTTGCCCTTCCCCTTTCTGGAGGGTTGGATGCAGAAGATCCTTCGGATAGTTCTCACGGGTTTCGAAAGGTGGGTGGCCAAAGCCTGCATTGTGCTGATGGCTTTTTCCGTTCTCACACAGCTCTTCTCTCGCCTTTTGGGTTATCCGATAGCCTGGGGCGAGGAGACGGCTCGATATTTTTACATCTGGTTCTGTTTCATCGCGGCAGCTTACATGAGCAGAATCAGGGGCCACATCAGAGTGTCATACTTCCTGAATTTCCTCCCTGAGAGGGCCCAGAGGATCACCGAAATCTTCCAGAATATCATCATCATCATTTGCATGAGCTGGATACTCCCCAGTGCCCTTGCCTTTTCGATAGACCTTTACCAGAGACGGTCCCCAGCCCTCGAAATTCCGATGTTCTATGTATACATTTCCTTTCCCATTGGGATGACACTCCTCATCATCAGGAGCATCGGGCTCATCGTGGAGGACATTCGTCTGCTCAGACAGTCCAAATCGGCAGGGAAACCATGCTCCTTTTAGTCCTCTTCGGATCTCTGGCCCTCCTCTTCATCTCAGGCATCCCGATTGCCTTCGCCCTGTTCATCTCCTCGTTGATCTACCTCTTACTTATAGGAGAATACCCGCTCAACATCGTGGCGCAGAAGTTCATCAGCGGGCCGGATTCCTTCACCCTGCTGGCAATTCCCCTTTTCGTATCTGCCGGAGCTCTGATGAATTTAACCGGCATCACCAGAAGGATATTCGGCGTGGCCAACGCGCTGGTTGGCCATTTGGCCGGCGGTCTTGGGCACGTCAACATCGTGGCCAGCATCATATTTTCCGGAATGTCGGGGGCTGCCATGGCCGATGCGGCAGGGTTAGGGCTCATCGAGATCAAGGCCATGAGAGAGGCGGGTTATGACGATGATTTCAGCGTAGCCGTGACGGCCTCTTCATCCATCATCGGGCCCATCATTCCTCCCAGCGTGCCGGCTGTGATCTACGGTACCGTAGCTTCGGTGTCCGTAGGGGGCCTTTTTCTGGGAGGCATTATCCCCGGACTCATGATGGGGCTCTTCTTGATGGTCCTTGTAACATTTTACGCCAAGAGGCGGGGCTATCCAAGGGGAAAAAGGGTCTCTTTCGGGGAACTCCTTCGGGTTTTATATGAGGGCTTTCTGCCCCTGATGACGCCGGTAATCATCATTGGCGGGATCTGGACCGGATGGTTCACCCCCACCGAGGCTGCCGGCGCCGCCTGCGTTTATGCCATCTTTCTCGGCCTCTGCTACAGGGAGCTGACGCTGCAGACCTTTATCGAGGTGCTAAAACAGAACATAACCGTATCGGGTCCCGCACTGTTCATACTGGCAGCCGCCTCGCTCTTTAACTGGATAATGGCCATCGAACAGATTCCTCAAATTGCCGCTTCATTCTTACTGGGTTTTACCCAAAACAAGTACCTCATTCTATTCATCATCAACATTTTCCTCCTCGTCATCGGAACCTTCCTCCCGCCCATACCTGCGATGATCCTCCTCATTCCGATTCTGGATCCCCTTATGGCTGCTTTGGGGGTCCACCCGATTCATTTCGGTGTGGTCATGCTCCTCAACCTCATGATCGGACTGCTGACACCACCTGTGGGACCCGTCTTGTACGTGTTGGTACCCATCACACAACTACCCTTCGAAAAAGTGGCCCGATCCGTCTGGGTCTTCCTCCTTCCCCTGATCGCTGTCCTGTTGCTCATCACGTACATCCCTCAATTGGTCCTGTCTATCCCGAACATGATGATCAGATGATCCATCAGGCGCCTGCAAAGGCGATGACTTTCACCCCCGTGGACAGGTATCCGTTCCAGCCCAACTCGGGCTCCTGTATCCTTGTCACACAAAGGGAGTCCATTCAGTTTATAGGGTTGATTGTGTCAAGAGTGTCAAGATATTCATCCACAAGGCCAAGGATTCCCATCACGCCTTTTTCGGAAATTTGATCCAAACCACTGAAGCGAGACCTATGTGGTCCAGAGGGATGACCGCACTACCCTCTTTTGGTCTGTGGGCTCTGCCACGTTTCATGGTTTAAATCGTTTAGATCGTTTGTCTGCTTGGATGGTTTGTTTGGTTTGTTGGTTTCTAGAACTGCTTGAGTCTCCCGTGTCTCTTGAGTACTCCCCTTCCTGGATCACCCGAGGAACAACGTGCGCGATTCCTCTGGTCAATTGAACCGTGAACAGAGGGAAATGGGAAAGGTATCCGATAACAGAGGTAATCTGCCAAAATTACGTTTGAGACAGGATTTTCACGTATTCTCTTACCGTATTAAACAGGCCCATCTCCAAGGCTTCGGAAATAAGCGCGTGGCCAATTGATACCTCAAGTATTCCAGGAATTGAGCAGAACTTCCCAAGGTTTTTCAGGTTCAAATCATGTCCGGCATTCACACCCAAGCCGATTTCTTGAGCCTTTTCTGCTGACCGAGCATATTGCTGGAACACCGGCTCCACATCACCTTCACGGAAAGCCGTCGCATAGGGTTCGGTGTATAACTCAATGCGGTCAGTACCAACTTCTTTTGCCCGTTGAATCTGATCTATATCGGGATCCATAAACAGGCTGACTCGGATTCCAAGATCTTTCAGTTCCTGGATAATTGGCCTGAGACGGTTGCCATGCTCAGAGAGGTCCCACCCATGATCCGATGTGAAGGCATCCGGGGAATCGGGTACCAGCGTACACTGTGTGGGCTTCACTTGGCGGACCATCTCCATAAAGCGAGGAAATGGATTTCCCTCTATGTTGAACTCAACGGTCAGCATCTCTGCCAGTTCATAAACATCCGAGGGCTTGATGTGTCTCTCATCCGGCCGTGGATGCACGGTGATGCCATGTGCACCGGCTCTGATACACGTACGCGCCGCATCGGTGACACTTGGAATCCCGATTGTCCGGGTGTTTCTTATCAACGCAACCTTATTGAGATTGACGCTGAGCTTGGTCATCCTATGCTCCTCCCCAGAGTGTCGAGCCAATATCATATTGGCTTTCTTAAATTCTGATAATTGCAAACTGGTGAGTTGAAAGTACTCACCAGAAAAAACCTCGTCTTGTCATGCCGAAAGACATGGCCTCATACCCACTCATCGGCCAATACCCCTAATTTCTCGCTCCAGGCCGGCATGGGCTTCAAACCGATAGTAGCGGATCCAAAAATAAAGTCAATCTCTTTTGGTACTTCGTTCGAGAGGGTCCTGAACCATTGGGTTGTACCTGAAATAAGCAGCAGAGGGAGGCTCCGAGCGATGACCTCACGTTTCGTCAAACACGCCAGCCACGGCACGTATGTGCGCGGGAGAGGTTCCACAACAACCGCCAACTAGACGTGCACCGGCCCGTGTGCATTTGACAATGCCTGCAGCAAAACGCGTTGGGTCCATTCCATACACTGTCACATTATCAACCAGTTGAGGCTTCCCCGCATTGGGCTGTGCCAAAATAGGCAGTGATGTTGCTGATTG
The DNA here is from genome assembly GCA_964346945.1 of uncultured Syntrophobacterales bacterium. Lineage (GTDB taxonomy): Bacteria > Desulfobacterota > BSN033 > WVXP01. The sequence continues at coordinate 17,502 of CAYFXL010000014.1, forward strand.
AAGGAGGGATACTACTACGCCCATCTGAAAGGGATCCAGATCTCCGCAGTTAGCACCGACAACATCTCCGCCACTATCCGTGATCCTTCTGGCGCATTCCTCCGCGGAGTTACCCATGATCGTCCTTCCCCCTTTTGCCTCAGTCGTGAACGCCATCGAGACAATTACAGGGAGCGAGAAAATATCCCTGCACGCACGAAGGGCGCAAAGGGCCTCCCGCAGGTCGAACATAGTCTCGATGATAAATCCGTCCACTCCAGCTTCTCCTAGAATCTCCGCCTGCTCCCTGAACGCGTCGTAGAACTCCGACTCCTTGTAGGTCCCGTATGGTTCAAGCAGTTGGCCTGTCGAGCTGATGTCTCCCAGCACATATTGATGGTTGTCAGCGGCCTGCCTTGCCAGCTCAACTCCGGCTCGATTCACTTCTTGCACTTCAACGTCAAGATGGTGTGTCTCGATATAGATGCGGTTCATTGTCAAGGTGTTGGTGATCAAGGCATGGCATCCACACCGAGCATATTCCCTATGGATCTCCAGCACAACCTCCGGGTTAGTGAGATTATCCTGTCCACCAGGTTTCATACCGCGACTATCCAGTTGAGTTCCCATAGCCCCGTCAAGTAAGATTCTCCTCTGGGTTTGAAGGAAGGTCAAAAAATCCACGAGTGTCTCCTGCGAGCTGCTTCGGATAACTTCATATAAATCGAATCGCAAGCTCTGGGGTAGCCCTTACATAATAACATCATATTTTATCTGTTGCTAACTAAAATCAACAGAATTGGACATCGGCAAAACGCTTGAATTCAGCTTGTAGTCGGAGGCAGCATATTGACCTTACTTGACTTTTAGCGATTTTCTCCCTTTAATACTAAAACAAGGGGTTGGGCGGTTCTTTTCGGCTTACTGGTAATCGATCCCATGGTCCGTGCGATCTTTGTTAACACCGGGGCCTTGACATCGAAGCATTATTTTCCCGTTTATCCCTTTGTGCGGAAATTTGCCTCCATAAACAATGGAAGGTAGGATGCAAAGACGAAATTGGATCTCCGCCGCGCTTCTATTGCTCATCCTGCTCTTCACAGTTGCAGGGATCCTCCTTCTTGTCAAAGACAAGCACGAAAGTAAGGCCCGAATTCAAGAGCCGATTCGTCGGGTTTTCGTAGAGGTTCATGAAGTCGCCCCTCGGACCTACACGCGGTGGGTCGATGCCTACTCCACGGTCACACCCTTTCGTAAAGGCACGGTGAGCGCTCAGGTAACTGGGCCGATTGTCATGCTTGCTCCACGGACAGAACCAGGAATAACCGTTCAACAAGGCCAGGAACTGGCGTGGATCGAGGATACTCGCTACCGCCTCACCCTTCAAAAGGCCAAGGCGACCCTCGAGAAACTCGAGGCCCTGTTGGCGATTGAGCGGAATGAGAATGAAAGGCGGACCGCCATCTATCGGATCGCAGAACAGAGATTGGCGTTGGCCCAGTCCGATTATGAGCGCAACCGTGAGCTTTTCAAGAAGGAGATCATTGCCAAGAAGACGCTGGAAAACGCCGAAAACGAGATGGGGCTCCGACGATCGGAGTTTGAAAAAGCCCGAAGTGAACTCGAAAGCCGCCAGGCCCGAATCCAAAGCATCAAGGCGGACCTGATGGCCGCAAGGGTGGAGGTTGATCGACTCCAAGAGGATTTGGCTGATACGGTTGTTCGTGCTCCCTTCGATGGCGTTATCGGGGACCGTTTTGTGGAAATGGGAGACCAGGTCGCCCCCGGCCAGAAGCTCTTTACGGTGCTCGAAATCTCCTCGGTCAAGGTTGTGGCCCGCTTCCCATCTGAGTTCATCGGCCGCATTGAGGCCGGGATTCCCGTGGAGGTGACAACCAGGGCGTATCCCGCAACCGTTTTCATGGGTTCCGTTATCCATGTGTACCCCGAAGCGGACCCAAAGACCCGCACATTTGCCGTTGAGGTCAGTGTTAATAACCAACTGAAGCCCATGATTTTGCCGGGTATGTTTGCACGAGTGCGCTTCCCCGTCATGACCCTGGATCAGGCCCTGGTGATCCCCCGCGATGCGCTCATGGAAGACGACCGGGGAACCTATCTCTACACCGTGGATCACTCGACCAAGACGGCCCGCAGGAGAAATCTCGTTATCAGGGATCTCGGTGCGGAAGATGCCGTGGTGAAAGAAGGCCTCCGTGCGGGTGAGACCATTGTGGTCCGCGGCCAAGAAAGGCTTCATGACGGGGCGCCCGTCGAGTGGTTCGGTCACTCTTCAAGCTCTGCAACTGGGGATTCCTCAAGCCCCAAAGAATAAAACGAGGGGCTGGAAGCACGTAATGGAAAACGTCCGTGCCTAGGGCCTTGCACCTGTTGTATGTCCCAGTAGGTAATGATCTCCATGGTACGCTACTTTGTCCGCAATTCAGTCTTCGTCAACCTGCTCATGATGGTGATCCTCGTTTCAGGAATCCTCATCTACCTTTCGATCACCCGGGAGATTTTTCCGGAGTTCTCCCTCGATTCCATCGCAATCCGCACAGAGTACCCAGGGGCGTCTCCGCAGGAGGTAGAGAAGCTCATAACCATCAAGATTGAGGACGAGATTGTTGATATCGATGGCGTGGATAATATCTTTTCCGAATCTCAGGAAGGGCTCTCTCTCATTACGGTGGAACTCTCCGAGTATACGGATTTGAATAGGGCTCTCAACGACATCTCCTCGGCCATCGACGCTATCGAGGATCTGCCCAAGGACGCGGATGACCCGGTAGTCAGTGAAATAAAAAACGCCTTTCCCATAATCACGGTCTCCCTGTACGGCGATTTACCTGAGCTGACCATGAAGGAGATTGCTGAAGACGTCCAGGATAACCTCCGTGAGATTCCTGGGGTAGGTTCGGTTTATCTCTCCGGGGCAAGGGACCGTGAGATCTGGGTCGAGGTGGATCCCAGGCGTCTGGAGCAATACCAACTGAGTATCGAGGACATCAAGAGAGCCCTGGAGGCCCAAAATCTCAACCTTCCAGGAGGAACCATCAAAACCGACCGGGGGGAGTTCCTCCTAAGGACGGTGGGCGAGATCTTGGAAGCCAGAGAGCTGGAAGGGGTCATTCTCCGGTCCGATCCTCAGGGAAATGTTCTTGCTTTATCACAGTTGGCCCGGGTGCGAGACCACTTCGAAGATCCCGTGACACTTGGTCGTTTCAATGGACAGCCCGCCATGAATCTTGCCGTCAGCAAGGAAAAACGAGGCGATGCGATTGCCGTTTCCAGGGCCGTCCAGCAATTAGTCCGTCAATATGAAAGGCGCCTTCCACCCGGTGTTCAGCTGGGTGTTTTTAACGACTTTTCCGTGTATATCACCAATCGGCTCAATACCCTCAAACGAAACGGTCTGGCCGGTTTTGTCCTGGTCTTGACGATCCTCTGCATCTTTTTCAATTTCCGTTTTGCCGGGATGACCGCCCTGGGGATACCGGTCTCTTTTGCCGGTGCCCTGCTCTTGATGCAAGCCTTTGGAATTTCCCTCAATATGATGTCAATGTTCAGCCTCATCCTCGTTTTGGGGATCATTGTGGATGATGCCATTGTGGTCTCTGAAAACACATATCGCTATCTGGAACAGGGCCTTTCTCCTCAAGAAGCTGCCGTTATAGGTACCCAACAGGTTTTGGCGCCGGTGGTGGCAACCGTGCTCACTACCATAGCGGCATTTCTTCCCATGCTTCTGGTCGCGGGAACCATGGGCAAATTCATGTCCGTCATTCCCAAGGTGGTCACTTTCGCCCTGCTGGCCTCCCTCATGGAGGCCTTGGTAATCCTTCCCTCCCATTTGGCAGAATGGTCCTCCAAGAAGCATCGAAAAGGAGGAACCCACCGATCCGAGCGATGGTTCAACGCACTTCGTGGGCATTATGGGCGCTTCCTTGCGTTTTCCCTGCGATGGAAGTATGTGAGTTTGGCCGCCAGTCTGGGAATCACGACCATCGTGGTGACCTTCGCGCTGACGCGAATCCCCATCACCCTCTTTCATGAATTCGAGTCTACCCAATTCTTCATCAACGTGGAAACCCCTGTTACTTCTAAGATCGAGGATACCCGCGATGTCATCGCCCGGATCGAAAAAATCCTGATGGAGACGCTCCATCCTACAGAACTCAAATCCGTCGCGTCCAACGTGGGGTTGATCTTTCTGGACATCAATCGGATCGTCCGGGGATCCAACGGGGGGCAGATCATCGTCGAGTTGACGGAGGCCGACAAGAGGAATCGCTCCAGCGAGCAAATCATCAACGAGCTACGCAAGCGTACTGAGGGGATTACTGGGGCGACCAAAATTCAATACTTCAAGCCCCAGGCTGGCCCAGGTGGCGCTGCCATCGAGATCCGTGTGGTGGGGGATGAGTTCCTCGTCTTACAGGAGATTGCTGAGACAGTGAAAGGGTATTTGGGCACCTTTACCGCCACCAAAGATATCCGCGACGACTTTCTTCCCGGAAAAAAGGAACTGCGCATCGTAGCCCGACCCGAAGCAAAGAGCTTGGGGTTGGACGTGGCCTCCATTGCCAGGCAGGTTCGAAGCGGTTTCTATGGGGTTGAATCTTCTAAGATCTTGAGATCCGATGAAGACATCCCTATTGTTGTGAAGTACCCTGAGGGATTTCGAGACCGTCCCTCCCGCGTAGAAGATCTAATCCTCACCACGCCCAGTGGCGAGAAGGTCTACTTCAGCGAAGTAGCTGAACTGACGGAGTCGCCCGGGAATACCAAGATCATGCGGTCTGACCAGAAACGATCTATCACGGTCTTGGCGGATGTCGACGAAAAGGAAGGGAATACCCTAGAGATCACCAACGAGGTGGGAAACCGTTTTGCGAATCTCCAGGAGTACTATCCGGGTTACAAGCTGGAGTTCAAGGGCCAACGGCAGGAACTCGAACAGTCCATCCAAGATTTGCTGAAGAGTTTCCTGGTTGCTATACTGCTCATCTACCTGATTCTTGGGGCCCTGTTCAAGTCTTACATTCAACCCTTGGTGGTCATGCTGGCCATACCCTTCGCAGCAAATGGGGTCATTCTGGGCCACACCGTCATGGGGCTGTCATTGGGGATCCTTTCCTTAATGGGCATGGTGGCCCTGGCCGGAGTGGTGGTGAATGACTCTCTCCTTCTCGTCAGCTTTGTCAACGAACTAAGACGTGAAGGGACGCCAATTCTCCAAGCTCTCGTGCGTTCCGGTCAGCTGCGCCTGCGCCCTATCCTTCTGACCACCATCACCACGGCGGCCGGCCTGACACCCTTGGGCTTCTTCGCCTCTGGTCAGGCCAAGTTCCTCGCCCCTATGGCCATTTCCATCATCTTCGGATTGACGGTCTCCACGATCCTCACCCTCATCATTATCCCGTGCTCGTACGCCATTGTAGAAGAATTGCGACAGGCCATCAGGAGTTTCTTCGGCCTCCAGAGGAATGCCTTCTTTTAAGGAGCTACCCGACTCCAAGCGAGATACTTAACCGCAAGGTCTGGTTCATCTCGTCTATGTGGTTTATCCGGTTTATTGGGTTCCCGGAGGAAACCGTCCTCCCCGCTCTTCGATGGTTCGTGAGGTGACCCTTGCGGGGGGTTGCAGGCGGGAAAGAGCTAACCGTCCTCGGACGGTTCTATTCGACAAAGCGTCTCCTTCAGGAAAGCCGCAGCCACCAGGGAGATTATAGCCCCAAGCAAATAGATCAGGAACATGTCTTGATATCCGGCCACGGAGTATCCCCCTCCGTTGTGTCCGCTTCCAGTCAGGACAGCCCCAACGACAACTTGAAAGAGCGCTCCCCCAAGAAAGGGAAACAGGTTCACCGTCCCGACCGAGGTCCCGGCAATGGCCACTGGAAAGAGCTCCTTGGAGACCGTGGCAACCACGGGGCCTGTGGCTCCACCGGCAAGAGAAAAGAAAAAAAACAGGAGATAGAGCACGGGAAGGGTTAGTCTGTCCGTGAACGAGTAGAAGAGGCCACAAACGGCTATCAAGAGCAGGCTGCATCCGATTAAGACGGGTTTTCTGCCGATCCGATTAGCAATCCAGCTCAAGAAAGGACTGCCGACTATCAAGGCAATGGCGAACATAGAGAGCACACCTCCTGCCGCCATTTTACTCAACCCGTGCACTTGAATCAGGTACGGCCCACCCCACAGTCCCCCGAGCGCAAACGCTATCCCAATAGAGAAAAAGGTCCAGACTGCTATCGGCCAGAAACGTCCGGAACTGACCACCAGTGTTATCCCTCCCAACAGGCTTCTTTCCCTTTCCGGCACCCCTGAAGGGACAACTCCAATGGAGGGTAAACCCGCTTCTGATGGGCGATTCCGAACAAACGCATAGACGAGAAGGGCCATGATTAAAGTCGTCACTCCAACTCCAACGAGCGTCATTCGCCACCCGATGAGATTGCTGACCCATGCCAATGGGGCGCTGGAGAACAAGGCACCAACGCCTCCCGTGGCCATGAAGATCCCGCCCATGATGACGAACTGCTTGGAGTTGAACCACTCAGCAAGGAGCTTGAAGTTGCAGACGAACACCGTCGACACCCCAAGACCAACTAGCACTCGGCCGAGGATGGCCATGGCTAGATTGGGGGCCATTCCCATGAGAACCGATCCAGAGGCAGCTAGAAGCAAAAAGGCGGAAACCGTCTTGCGGGGGCCCCAGGAGTCTGCCAGAAGTCCAATTGGCAGCTGCATGATCGCATAAGGGTAGAAATAAGCGGATCCGAGAACCCCCATGACGGTTCCGCTCACCATGAAGGCCTCCTGCATGTCCAGGGCAATGACCGCCGGACAGAGCCTGTGGAAGTAAACCAGAACATAACTGAGGAAAATGAGGAGGCAGATGATATATCGGTATCCTTCTGGTTTCCACTTCCTCAACAATGTCATCAAGATTTGCCCCAATGTGGTGAGGGCAGGTGGTTTGGGTTTTTTAGGTCTGAGAACATCTCGCGGATCATTACGTACTGATGTTGGTTTTGTGCCTCCACCCGCAACCGTCTCGGCATGCCGATATTCTAGGTCACCTCGGAACGAGAGTCAACAGAGCCTCCAATACAAAAAAATGAGGGTCCGGTATTGATATTTAATCGATAATTTTATTCTTTCTAATGAATGGCTGAGGGAATGCCGTCCCTTCTCGTAAAAGGACTTGACATTTTCCGATTTATGATTACTTTGGGATGGCAATTTTCACACGAGGGAGAAAAAAGGAGCACGCCATGGGTCTTTTCGCCAAGAGGGTTGGGCTGATCGACACTGAGAATGCTTTCAAAATAGGGCCTTTGATCCGGGGCCTTGAGGAACAGGGGAAAGAGGTCATCAAGTGTAATCTGGGAGAGCCGGATTTTCCCGTCCCCGAATTTATAAAGGAGGAGGTCAAGAGGCAGCTTGACCGGGATAATACCCATTATTGTGATCCCCAGGGCATCCCCTCACTCCGGATCGCCATTGCCAACTACCTTACCGAAACACGGGGGATTCGCGCGACGGCTGATCGGGTTGTGGTGTTTCCCGGTGCTAAACCCGCCATCGGTTTATGCCAACAAACCTATTGCAATCCAGGAGATGAGATCATCTATCCCAGTCCGGGTTTTCCCATTTATGAATCCTTCGTCACCTATGTGGGGGCTCAACCCGTTCCCGTGCATTTGAGCGAGGAGAGGAACTTTAGCCTTTCAGGAATGGATGTTGTCCCCCTCATCACCGATAAGACAAAGATGATCATTCTTAACTTCCCCTCGAATCCCACAGGGGGTGTGGCCTCTCCAGAACAACTTCGAGACTTGGCTGATGTGGTTCGAAGGCGATGTTCTGGAGATATTCGTGTGTTTTCCGATGAAGTGTATGAGCACATCCTATTCGATGACGGCGAGCATCACAGTATCATTTCCTGTCCGGGGATGGAGAAGGTCACTATCCTGCTCAGTGGGGCATCGAAGAGTTTTTCCTGGACCGGGGGGAGAATCGGTTGGGCTCTGTTTCCAACGGTGGAGGAAGCTGAGGTCTTCACGAACCTCAATATCAACTATTTCTCGTGTATCCCTCCCTACAACCAGGAAGGGGCTCGCATCGCTCTTGAGTCACCACTCAGCGGGGATTCCATACGTCACATGGTAACGATTTTCCAGGAGCGGAGGGACCTGATCGTCGATGGATTGAATGCGGTCAAGGGGATTCGCTGCCAAAAGCCGAAAGGGGCGTTCTATGTTTTCCCGAACATCGGGGAAGTCTGCGAGAATCTGGGGATTATGGATGCGTTTCGGAGTCTTCGCCCTGACCTCGGGGGGGAGACGAGTCCTTCGACCCTCTTACAGATGTTCTTGCTGTTCGAATATCAGGTGGCGACCATGGATCGGAAATCCTTTGGTCGGCTTGGAGCCGAGGACTTCCACTACTTGCGGCTCTCCTTTGCCACGGAGACGGAATCTCTGAGAGAAGGCTTGAGGCGCATCTCAGCGGCCTCTGAGGACAGGGAGGGTTTTAGGCGTTTTTTCAACCAGGGAGAACATCTTTCTTGAAAGAGGTACTACTCCTCCAACGGGAAACGGGGCCAATAGGTCCTTCGAGACAAGGAGGGAGTTTATCGGGTCTATCTGGTTTATTTCGTTTATCTCGTTTATTGGGTTAACTGGGTCGCGAGATTCATCCATGGCCGAACCTGAGGAGGAACTCGATGACAGTCGTTAACCCTCATCCAGGAGATCAACAGCCTTCACTCCTTCGGCCTCCCTCTCCTTAAAGGGAGTCACCTTCTTGGCTGCTTCCTCGACTCCTTTGTCCATTTTACAGGTTCCATCGAAAACCCCACCTTCTTCGATAACCAGGGCGCCAGTACTGATATCTCCATTCAGCTTTCCCGTTGAATGAATCTCGATTTTATCGCTCGCATGGACATTGCCGGTCACCTTGCCGTCAACGATGAGAGTACCTACTTTGATCTTCGCATTGACGACTGCCATCTCACCGATGATGAGGACATCCCCGGAGAAAATCTCACCATCGAATCTACCGTCGAGCCTCACCATCCCTTCGAAGCTCATCTTCCCCTCAAATGAGGTATTCCTGCCCAGAAAGGCCTCGAGATCACCAGATTTGATTTCTCCCTTTCCCATCATTCATGGTCTCCTTTCCCCGATTGTTACCCTCTCTTTACTCATTGTTCGAGAGTTCAATCAGCAGCATATCTTTCCCTCTCGTCCCGAAAAATTCTTTTTGGATACCATCGGCGCTGACTATCGGACATCCATTGGTCCATTGTATCTCAACATTATTCTTTTCTTGGTTTTCTTCGATCACATACATTGCGGAACCGGCTATCCCGAGAGGAAAATGTCCTTTGTGGACACGACTGGTCCTCTGGGATTCTCTAGCAAATTTTAGGCCACCATCATTAATATTCAAGGTAACTGGGTATTGCGTCAATTGCTGGATTCTCTTGACTTTATGGAGGGCTCCTTTGCCCCCCGACGCAATCTGTTGGAGGAGAGGGTGAGGCTTTAAAGATCAAAAGGAAGGGGAAGGAAAAAACCCGGCTACCCCTCAACCTTAACCTCTCGCGTTTGAACTCCGATCTCTCGGGTTTGACCTGCTAAGGGATAGGGGGCCTCGTAAGCATTGAGGCGAAGGGACATCGGGGTCTTCTATGAAATAGCTCATTTCCAATAAAATTAACGCGTTACGAAAATATTTCCCATAATATTGAATGCATTCAAGGTTAGTTGGTTTGGGGAGATTCGATTATGACAACTGACTGAAGCCCATGTGACCTTGAGACCCAAACCTGGAAAAAACTCCACCCTTTAAGGTATGAAGTACCAAGCAGGTTAAAAAAACGTTGGAATACCGGGGGGACGGCTCATATCAGACCTGAGGAGTTATACATGGCAAACACCCCAACATTGCACCGGATTGACATGGCCAAGGTGGCACTTCTATCGCTGGGACATCTGATTGTTGATCTCTATCCTCCTTTTCTGGCCGCACTTCTCCCGCTGCTCATCGCAAGGCTCGAATTGTCCCTTACCCTGGCCAGCCTGCTCGCCTCCATCCTCATGTTCTCGGCTTCTTTGAGCCAGCCTCTCTTTGGCATTCTCTCGGATAAAATCGGAGGCAATAACCTCATGTTCTGGGGACCCATCATGGCAGGCGTAGGGATGAGCTTCATCGGTCTTCTTCCCAGCTATGCCACACTAATCCCCTTTTTGGTGTGCGGCGGATTGGGGGCTGCCTGCTTTCATCCCCAAGCCGCTGCATTGGCGAGCCATTTCAGCGGTCCGAGGAAGGGACTGGGGGTTTCTCTCTTCATGGTTGGGGGGAATGTGGGTTACGGCCTTGGACCGATGATTATTCTTGCCATAGTTATCGGCCTGGACCTGAGAAGGAGCTATGTGGCTCTCCTACCAGCGGTCATTTTCGTCCTACTCTTAGTCCGGTATCTGCCAAAAATCGCTCTTCCCTTGCCTACGACCCGGGTGAATGCGGCGCAACACAATCCGCTGCGCCTTAAGGACTTTGTGCCATTCTCCGTTTTATGGCTCGTTGTTTGGCTGAGATCGACAGCCATTCTTAGCTTGGGAACTTTCCTGCCCACCCTTCTGACCATGAGAGGCTTCTCTCTGGTGGCGGGCGGCAGCTCCTTCACGCTTTTTATGATTTGCGGGGCCTTGGGTGGGTTCGCCGGGGGATCGTTCTCGGATCGGCTCGGCCGAAAGAGGATGGTGCTTCTCTCTTTTTTCCTGGTGATTCCGGCATTCTATGGTTTTCTTCATGTGCCGACCCGTTGGAGCTTTATCTGCCTCGCCTTCCTCGGGTTCTCCTTTTTCCTGGGGGAATCGCCATGTATTATCATGGCTCAAGAGACGGTTCCGGGAAGGGGAGGAACCATGTCAGGGTTGATTATGGGGTTTCCATGGGGAATGGCGGGATTGGGCGTGTTTGGGACGGGAGTTCTTGCTGATAATTTCGGCATGGAGCGGGCAATGGGCTTTCTCTTCTATCTCCCGATCACGGCTCTTGTTCTCGCTTTCTTCCTTCCGGGGAGAAATTTTTTTTCCTGGACCTACAAAAAACCCTTGATCTTAGAGAAAAGAACCGGTAATCTTATTCCCGAAAAAAGGAGGCAATCGTCTCTCAAGAAAAAGGAGGAAACGGTATGACAAAGGCAGATCTTGTTGCAAAGATGGCGACCCATGCAGGCATCACCAAGGCGGCAGCGGAGAGGGCTCTCAACTGTGTTACCGATTCGATTCAGGGCTGCATCAAGCGAAGGGAAAGAATTGCCCTGCCGGGTCTGGGGAGTTTTAGCACCTCGACGCGCAAGGCCAGGACAGGTCGGAATCCCCGAACCGGGCAGACCATCAATATTCCGGCTAAGACTGTTCCTAAGTTCTCACCGGCGAAGGAACTCAAGGACGCCGCTCGCTAGACCGGGCCGGATAAGAAGGGGAACCCTTGAGATCTCTCTTTTCCAGGTTGAGTCAAGTATTTGCGGCAGGCTGTTTTGGGGGGCTCGTGAACAGCCTGGTGACAGTATTGTGCGGCGATTACGGCCTGACCGCCCGGTTTGGTGTGAGACTTGCCCCTCACCTCTCCCTTCCATGGCTCTATCCACGTATCATTTGGGGGGGGATCTGGGGGGTTCTCTTTCTTCTTCCACTGTCGGCGAGATCGACGTTGAAAACGGGACTCATTCTGAGTCTGGGGCCTTCGCTTGCTCAGCTCTTCGTTGTATTCCCGTATAAGGCAGGCAAGGGTATGATGGGATTGGGTCTGGGAACCATGACCCCCCTGTTTGTATTATTTTTCAATGCCTTCTGGGGAGTCGCCGCAGCCTACTGGATGAAACTGGCCAGGGGTTGATGCCTGCCGTCGGGCTATCTAGACAATAGGGGTGAAGCGGAGCACTGCGAAGTTGCTCCGAACGTACATTCTTGACGAAAGATCCCCTCAGATTTCAATTCGCCCACCAGAAAGGTAGCTTCTTAATCTTACCCATCGACTCGTCTCTACTCACAATTCAGATTATATCATCCAGGTAGATCTCCTTCTTTTTGCTGATCTTTTGCAGTTTCTCTATGGCCTCCGTTTCGATTTGACGAATCCTTTCCGGGGGCAAGCCAAAGCGTTTCCCTATCGATTCCAATGTGAGAGGATCCTCCCCCTCCAAGCCAAAACGAAGGGTAATCACCGTTCTCTCCATATCCGGCAGTAATTCCAACCATGAATTCACCTGCTCCAGCTTCTCATCTTCTCCTCTTCCGTCGAAAATATTTTTTACCCACTTTCCTCCCTTCATCATTGCACGACTGAGTGCTCTCCGAAGGAATAGAGCCGGGGCACCAACGACCCGTCTTTGGAGGGGTCTCCGAGAAAGACCCTTTAGATAATCAGACAGCTTCCCATATTCCCAGTCCGAGGGTGGAGCGAAACACAACCTGGCCTGAACCTTGTTTCCCAATTCTTCGATTTTAAGGATCTTTCCCTTGCAATTTATCCTCGCGTTATTGGTAAAAATTGAAAAGACCATGGACTCACCAACGCTCAGATCGAAATTGGCCTCTAGTTTCAGTCCCCCAAGACTGATATCCAGGGTTCGCATGGTCACCTCTCTCCCATAACGGGAGCAAATAACCGTTTCCGTCACGGGAAAGCGAGAAAATTTCCGCCTGTCGCGCATGTACATCTCCTGTTAAATCAGGCTTCAGGGGCCGAAACACGGGCGATCATGAAATCGAGGGGGTAGCGTTGTTAGTTTATTTAGGGCAATGAGAAAGCCGAGCCACCAATTCACTTCGGCAACCCGGCTGCGCAGTGGAACCTCATGAATCTCCCCCGCTGGACCCGTACCTTTCTGCCAAACATCAACGGATATTATAGGGTTTCAGTATACCGTTATGATAACAGAGCAGAACAAGATTAACAAGAGAAAAGAGAGTGAAGTTTCCGGAGTTTTGTTGCGGTAAACGCCGTTGTCCCTTCGCTTCAGTGCCTCCGAAGTGACCCTTTCGGGGCCCCGGGGAATGCTTACCCCTTCCGGTCTCTAAAGGACCGGCTTTCCCCTTTCCTTCGGCTCCGCTCAGGACAAGCTCTGCTCACCCTCGATGGGTACCCCACTTCTCCAGCAGATCTCGCTCAGGGACACCGGCGCTCACCGAGGAGACCTAGAATTTCATTTATAATCATCATGTTACACAGATACGACGTTTAAAACCCAGGAAACTCCAGAAAAGAGAGGGGTTATTGCTGACCCTGCCTCCTATCTTTACCTGTTTCG
>CAYFXL010000015.1:0-30686 GCA_964346945.1 uncultured Syntrophobacterales bacterium
TCAACCAGCCTGCAGACTGGCCTAAATCAAAACGAGTACAGCCTTTCCTACTTAGCTGCAAGGCCTAGTACAATATAGCAAGCTCCAGAAAAAGCTCCGGGAGTTTCCTGAGATTTTCGAGTTGTTTCACCATGGTTTTACAAACTAATCGCATCATCGTTCCCAGCTTTTGGTTCGAGAAACCACCTCCTTCACCCTCAAAGCCACCAACTCTTCAAGGAGCATAACCGCATTTGGCGCTCCATAAAGGGATTGGGTTAAGATACATCCCCCCTGCCGGTCGCCGCTACAACCTGTCATTCCTGCCACTCCATGCCTTCATCCTCTGGGCCCCAGTTTCCTCAACGAGTGTGAGTAAATCGCGTCGACTGAAGGCAACTATAACCACATCATCCAATGCCAATGGCTTCTCGGTTACCCCCTTTTCCGGAAGGGAGGCTCTCCCTACCTCTCGGGGTGTAATAATTGACTCATTCTCAAGGCTGAGAAAATCCATTCTTCCCTCGAAACCCCTCAGAATGATTAGAGGACCACTGAGGGGTGAGTTCAGGAATTTACCCTTCTCTTCAGTTCCTTTCCCACTTTAAAAAAGGGTAATATCTTGGCCGGGACCTTAATGGCCTTCCCTGTTTTGGGGTTTCTCCCGGTATATGCCTTATATCGCCGGTTCATAAAACTGCCAAACCCCCTGATCTCGATTCGCTCATCCTTCAATAAGGCCTCTCTCAAGCTCTCAATCACCGTTTCCACGATCATCTTCGCCTTTTTGTTGGTGAGATCGAATCGCTGCGCTAATATTTCGCTCAACTCAGACTTTGTCATAAATTGCCTCCTCACTAAATTTGACTGCGTATGATATGAATCTGGTCGTTAAGGACCTTCGACAAATGAAAGCAACTTTTCATACGTCTTCTCAAGATATTCCGGCATCACCCTTGTCTCAAAGAAAACGGGCATGAAATTTGTGTCCCCATTCCATCGTGGAACGATGTGGAAATGAATATGATCCTCGATTCCGGCTCCTGCTACCCTTCCGATATTCATCCCCACATTAAATCCATCGGGTTTCAGCGCCCTCTTCAGAATGAGCACGGATTGTCTCAACAATGCCATCAATTCAAGCATTTCCCCTTCATTGAGCTCATCGAGGGAGGCAACATGTCTATTGGGTGCGACCATCAGGTGTCCGCTCGTGTACGGAAACTGGTTCAGGATAATAAAGGACTGGCCACTTCGACAGAGTATGAGATTCCCCTTATCGTTCCTTCCCTTTAATTTGGAACATAATAGGCATCCCTGTTCTCGGTCTCCCGCGATATAGGTCATACGCCATGGAGCCCAAAGAACTTTCATTCTTTTCTCCTTTTTCCGGGTACTTACTGCCTCCCTTCCTACCATCCACCCCCAGGATTGTCAAGGGGTTCGCATCCGTTCTCGTTAAAAATTTTTCCACCGCATTTTTTATCCCAGCCAACATACGAGGCCTTCATAGTTTCCGCCTCATAACCCAAAGCAATACCACGCATCGCCAATCCACAAAAACGTGAATGGGTCCCCTCTCAGCGGGGACCCATTCACTCTTGAACCAAAAAAGATGCTTAAGTCTTCATATTGACGCTCCAATAGAGATATGGACGCCATGATGCCGGGGTCTCTTGAATCCCTATTACGACGGTTAAAATAGGAGGCCAAGGTGGTTTTTGGGGTGGCCTGATTAACCTCATCCCGGCCTCTTTTGGGGTGCTCCCCCCTTTCTTGCGATTACACGATCTACAGCAGGTCACGATGTTCGTCCAATCCGTCAATCCCCCCTTCGATCGTGGGACCACGTGGTCATAGGTAACCTGGTCCCGACGATAATACTTCCCGCAGTACTGACACACCCCCTTATCCCTGAGATATATGTTCTGTCTCGAGAATTTGATGGGCGAAGGCCTCCTCTTGATGAATTTGAAAAGACGAATTACCGATGGAAGTCTGATGGAGAATGAGACCCCATGGATTACGTGGTCGTATGTCTCAACAACTTCCACCTTGCCCAAGGTGAGCATGATGATCGCCTTCTTCCACGATACTACGTTGAGAGGTTCATAGGTGGCATTGAGAAGGAGCGCTCTTTCCATCGGTTCAAGTCCTCGGAAGCCCAACCATTGGGATGAAAAACTCAAATCTCATGGAATTTTCAAGACTTATACCGATTTTGGTGTTTCGTGTCAAGACCCTTTGACCCTGAGTCCATTCAGCTTTCTGCGGCCGGAGTTTAACCGCAATTAATCGCCGCAGTGGAGGGTGCAGGCATCCATGACCAAGGAGGTGTTCAATGCCTCCCATGATCGACCTGTTCACCTCTCAGAAGCCTTTTCTCACCTACCCTGATAGTTACCTTACTATTATCGAAATATTCGATGAGGGGGATAGCATATTTCCGTGAAACCTTAGTCATCTCTTTGAATTGGGCGGTTGTAATCTCGTGATGGATGCGGAGAAAGTGGATCAACTCTCCTCTCAGCTTTTCCACGGCATCCCTGTGGAAGTGGATATCCTCTTTCGCCCTGATGATCGCACCTTCCTCAATCAAGAGATGAATTACGTTTCGTACCTCAGATTCATCTGTGGAGAGTGTCGAGGCGAGTTCCTTAAGGGATGGAGACTGAAGTCCCCCGCTTGCGAAGAGTCCTTCCACCCTATCTTTTAGCCTCTTTTGATCTTCGCGTAAGGACAACCTGTGGCTAAATAGTCTCAGTTTATCCTTCTCTACCAATACCTCCTTTGAATCCGCCAGGTCACTCAGCATGCGATGGAATAGTTTCATCTCAACGGTCTTTGCCAATTTTGATTTCACCTCTTCCTTCGACGGACCAAGCTTAAGGGGGTATTTCCTGTGAAATTCGAGGAGGTAGGATAAGGTCTCCTTTCTCAGTTGTTCATATCCCAAGTGGTGAACAAATCTCCCCTCGTCTCCATCGATCGCCACAATCTCTTGTCTGGCCACCAATACCCCGAGGAGCTTCGATAATCGGCCCGGGGGAATATTCACCCTCTCCCTCAATTCTCGAAACGGCATCCCCCTTACACCTGAACTCGCTAGATGGTGAGCGACAACCTCCTCTTCACCGCTGTCCTTCAAGATCATGAGCCCGGCCAAGACATCCCTTGAACGCCTTCTGTGTTTGACTGGATGGGAATCGATGACTACTCCCCCCCCAAGGGTTTGAATGGCGGAAGACCCCCTGATGACGAATCGATCTTGGGGAAAGGCCACTAACGGTTTCTCGAACCTCAATTGCACGAACCCCTTCTCCCCCGGAGCTAATTCCTCCCTGTCCAACAGCACGATGGTGGCCAACGCAGCGCTCGTGCCAATATGAAATCGTTGCCTTATCCTGTTACGCAAAGGGCGTGGCGACGCGGGAAGATGCTCGAGGTATGCGTCAACCATATAGGTGGGTGTTATGGTTTGGGGATGAACTAAGACATCGCCCCGATTGATAAGGGATTTCTCTATGCCCTGGAGATTAACCGCAATCCGCTGCCCGGCCCCTATCAGCTCCACAACTTCATTATGGACCTGGATACCACGAACCTTCCCCTCTCTCAATGATGGCAGTAATTGAACCGTATCGCCGACCGAGAGGCTCCCGGAAACGAGGGTGCCCGTCGCTACCGTCCCGAACCCCTTCATGACGAAGACTCGGTCGATAGGTAACCGCAAGAGCCCGTCGGATGTCCTCCCCTGAACCTCGTGAGCCAATCTATCCAAGGTGGTAATCAATTGTGGAATTCCCTCCTCCGTGAGGGAGGAAACGGGCACAATGGGAGCGCCTTGCAAGAACGTCTCCTTCACCAATTCCCTTGCCTCTTCCACAACCAACTGGATCAACTCGTTGTCGGCCAAATCGATCTTACTCACCACCACTAGACCCTTTTTAACCCCCAATAACTTGCAGATATCTAAGTGCTCCCTCGTTTGAGGCATGATTCCCTCATCGGCCGCTATAATGAGGGCAACGATATCAATCCCCCAGACTCCGGCCACCATGTGTTTAACGAATTTCTCATGTCCTGGAACATCCACAATCCCCATTCTCAAACCGCTGGGAAGCACGAGGGAGGCAAATCCCAATTCAATGGTAATTCCCCTCTCTTTCTCTTCTTTCAACCGATCCGTATCGATACCCGTTAGTGTTTTAATCAGGGCAGTCTTACCATGATCGATATGTCCGGCCGTTCCCAAAACGATCTCTTTCATTCCGTTGTCCCCAACCTCGGCATTAGAGGGCCAAAAAAGTTTGGCCCTCTATCCTTTTAGCAAATCTCCACAACCAGTGCAAGAACTATCTCCCTGCTCCGTTCGTTGTAGACCCCCCTTGTGCACATCTCCTTTCTTCAAAAAAAAGGGGAGAACCAAAGTTCTCCCCTTCACAGGAAAAAGCCGTTATTTGACAGTATTCCTCAGTTTATTTCCCGGCTTGAACTTGGCGACCTTGGTAGCGGGTATCTTGATCTCTTTACCCGTTCTGGGATTCCGCCCCGACCTCGCCTTCCTCTTTGCAACCATAAAGGTGCCAAAACCGGTCAGGGTCAATTTATCTCCCTTCTTTAAGGCCTTTGTTATGGTGTCCGTAAAGGAATTTAATGCCTTTTCCGCCGCCGCCTTCGTAATCTTGGCATCCTTTGCAATACCTGCAATGAGTTCAGCCTTCGTCATTCTTTTTCACCTCCTTTTCCCTCAAAATAGCGTATAAGAGCCCCCCGCCAGGGGCTTCAGAGATACGCAGCGTTCTCATACTAATGGTTTCAACGAGAAATGTCAACAAAAAAACTCATTATTTTTTCTTTTTCTCCTTCGGGGTCAGACAAATGAACCATTCCGGACCTCGTTGGATATCTTGGATCATCGGACTTCACCTTAGGAATTGTGCTCCCTTGGACAAATGAGATAAAGATTTCAACGCATTATATATACCTTCCCATGAGCTCGGAGATGGCCTCTTCGAACTCTTGTGGTGATGAGGCTTTTATCCCTTCAAGGTAATCCTGCACCCGCTGAAAAAGTATGGGATTGTTGAGGTCGTCCAATTTTCGATAGAGCCCTGCACGTCTGCCGAGCCGATAATTGAGTCTCTCCTCCTCTGGAAGGGACAAGTATCGGTCGATGACCCCTTTCATCTTGGGTTTATCGCCCGGCAACTGACCCTCAACCTCCTCTAACAGGTTTAGGATATGATCACTGGCGAAGTAGCTCCCAATGCCCTGGAGTTCATCGATAAGCAACTCCTCCTCCCTTACTATTTCGTCATCCGAAGACAAGACGAATTCACCTGCTTTGATCTTGCCATACAAAGGCATATCCCTGAGAACCTTTAAAGTTCTGACTCGAATGAAATGTGGGTCGATCTGGTTCAGAACCTTGGCCGTCTCAATAGCATGGAGTTTCCACATCTCTTTTCCACCTAATCCTAAGATTACATACTCGGAAAGCTCCAAACCAGATGCCCTCACCTTCTTTCCCGCCTCGATATGCTCCCGACCCTTCACCCCCTTCTTCATGAAGGCAAGAAGGCGATCATAGCCCGACTCCAAGCCGATATGAACCCTTGACAGCCCTGCCTCCCGAAGCGCCGTGAGCTTCTCAAGTCCTATTGTATAAACGGTCTTCGACCTTGCATACGAGGTTATCCTCTGGACATCCGGGAACGCCTCCTTAAGAAAGGCAATTATTTCCGTCAGGTCATCAATCTCCATTCTCAGGTTGTCGGCGTCTTGAAGAAAGACGTTATTTCCCCCATCATAAAGCCATAGGGCAACCCTCCGAAATGCCTCACTGTAAAGATCAGGCCTGTCAAAGATGGTCTGAACCACTGAGGCGTCGACCTCTCCCGCAAGACCCAGGTTCCATGAGATCGCCTTTATCTCCTGGCTGATCTCCCTGAACGTCCTAATATCACCCTTAACCTCATCCACCGATCTCAGGCTATACCGTTCCCCCTTATAGGTTCGACAAAAGGCGCACCGATTCCATGGGCAATTGCGGGTTACCCGGACAAGGAGACTATGAGCCTCGTTGGGAGGCCTAATGGGACCTTGTTCAAAGGTATATTGCATTTCCGTAAACTCTCATTCAGCCCTGCTCCGCAGCTAACTCCTCGGGTTCAATATCCAATTTCGAACAGATTTTTTTCTCGATGCGGTAGCAGAGCGCCTCCAATCGATCCATCCACTTATTTTGGCCCCCGTCCTTGCAATATCTCGCCCTGAGATCATCAAATCTCTCCCTCAAGGTAACGATCTGATCGTGCCGGACCCTCTTATCACAATAATTCACAACCTCCTCCTCCGAAACCCTTGGTGAATCCGGATCCTTCAGGAGGAAAACATGTTCACGGACTATCTCCGCAATGCGCTTATAGCCCAACTTCCTCAACAGTTGATAACCCGTAAGGCTATGATCCTCACCGGAATCAAGGCTTTCAGCCTTAGTGATATCGTGAAGCAAGGCAGCGGCCTCCACCACATTCAAGTTCAAATTCTCACCCTTTCGGTTCAGCTCCATTGAAATAAAAAGGGCAATCTCGGCAA
The DNA here is from genome assembly GCA_964346945.1 of uncultured Syntrophobacterales bacterium. GTDB lineage: Bacteria > Desulfobacterota > BSN033 > WVXP01. The sequence continues at coordinate 6,580 of CAYFXL010000015.1, forward strand.
CCTTGATACAATGTCGGATAATATTTTCCATCCCATTATACCGTTTCATCAAATCCAAACATTCACCCTTCGATGGAATTCCCATTCCCCGCTTCCGCCGATTTCCCAAATCGTGCTCTCTCATCCTCTGGATTGTCCCTTCCCATTAAACATATAACCGCACACTATCCGTGTCAAGCGAACCACTCGAGGCCGCGCGTTTCACGGCCAATTCGCTCAAGAAGAACGAGGCTTTCCGAAAAGCCAGAACATCAGGAAACATACTCGTGGAACCATCTGCTTCTAATAAATACGACTCTGCTATCCCCTTGAATCGTGTTGGGTATAGGTGTATATTGGCTCCGACGCAGAACTGAAAATTCTTTTGCATGGAAAGGGTCCCTATGGAAAAGATCGTCGATCTACGAAGTGATACAGTTACTCGACCAACACCCGGTATGAGGAGGGCCATGATGGATGCAGAGGTAGGAGATGATGTCTTTGGGGAGGATCCTACCGTCAACGCCCTCCAGGAAAAAGTGGCCAAGCTTCTGAATAAGGAGGCTGCGCTTTTCGTCTGTTCGGGCACTATGGCCAATCAGCTCGCCATCCGAGCCCATACTCATCATGGAGATGAGGTGATCGTCGAATCCGATGCCCACACCTTCAACGCCGAGGGGGGAGGAGGAGCTGCCCTTTCCGGTATCCAATTTCACCCGTTGAGAGGGGATGGGGGGGTACTAGATCCTTCTCAGATCGAGGATGCAATCAGGCCCAGTGACCATCACTACGCGCCCACCCGTTTAATCTGCTTGGAAAACACCCACAATCGGGCGGGAGGAAGGGTATATCCTATTGAGATGATACGGGAAACCCATAACCTGGCGAAGCGATACGGTCTGGCAACGCACCTGGATGGGGCGAGGCTCATGAATGCCAGTGTGGCATTGGGGATTCCTCCGGATAGTTGGACTCGATATTTCGACTCAGTGAGTATTTGCCTCTCAAAGGGACTGGGAGCCCCCATAGGATCGGTAGTCGCGGGAACCCGTGAGTTCATCCACCGGGTCCACCGCTTCAGGAAGATGTTTGGTGGCGGGATGCGTCAGGTAGGCATTATCGCCGCAGCAGGAATCTATGCCCTCGATCACCATATCGATCGAATAGCCCTGGACCATGCCAACGCGAAGAGGTTGGCCCAGGGACTTTCCCAGATCGATGGGGTTAAGATCGACCCTCACTCCGTGGAAACCAATATCGTCGTCTTCGACGTATCCGAGAAGGAGGTCGATCCTCACCGAATTGCAGAGTCCCTTGGAGAGCGGAAAATCTTGATGTTCCCCTTTGGGAAGACACTCATCCGAGCGGTGACCCATCTCGACGTGACTTCCGAGGATATTGAAAGGGCCCTGGAGATCACATCCAACGTCTTCTCAAGCCTTGAACGGAGGCCTCACCTCCCTAGGAAAAATCCATCGGCGAGATCTTCACCGTGAGATAAAGATCGCCGCGTCTCCCGTCGGGGGAACTCCGGCCCATACCCCGAAGCCTGAGGCGGGTCCCATCGCTCATCTCGGATGGAATTTTGACCAAAACCGTCCTCCTTCTATACGGAATGTTCACGAATTTCCGAGCTCCCACAAGGGCCTCCTTCGGGGTAACGACAATAGTCCCATGCGTGTCCAAATCTCTCTCCACCTGGGGACGGATATGTTGAAGCCGAGGCGTACTTCGTCGCTGCAGGGAACGGGCAAGTCTCTGGCTCATCCCGGTTCTCGGAAGGGCCAAGAAGAGCTTTATGGTAGCCAAACCGAAGATGAATCCTCCGATATGAGCCCACCAGGCGACTCCGCCCGCTGGTCCATGGCTCACCGATGCGTAAAGGAATTGGATCAGAACCCAGTAGCCTAAAAAGAAGAGGGCCGGCAACTCAAAGAGAAAGGGAAAGAAGAATATGGGCACCATTGTGAGAACTCTCGAGCGGGGGAAAAGGAGAAAATAGGCCCCCATAATGCCGGCAATGGCCCCACTGGCTCCTATGGTTGGGAGACTTGAATGCCAGTTGGTCGCGAGGTGGATCAACACGGCGGCCACACCGCTCAGGATATAGAATGCCATAAAACGGGATGGACCGAGCCTGTCTTCCACGTTGTCCCCAAAAATATAGAGAAACCACATGTTCCCGAGCAAATGGAGGAACCCACCATGGAGGAACATATAGCTGAAGAACGGAACGATCTGTTGAAAAAAAGTGAACTCCCCCGATATCTGTGGATTTGAGTATCGAACCGGAACCATGCCATACAGGTCAAAGACCCTTTTAAGATGGGGTCCCTGGGCCAACTGCCACAGGAAAATGAAAACGTTGATACCGATAATGGCATTCCTGACGATGGGATAGGTCTTTGACTGAATTGTATCACGCAAGGGAATCATGGATGTTCTCTCTTTCAGCCTGTAGGACTAATCTCGGGACCGCCGTCCGAATATTCCCTCAGGGGGTTCACCAGGCAACGGCGTTGGGCAATCACTAAACTCCTGAAAGGACTCCCTAAACGAGAGAGATCCAAAATCAACCACCCATTTCATTTGCCGGAATCAAAATAGGACACTGCTCCGGGGTTGTCAAGGGGTTTCCCGGGGATTTTCGTCTCTGCAAAAAGTTCTGCGAAGGTTCCTAATCTGGGGCTGACTTGGCTTCCCCTTACCGTTCTATCTATCAGCCTTAACCTGCTGACGGATGACAGATCCCGGGGCAGAAGACCGAGGGGACAATGGGCTACTCAAGGAACTCAGGAAACTTCAATTTTGTCTTCTCCTTGAATCCCCGGGGATAAAATGGTAGAAAGGGATGATTTCATCGAAAACGTGAAAAAACGGAATCGATGATGGACTCTCACAGGAGACTGCTATGGCGAAGAGACAAAACCAAGGGGAATTCGTCGTTATTCTGGTGACGGTTAGCTCGCAAGAGGAAGGGTTGAGTATAGCCCGTTCCCTGGTTGATTCGAGGTTGGCCGCCTGTGTCAACATCATATCAGGTCTTCGGTCCATCTACCGATGGACGGGAAAGATCTGGGACGAGGACGAACTCCTCTTGCTCATCAAGACCCAAATGACCCTATTCGAACAGGTAGAAGCCAAGGTCAAGGAAATCCACAGCTATGAAGTACCGGAAATCATCACCATTCCCATACCCCGGGGATCCGAAACCTACTTGAATTGGTTGAGGGAGTCAACCCTTTCATAAGGGGATGAAATCGTCACATGGAGGTTTATGTCTAAACTAATCGATATGGACCACTCCCGCATAGGCCATGGCCAAGGCCGTAGAGGAGGGTGTGAGATCCGAGGGCCTCGATGCCCAACGCAACGAGGTTGAGGATGTAGAAGGGGCAAAGAATATTGTGAGTAGCGAAGAGCCACTTTTTCAAGATTTCAATCTAACCGGGGACGTTTCAGGTGGTGATCAGTGCGTTGTTCATAAGTGTAGGCCACCCGCAAGATCGTCTCTTCGTCGAAATGCTTTCCGATAATGTGAAGCCCAATGGGAAGCCCACCGCTGCTAAAGCCGCATGGTATCGAAATTCCAGGAAGGCCCGCCAGGTTGACAGGGATCGTCAAGATATCCGAAAGATACATTTGGAGGGGATCCTTCACTTTCTCCCCGATCATGAAGGCGGGAGTGGGTGAGGTAGGGGTGAGAAGGGCGTCGTACTCCTCAAAAGCTCGGTCAAAATCCCCCTTGATGAGAGTCCTCACCTGCTGGGCCTTCCGGTAATAGGCATCATAGTAGCCCGCCGATAATACGTAGGTCCCCAGCATGATCCTCCGTTTTACCTCGGGCCCGAATCCCTCTGCTCGGGTTTTGGCGTACATGTCTATCAAACTATCGTATCCCCTTGCCCGGTGGCCGTATTTCACTCCATCGTACCGAGCTAGATTGGAACTTGCCTCGGCTGTACAGATGATGTAATACGTGGCAACGGCATATTCCGCATGGGGGAGGGAAACTTCCTCTATGGACGCCCCCCATTGCTCCAAGAGCTTGATGGCCTCCCAAACGGCTCTTTCAACATCTGGGTCCATTCCCTCCAGGAAATACTCCTTGGGGACACCCAGCTTCATCCCCCTCACATCATTAATCAAGGCCCTCCTGTAATCCGGCACCTCGAGGTCAACGGAGGTGGAATCATTGGCGTCGTGCCCGCTGATGCTATTCATCAAGATGGCACAATCGGTTATGTCTTTTGTTATGGGCCCAATCTGATCCAGGGAAGAGGCAAAGGCCACAAGGCCAAAACGGGAAACCCTGCCATAGGTCGGCTTCAAGCCCACCACCCCACAGCAGGCTGCGGGCTGTCTCACAGAACCACCAGTGTCCGAACCCAAAGAGGCTATACACTCATCGGCGGCAACCGCGGCGGCCGATCCCCCACTGGATCCGCCGGGAATTCGATTGAAATCCCAGGGATTTCGGGTAATGCCGAGCCCGGAGTTCTCCGTAGAGGATCCCATGGCAAACTCATCCATGTTCACCTTCCCTAAAAAGACCGCCCCACTCTCCCTCAACCTGCGAACCGCCGTTGCATCGTAAGGAGGGTGAAACTGCTCCAGTATTTTGGATCCGCACGTGGTCCTCATCGATTTCGTGCACAGGATGTCCTTCAGGGCCAGGGGAATTCCGGTCAACTCGGTTATCCCCTGCCCCCTGGCAATCCGCGCATCGGCCTGTTGAGCCTGCTCGTAGGCCTCGTCCTCGGTCAGCGTAAGGTAGGCCGCTACTTTGGAATCCACTTTGCTGATCCACCGATAAAAAGATTGAGTCAATTCCAGAGATGAGAATGTCTTCTTCATTAAACTTTCATGGGCTTGATGCGCTGTCAATCGAGTCCAATCCATGATCTCACCCTCGTTGGATTACGCCTCTCCTATTCGATGATCTTAGGGACCTTATAAAACCCTTTTTCCGTCTCAGGTGCATTTTCCAGAGAAGGCTCACGGGAGAGGGGCTCGCGGATCTCATCATTCCTGAACACGTTCTTAACGGGAATGACGTGGGAGGTAGGTTCCACCTTTTCCGTATTCAACTCGTTCAACTTATCCATATAGGTCAATATATCGTCCAGCTGGACCACAAACTCATCTTTCTCCTCATCCGAGAGCATCAATCTGGCCAATCTGGCAACGTACTCCACATCTTCCATACCTATCTTCATGGTTTCTTCTCCCCGTCCAAAGAGATCTCATGGGCCAATTCTTGAAATAACTGGATGCGCGAAGTACATCCTCGATTCAATTCCCCGACCAGTTAGGGCATTCGCCGAATCATCCCATCGCGAGAATTCGACAAGACATGATGAAGGTTCTGAAAGGAACGGTCTTCTAAAAAGGCCTTGGCGGCAGATAGTGTGAAGGTATTGTGAAGTTGTCTAGTGTTATCGGCTCCCTCAGTACTCCTCAGCCTCCTTAAGCTCTTCTCGGGTTGTCCTTTACCCCTTCGAACCTTGGGAACACCGCACCAATCTCCCGGTGGAGTTGACTGAGGAGCTCAGAACCTTCTCCAGCGGTAAGATACTGTGGATCATATGACCAAACCGATCAATAGTCAGATTACCCATCTGAGGTCAAGTTCCTCGGGATCATCTCCTTTCGCCTATTTCGCGCAGCGCCCAGATTCTACCTCCCTCCTTTGCTCAAGGTCGATCCTTGAATCTCCAGGATTTTCCCAAAGCTTTCCCTGAGCTTCTTTTCCCTGATCAGCAATGCCTCCTTCTTTAACTTCACCTTTTCCACCACTGCTTCAGGGGCCTTAGAGATAAAATCATCATTGGAGAGCTTTCGATCCGCAATCTCCAAGTCCTTCTCAACCTTATGAATTTCCTTCCTAAGCCTCCTGGCCTCTCCTTCAAGGTCCAGGCCCTTTCCCATGGGGACAAAAATCTCCATATCCCTCAGGACGGCTCTCGCCGCATCCCGCGGCTTCTGACCCGAGGTAATGAAGGAAAGCCTATCAACCTTCGCCAGATGTGTGACGTATTGCCGATATTGCTCCAGTCTTTCCCGGATGCCATCATCTTCAGCCAACAAGAGCACATCTAATCGTTTGTTAGGAGCTATATCCATCTCTCCCCTGATATTGCGGATCCCCCCTATAGTCCTCATCACAAGATCCATATCCTCAATTGCCTCCCCGTCTCGCATGCCGCCATCGTATCGGGGAAAATCTGCTATCATAATACTCTTACCCTCGTGGGGAAGCCTTTGCCAGATCTCCTCCGTGATAAAAGGCATAAAGGGATGAAGTAACCTCAAGGCCCCATCCAATACCCTCATCAGGACATATTGGGTAACGGTGCGCTCCTGTTGATCGTCCTTCCCGTAGAGAACCGGTTTGATCAACTCCAAAAACCAGTCACAAAACTCATGCCATATGAAGTGGTAAATAGCTTGAGCCCCTTCGTTAAATCGATACTCCTCTAAGGCCTCGGTGACCTCCCTTACCGTCTCGTTGAACCTCGACAATATCCATCGATTGGCTAAGCTCATTTCGTGGAAGTCAACCCCGCGGGCAATTCCCCGGAAGTCGGCTAAATTAGTCAACGAAAACCGAGAGGCATTCCATATCTTATTGGCGAAATGGCGATATCCCTCTATCCTTTCTTCGGAAAGGCATATATCCCTTCCCTGGGAAGCGAATGCGGCCAGGGTAAATCGAAAAGCATCCGTCCCGTATTCCTTCATTACCAGTAAGGGGTCAATGACGTTGCCCCTCGATTTGCTCATCTTACGGCCCTGAATATCCCTCACCAGGGCATGGATGTAAACATGCCGAAAGGGAACATCCCTCATAAACTTCAACCCCATCATCATCATCCGGGCCACCCAAAAAAAGAGGATGTCGAACCCAGTAACCAGGACTGAGGTGGGGTAAAAAACTCTGAGTTCTTCTGTTTCCTTGGGCCAGCCCAACGTGGAAAAGGGCCACAAGGCCGAGCTAAACCAAGTGTCGAGGACATCCGTCTCCTGTCGAAACTCCCTACCACCGCATCGACTGCAGGAGTGCGGCTCCTCTTTTGAAACGATTATCTCATCGCACTTCTCGCAATACCAAGCAGGAATCCGATGTCCCCACCAGATCTGCCTTGAAATACACCAATCTCGAATGTTATTCATCCATTCGAAATAGGTCTTTTCCCAAACCGATGGAATGATCTTCGTTCGACGATCCGTTACAGCCTGAATGGCCGCCTCGGCTAAGGGTTTCGTTCGGACAAACCATTGTTTCGACAAAGTCGGTTCGATGATGTTCTTGCATCGATAACAATGGCCGACATTATGCCGGTAATCCTCCATCTTCAATAGGGTCCCATCCCTTTCAAAATCCCCTACGATCCTCTTCCGGCATTCAAAACGGTCCATGCCCTGATATGGCCCGGCTTCTTTGCCCATCCTGCCATCCTCATCGATGACCTTCACCATCGCCAACCCGTGGGCCAAGGCAATCTCAAAATCATTCAAATCATGGGCCGGGGTGACCTTTAAGGCGCCCGAACCGAACTCCATGTCTACATGCTCGTCCCCGATAACGGGAATTTCCCTGTATAGGACGGGCAGAATCACCTTCTCACCGATGAGGGTTAGATACCTATCGTCCTTGGGATTGACGGCCACAGCAGTATCCCCCAACATCGTCTCCGGCCGCGTGGTCACCACGGTAATCAATCCTCCCCCACTCTTGAGGGGATACGCAAGGTGGTAAAGCTTCGCGGATTCCTCTTCATGTTCTACCTCTAAATCTGATAGAGCGGTTCGGCACCGTGGACACCAATTGATGATATAGTTACCCTTGTAGATGAGGTCCTCGTGGTAAAGCCTCACGAAGACTTCCCTCACCGCCTCCGATAGGCCCTCATCCATGGTAAAGCGCTCTCGACTCCAATCGCACGAGGCCCCTAGCTTCTTCAGCTGGTTCGTGATCATCCCACCATACTGTTCCTTCCACTGCCAAACCCGTTCGATGAACTTCTCCCTCCCCAAGCTGTGGCGATCAAGACCCTGCTCGTCCAACTTCCTTTCAACCACGTTTTGGGTGGCAATCCCAGCGTGATCCGTTCCCGGCATCCACAGGACGTTGAAGCCCTGCATACGTTGGAAACGAATAACAATGTCCTGGAGGGTATTATTGAGGGCATGCCCCATGTGGAGGGAGCCGGTTATGTTCGGCGGTGGGATGACGATTGAGTACGGGGCTTTGGTGGAATCTGTATCTGCTCTAAAAAACCCCCCTTCCATCCAGTATGCATACCACTTATCCTCTACGACACCAGGTTCATACGCCTTACTCAAGACCTGTGCTTCCATGGCAAGCTCCCGCCCCGGCAACGTAAACCGCGCTATGTATCAAAGTCCTCTTCCTTTTGGATTTTTTCCAACCTCCGTATCTCCTTTTGAATGGCTTCTTCCGCCATTGCAGGTACGATTTTCTGGACCGTCTTTTCAATTCTCTCCGTGGCAGCGGCGGCAATGGCCTCTGTCAATTTAGGAAGGACTTTCGCGCTCATGCCTTCCACCAATTCCTTGATCGCCCCCGAGAGCGTCTCTTGAGCCGGCCTCTCTCGGGCCGGTTGAACTCCCCTCTCTCCTCCCTCTCCTACCATCTCCCCAGTAAATTCCTCGATGGCCTCCGCCAATGCACCTGTCGCAATCTCCGCCTCCTCCTGGTCCCTTGTCGCCTCCTCGGCTAACTTTTCCAGTTCCCCCTCCCTGAAAACCTCATCATGAAACCCTTCCAGTTCCTCTTCCTTCTGGTCTTCTTCACCAAAAGCGGGCAGATCCTCTTCCCTCAACACCCTCTCGGCCAAGCCCTCCACATCCATCTCCTGGGAAACCTCCGGTGGCTGCCACTCAAATTCCTCCGTAGATATATCTCCACCGGAGAGCTTCTCAAATTCAACCTCTTCCAGACCCTCCGCCGGTAATCCCCTTGATTCCTCTTCCAGGATCCCCTCTTCCTCCTTCACTACATCAATCTTTTTCCCCGTCTCCTCCAACTCTCCACGTTCTTCGATGGATACAGGCCCTTCCATTTCCCCCTCTTCAAGGGCTTCCCCAGATAATTGCCTCAACGTCTCTTCCAGGGCTCCCTCTTCCTCCCCCAGCACTTCAGTTTCCTTCTCCGCCTCCTCTAACCCCTCTAGCTCTGCCCCTCCCGTATCCGGGGTATCCTCCCATTCTTTGTGAACCTCCTCTGGCGCCTCCTCTCCGGGGAGATCTTTCGGTAATTCCTCGATCTCCTCCGATAAGGCCTCTTCTAAACCTTTCCCCTCCAGCACATCCTGGGGAAACTCTCCCATTCCCTCGGTGGGAACCTCCTCTGTAACCTCTTCAGCTCCCAATGGCCCTGGTTCAGGTTCAGAACTCTCCTCGAGTGCACCCGGATATTGTTCATCAATGCCTCGGGTCTCGCCCATCTCCTCTTCGGGGGAAATTTCACCCTCCATCTCAACGAGGTCCATTGCGAGGTCCACCTCCTCAAGGACCTCAGCTCCCGGGATAGGTCCTTCCATCTCCTCCGTTTGGATTTCTTCCTCCGGCTTCGGGAGCCCCATGTCTTCCGGCAATTCGAGATCGGCAATTGCTTCATATCCCACAGGCGCGTCTCCCTCCGCCCCCCCCACTTCTGCACCTTTCATAGCTTCTCCGGGAGTCTCAGGGAAGACTTCTTCAGGTTTGGCTACCGGCTCCTCGATGACATCCAGGAGGTCGATTATCTCCCCCTCCTCCTCATGGGAACTCACCGGTTCGATTCCTTTTGCCATGGGTTGCAACTCCACTATCTCCTCGTCAGGCTCCCTTATCCCCCCGGCTCGTTCAGCCATCAGCAATCCGTCCACAAGTCTCAGAATAGGTTCTCTTCGCAGGGGTTTCGTGATGGTCCCATCGGCCTTCACCTGCTGCTTCTCTTCTTCAATATCCTCATCGAAAGCGCCCCCCAAAAGCACGAAGGGCACTTTATTCAGATCGGGATCTCCCTTGAGCACCTGACAGAGTTCTTTCCCATTTTTGTCCGGCATGGTCACATCGGCAATGACGAGGGCCGGCTTGAACAATTTCATCTTCAGGAGGGCATCTTCTCCGTTTTCGGAAAAGATGAGATTGTAATCGGTTTCCTTGAAGATCTCCTCAAAGGCCTTATGGGCTGCCTTGTTACCATCGGCAATGAGAATCTCCCTTGCCATGATAAACCCTCCTTGACTAGGATAAAGAAAGTTGATGAAAAATCCAAATGTATAACAAGTATCTCACAGATTGAGGGAATGTCAAGCTTTCTGGGCTGGAAGTTTCCTGAGTTCCTGGAGAACAGCATTATCCCTAAGCACAATATGCTAGAGAACTGGGGTATCCATGTGGGGTGACGTGAATCTTTGACCCTGATGGCAGACCGAAGGGCTCAGCGAAACGGAAGGGGAAAACCAGCCACTGAGAGAGGCAAAACTGAGGGTACCCGGAAGAGGACAAGGGGAGATTTCTCAAACGATCATCCAGGGGAGGGGGAGAAAAATCTTCTCGTACAGTTTAAAGGCATACCGATCCGTCATGCCTGCTATGAAATCACGCACGCACAGTTCCAGGGGATCGTAGAGCTCTTCCCTGCCTACTTCCCTCAAAAAGACCTCCTCGTTTTCCATGAAATATTGATAGAGTTCCCCTATGATCTTTGAGGACTTTATGAAATCCCTGTGGACCTTGTCCACATCGTATACCCGGTCATAAAGGAAATCGCGTAGTTTAACCATTGCCTCCGAAATGTCCTCTGAGAGACGGAGCTCAAAAGGTGATTTCATCGGTGTGGAGGTAATGAGATCAACCACCATGGTATTGATCCGTTGGGAGTGTGTGTATCCCAGAATCCGAGAACAGTCTTTAGGGATATCTCCATCCCTAATAATTCCTCCGCGAAGGGCATCGTCGATATCATGATTGATATAGGCAATGATATCGGCGATTCGAACAACCTGTCCTTCTGGGGTTGCTGGCATTTCGGATACATCTTCGCATATGATTCCCCCCTTCCCCTTAGAATGCCTCAATATTCCATCCCGGACTTCAACAGTTAAATTCAATCCCATGCCATCCCGTTCCAGCACATCCACTACCCTTAAGCTCTGTTCCGCGTGACGAAAGCCTCCCGTAACGAGCCTGTCAAGGACTTCCTCACCAGCATGGCCGAAGGGAGTATGTCCCAAGTCATGCCCAAGGGCAATGGCCTCGGTCAAATCCTCATTGAGCCGGAGGCATCTGGAGATCGTCCTGGCAATTTGAGAAACTTCAAGGGTATGGGTTAGACGGGTTCGATAGTGATCTCCGGTCGGGGCCAAGAATACTTGAGTTTTGTGCTTTAAACGTCGGAACGTCTTGGAATGGATGATGCGGTCACGGTCATGCTGATAGGCAGGACGGATATCGCACTCTCCTTCTTGGACAATCCGCCCTTTACTGTTACTGCTCAAGGTGGCGAATGGTGAAAGAAGCTTCCGTTCCCGTGCCTCTAACTGTTCCCTCACCTTCAGCCGCTTCAACGGATAACCCTCTCCCCTTGTGGTAACCCAAGGAAACCTGCATTGCCCTATTTTATGACACGGAATCCCTCCGCGGTGGAGGGCTTCGCCTTGTAAAATCCTCTCCCGGAGGAGAATTCTCCTGAAACTGGAAAATCCTTAAACAGCCGCATTCCGTTGACAATAAATCCACTTTGGCTTAACCTGATCAATAAAACCCCTACCACAAAACACCTCATTTTTCAATTCGATACGTGCTATGCCCAAACGCCAAAAGGTCATCGAACGAATCCGCAAGGATCGAGTACTGACGGTCCTTTCCTCCATCGCAAAGAGGGAAGGGGTTGGGGTTTACTTGGTTGGCGGTACCGTCCGGGACCTAACCCTTGGCAGGGGCCGACAGGATTATGATTTCGTCCTTCACCAAAAAGATATGAATCTCGTTCATCAGTTCAGTCAAGAGCTCAAAGGCCACCTCTTCTCTATGGGAAAGGATCAGAAGAAGAGGGTTTACCGAATTCTTACGGCGCATGAGATCCTCGATTTCAATGCGATAGATGGATCTACAATCCAAGAAGACCTCAAGAAAAGGGACTTCACCATTAACGCGATGGCCTATTCCCTGCATGAACATCGATTTTACTTCCATCCGGGATCCAAGGAAGATATCGATAATAAGCTCATTCGCATGGTCTCGGCGGAGGGGCTCGATCGGGATCCCCTCCGAATGATCAGGGGGGTTCGATACCTCTGCATCCTGGAGGGGTTTCGATTGGATGGAAAGACGAAAGGAGTTATTCGCCGAAGGTCAAGTCTGGTGAGGACCATCGCCGTGGAGAGGATAAAGATGGAAATGGATAGGATCCTCCTCTCAACAAAGCCTTTCTTGGGTATGAGGGAATTGGTCACCCTCTGCTTACTTCCGGAGATTTTCCCTGAATTCCAGATACCCCAGGGTTTGAAACGCACGGATCTATTGCGGGTGGATGCCTTTTCCCACTACCTACGATTTCTCAGGTGCCTCGACAGATGGAATGGATGGGAAGGGGATTTGTCATTACATACAGACGAAAGGCTCATTCTTTCCTACGCCGCCTTATTTAACGATATGGGAAGAATCCAGGTAACCGATAATCATTGGGCCACGGGAAAATCCGTTTCTCAGGAATCGTCTTACCATCTGGCCTATGAAATAATGACCAGGATGAAATTTTCAAATCGCTTCAAGGAGCTGGTAAAGCAGGTGATGGAGAATCATGCAAACCTATTGAAGCTCTCGAGATCACCGGTGGACCAAAAGGCCCTGAGGCAATTTGTCCATCACGTTGGGACGTCCATAAGGCTGCTGATCATCTTCTCCCTCCTAGATCAACGGGCCAGCGCGGACCATGGACTATCTCCTCAGAGCCAAAGACTGGTTTTACTCTGCCGGCGAATCAGGGCCCTCTATAAAAGGGAAGATATCATGAGCCCCCCCACCCTCATCACGGGAAGAGATGTGATGAGACTGGGATACGAACCCGGCCCTGTCGTTGGCCATATCCTTCATCGCATTCAGGAAAAGCAGATACGGGGGGAAATAGGAGATCGTGAACAAGCGCTGATCTTTCTCCGCCAGACCTTTGGAAAGGAGGAGAATTCCCATACCTCGCGGTGATTCTCCGATCCTGGGAATGCAGCATGAGTCTTCAACATTCAGGTGGGACCGAAGGGCTTGACCGTTTTGCGTGAGCTGACTTCCCCCCTCTGGCTTGCCACAGAATCCCAACAACTCTCAAGCTCATAATACTCAGCAACAATAGATTGTTCCAAAAATTCGAGAAACACCACCAGCGCTTGCTGTTGACAGGGAAAGGCTCAATAAATTATAATCGACCAGGCTCTGTGTACCGTGAATCACAGGAGAGCCCAGCGTGGGAAAAGTTCTGATAACTGGGGGAGCCGGATATATCGGCAGCCATATCGTAAAACGGCTTCTGGAAAGGAGCATGGAGACGGTCGCCCTCGACAACCTGCAGACGGGACATCGGAAAGCCGTCGTTGGGGGAACATTTATCCAAGGCGATATTGGTGATAAGGCTATTCTTAAAGGGGCATTTGCCGGCCATGAAATCGACTCGGTTATCCATATGGCGGCCGATTGCTGTGTGGGCGAGTCGATGAAGGATCCCTTGAAGTACTTCAATAACAACGTCAGCAAGGGCTTGATACTTCTGGCCGAGATGCTCGAGCATAAGGTAAATAAGATAGTATTCTCCTCTTCGGCCGCCGTTTACGGGAATCCTTCTCGAGTTCCCATTGACGAATATGATCCAGTGTACCCGATAAATCCATATGGGGAGACAAAGCTCATCTTCGAGAAAATCCTCGAGAGCTGTAGGGTTGCCCATGGCCTTCAGTACATTTCCCTCAGGTATTTCAACGCCGCTGGCGCAGACCCTGATGGCCTGATAGGCGAGGATCACGACCCGGAAACCCACCTGATCCCCACGGTTTTGAGGGCACTGCTGAAAAAAGGGCGCACAGTCCCTATCTTCGGAACCGATTATGACACTCCCGATGGAACCTGTATTCGGGATTACATTCACATCGTAGACCTCGCCGAGGCTCATATTTTGGCCCTCGAGGCATTACACGCGGGTGAAAGGGGCGATATTTTTAACCTGGGGAATGGAAGAGGCTTCTCCGTCCAGCAGATCATCCAAGCGGCCACTCATGTGACGGGAAGGACGATACCCGTCAAGGAATCTCAACGGAGGCCCGGAGACCCGCCAGTCTTGATTGCGTCCTCCGAAAAGATCCGAAGAAGGTTGGGATGGACCCCTCAGTATGGAAAATTGGAGGAGATTATCGAGACCGCATGGCGTTGGCATCGAACTCATCCGCATGGATTCAAATCCAGTTCATTGGAGAAGGGGGTGGGAGCGTGGACTTGAGAATGCGCCTTTTGCAAATCATTCGGGAGAAATCCTATGAAAAGGGGGAGGTTACACTAACCTCGGGGAGAAAGAGCCGCTTCTATGTTGATGGAAAACAGACTACCTTGGATCCGGAAGGGGGATATTTGGTGGGAAAGCTCTTCCATGAGATGATTAAGGGATCAAAAATCCCCGTTGAAGCGGTAGGAGGGCCCACATTGGGCGCAGATCCGATTGTAACCGCCATATCCATTGTCAGCTACTTGGAAGGCGTCCCAATCCCGGCCTTCATCATCCGAAAAGAGCCCAAAAAGCACGGAACGGCCTCGTGGATAGAAGGCGACAAAAACCTGAAACCGGGAACCACTGTCGCCGTCGTTGAAGATGTGGTGACCACGGGGGGATCCATCTTGAGGGCCATTGAAATCGCGAAGGCCCAAGGATTGAAGGTGGTCCAGGTGTTGGCCCTTGTCGATCGGGAGGAGGGGGGAAGGGAAAATCTGGCTAAAGAGGGTTACGTCCTCGCGTCAATCTTTACCAAAAGCGATATCGCGTGAGATAAGTGATCCAGGACATGAATTGAGTGGGAGGTGCAGATGTACAAAGCCAGGGTCAAGAAAGAAAAAATTTCCGTTAAGATTCAAACCCTTCAAAACAGGATAGAGGGAAACGTGTATCTCCTGCCGAATCGGCGTATCACGGACACACTCAATCAGGAGGGTTGCCATTTCATCCCCGTTACCGATGCAAAAATCTATTCCCTCAAGTCCGGAGGCCTGGTCGATGAGGCGGAATTCGTAGCCATCAACAAAAATCAAGTGGTAATAATCGTTGAAAAACGATGACGCCTTCCCCCTCACTTTCATGGCGAATTTACCCTTATAAAACCTCATGAAATACAGGTATCAAAGCCAATCCCCTTGGAAGGGAGAGGAGAGGCAAAAGGGGAGGGGATTCAGACGTTGAACCGAAAGTGGATGATATCTCCGTCCCGGACCGTATACTCTCTCCCCTCCGACCGAAGGAGGCCTTTCTCCCTGGCTGCATGTTCTGAACCACACCGGATGAAATCCTCAAAGGAAACAACCTCTGCACGTATGAACCCCCTTTCCATGTCCGAATGAATCTTCCCCGCGGCCTTGGGCGATTTGGTGTTCTTTTCTACTGTCCATGCCCTCAATTCATCGCTGACAGTGGTAAAAAAGGTTATCAGGTCCAGAACCTCATAGCCTACCGTGATGAGTTGTTCAAGGCCCGAGGTCTCGAGGCCCAAACTCTCCCGAAATTCATTCCGATCTCCCTCGTCCAGTTGAGCGATTTCAGATTCCAAATCCCCGCAAATAACAACCACTCGCTTTCCCTGCTCCATAGCAAAGTCCGTCAAATCCTGAACATACTGACCATCTCCTTTGAGCTGGGCTTCATCCACATTACCCACATAGAAAATTGGCTTAGCCGTGAGAAGGGAAAGGTCGTCGAAGATTGCCCTCTTGCTGCCATCATATCTCAGGGAAATGACCTTTTCGCCCCGGTTGAGCATCTCCAGAACCTCCTCATAAACCTCCAATTCCATAGCCTCTCTTTTGCCACCGAGTTTTGCCAATCTCCCTACCTTAGCCATGCGTTTCTCCGCAACCTGGAGGTCGCCCAAAATGAGTTCCATTTCCACCACCTCGATGTCCCTTTTGGGATTGATCGACCCAAATTCATGGGAGACATTCTCATTGTCGAAGCACCTGACGATATGGGCTATTGCGTCCACATTACGGATGTGACCGAGGAACTGATTTCCCAGGCCCTCCCCTTTGCTGGCCCCCTTTACCAATCCAGCAATATCGAGAAATTCCAATGTCGTCGGGATCACCTTTTTGGGATGGATGAGATTGGCGATCTGGTTCAGTCGTTCGTCAGGAACGGGAACGACCCCAACATTGGGCTCGATGGTTGTAAATCGATATGCCGCCACTTCAGCCCCCGCGAAGGTTAGCGCGTTAAAGATGGTGGACTTCCCCACGTTGGGGAGTCCAACAATGCCACACCTAAAGCCCATGTGCACCCCCTCTCTTGGCCTCAGTCCGCTGATTTATCCGTTTGCTCATGAACTCTCTTAGACTTCTCCATGAGTTCGGTCCGACGGCTCAGCATGGAAAGATATTAAGATCTCTGAAAAAATGGGAAAAGCAGCTCTGAGCACGAATAAACAGCTGGTTGAATCAAAATGTTAACCGCCCTGACCGCATGGCCGCAGCACTGCAACACTGCTTGACCGCAACTGTAAATTCTGGACCCGGAGGGCGAGTTTTAGATTTGCAGTGAAGCGAATTTTAGAATGGTCGAAAAAATATCTTCGAGCGTAGAGCGCCTTTCTCAGAGACCTCATATTGTTTTCAAACAGGTATTATAATATAATCCCTACCGATGCGAAACAAGAATGTGGTGTCAAAGGATATCAAGGGGTATCGGGAATTCATCTGGCCAAGGGAGAGAGGAAGCAGATGAGGAAGGCAAACAGGATGATGCTCGAAATGGCCTGCTCCATTGCGAAGCGAACAAAAGCAAAAGCCATTTTGGTCTACGTCGATGTTGTGGAGGATTACGAGGCCCTCAGCAAGATGACTCAGTCCGCCAAGACCGATGTCATCGCTGTGGCCAAAGACGAATCCACCTATCAAGAGGCCTTACCCATCATCAAGACGCTGTTGAAAGTTCCCCAGATCGAACTGAGTCGTACCAGTCAGATAAAGGTCGCCGTCATAGAAGGCCTCTCCTCCGGGATCATTCAGAGGGGGGATAAGCTGGTGTGCCTATCGGGGATCTCCAAGTTCGGCATTCTCGATACCCTCATCATCTTGGATATAGGAAAGGAGCTCGAAATATTATCCACAACGGACCTCCCCGCCGTTTCCGAGGTCGTCAAGCCCGAGGTATTCGATAGAATCCTCGATATAGCCCTTGAACTCTCCACCGAGGGGAGGGAGGGCAGACCCGTAGGTTCCATTTTCGTGTTGGGGGATCACGACGAGGTCCTCAAGTTTTCCCACCAGATGGTCATCAATCCCTTCAAGGGTTATCCCGAGGAGGAGAGAAACATCCTTGATCCAAAGCTTAAGGATACCGTGAAGGAGTTTTCAACCATTGATGGTGCGTTCATCATCAGGGAGGACGGGGTAATCCTGGCTGCCGGCAGGCATCTCGATGCCTCCGGGGAGAAAATTGAGATGCCCATGGGTCTGGGTAGCCGCCATCTGGCTGCGGCGGGGATTACTAATGTAACTCAGGCCATCGCCCTCGTCATCTCGGAATCCACCGGTGGACTGAGGATCTTCAGCAACGGGAAACTGTTCATGGAGATCGAACGGGGCGAGTAAACCCATCGACATCACAAGAGCCCAGGGAATTTCGCTAGGACGGGCGCGAATACCAGCGCAATGATGGACATGAGTTTGATCATGATATTGAGGGATGGCCCCGAGGTATCCTTCATTGGATCTCCCACGGTATCGCCCACAACCCCTGCCTTGTGAGCCTCAGAACCCTTTCCACCGAAATTCCCCCTCTCTATCCACTTCTTCGCGTTGTCCCAAGACCCCCCTGCATTTGCCATCGTAATAGCCAGGATGAACCCACTGGCGATGGCACCCACCAAAAAACCCCCAAGTGCCAACGGGCCAAGGATAAACCCTATCATAATAGGGGCAACCACGGTCATCAATCCCGGAGCCAACATCTCCTTGAGAGCTGCCTTGGTACAGATATCAACACACTTCCCGTATTCGGGCTTCGCCTTCCCCTCCATCAACCCGGCAATGTCGTTGAATTGCCGGCGAACCTCGTTGATGATGGAAAAGGAAGTCCGACCGACGGCTGTCAGCGTCATGGCGCAGAAAATGGCGGGCAACATAGCCCCGATGAAAAGCCCCACGATTACCCTGGGATCCAAAAGGCTGATCTCGGACACCTTGATTCCCGCGGCATTGGCATAGGATAACATTAAGGCAAGGGCCGTCAGTGCCGCTGCGCCGATGGCAAATCCTTTGCCCGTTGCCGCCGTCGTATTTCCCAACGAATCGAGGGCATCGGTTCGCTCCCGGATCTCCGCCGGAAGTCCAGACATTTCGACGATCCCCCCTGAGTTGTCGGCCACAGGCCCATAGGCATCCGTGGCCAGGGTAATTCCCAACGTGGAAAGCATTCCAATGCCAGCAATGGCCACCCCGTAAACATCCGCAAACCGGTGAGCAACGATGATGGCGATACCTACCAGGATGATGGGGGCGAACGTACTCATAAGGCCGTTGGCAAACCCCCTCACCACCGTGGTCCCCGCCCCCGTTAAAGAGGCCTCCGAGACCTGTCGAGTCGGGGAATAGGCATAGGAAGTGTAATAGTTGGTGCTCTCCCCAATGAGGACTCCGGCAATCAATCCGGCAAGGATGGCATAGAAAATCCCCAGATCGGCCTTGAGAAAAAAGACAGCCAGGTATGAGAAGATGGCGGTCAGGATGGATGCCGAAAAAGTGCCACGACGAAGCGCCGTAAGCAAGGCCTCCATCTCGGGCTTATCCCCCACTCGGACCAGGAAGGCCCCGATGATCGATGCGACGATCCCCCCCGAAGCCACCAGCATCGGAAGATACCATGCCACCTTCTCATCCGGAACTAAAGGCGTGCCCCCCGTTATGCTGGGGAGCAGGGCAATCATGGCCAAGGTGATGGTTGCAATGATAGAATCGACATAGGATTCGAAGAGATCAGCTCCCATTCCGGCCACGTCTCCCACATTATCCCCCACGAAATCCGCAATGACGGCCGCATTTCTCGGGTCATCCTCGGGGATTCCCTTCTCCACCTTTCCCACCAAGTCCGCCCCCACATCGGCCGCCTTGGTATAAATCCCTCCCCCGGCCCTGGCGAAGATAGCAACTGAGGAGGCTCCAAACCCAAAGCCTGGCAGGATGGTCATAAAATCCGGTCGATTTCCGAAGAGGAAGTAAAGCCCGCTGAGGCCGAGGATGCCGATGCTGACGACGCACATCCCCATCACGCCTCCACCTCGAAAGGAAACACGAAGTCCATCGTTCAAGCTCTTCTGGGCGGCAGTGGCTGTGCGAGCATTGGAGCGGACGGCTATATTCATCCCGATGTACCCCGCAAGGGCTGAACAGACAGCTCCGAAGACGAAGGAAAGGGAAACCAACCAACCCAGGCTGGGAATGAACCCCAAGATTATGGCCACTGCCACCACAAAAAGGGCCAAAATGCGATACTCCCGTCCCAAAAAGGCAGTTGCACCTTCCTGGATGGCCGCGGAAATTTCCCTCATCTTCTCCGATCCCTCATCGTGCTTCAAGACATAGATGACGAGAAACAGCGCGAAGATCAATCCCAAGATTCCCGAGATAGCTGCAACATACATCGCATCCATAGCAACCTCCGTCTTGTTAAAATTTTCACAAAATCAGCCTAATTGAATCGCGACATGGCTACGTGAACTCCTTCGCAAACAAGCGTCTCCACCGATTCGGCGGCACGGCCAATAATTTCCTTCAAGAGGATCCTCTCATCATCGCCAAAGGGTCCCAAGACGTAATCCGTGAGATTCGTATATTCCCTGGGCCTTCCAATTCCGACCTTGACTCGGACAAATCCCGAACCCCCTATGAGGTTCTGGATTGACTCGATACCCTTATGACCCCCGTGCCCGCCACCTTGTCTGATCCTTATTCGCCCGAAATCTATATCCGCATCATCGTGGATCACGATCAGATCCTTCTCCCTTACATTGAAGACCCGCATGATGCGGCCCACCGCCAATCCGCTCAGGTTCATGAAGGTCAATGGTTTTGCTAATATGGCCTCGTGCTCCTGGATCAATCCTTTCCCGAAACGGTTTTTATATCTTCTCCTGTCCAGGCCGATTCCAGTTCTCGCTGCCAATTCATCGATGACCATAAAACCCGTATTATGGCGGGTGAACCGATATTGCCTCCCTGGGTTTCCCAAACCGACGATCAAATTCACCAAGAATACCTGCTATTCGTCCCGGTCCTACTCCCCCTCCCCCTCTTCCTTAACTTCTTCAGCTTCTTCGGCCTCCTCGGCCTCAACGAGCTCTTCCTCGACCTCTTCTTCAACGACCACCTTCTCTACCGTGGGTGGTACTACGGTGGCAAGGGTGGTGGTGGGATCGACCAGCATCTTTCCCCTCTCGAGCCCAATATCACCGATATGAATGGTATCCCCTATGCTCAGGTGAGAGACATCCACCTCTATGTTCTGCGGAATATCCGCCGGAAGGCACTCCACCGTAATCTCCCTCGTTATCTGCTCCAGCACCCCCCCCATCTTAACACCTTCGGGTTTCCCCACAAGGACGATGGGTACCTCAACGCTGATCTCTTCATCCATCACCACTTCGAATAGATCGGCGTGGATACATCGATCCTTAATGGGATCAGTTTGCAAATCCCTAACCACTACCACCTTCTGATCCGCCTTCTTTCCGTCTTGAATCATCAGATCAATGAGAATATTTTCTCCCATCTGAATGGTTTTCATCAACTCCTTGGAGTCTAAGGCAAGGGGGACCGGGTCCGTCCTGGGACCATAACAGATGGCCGGTACCAGTCCCTTCTGGCGTAACTTTCTTGATGCCTCCTTCCCCAATGTGGTTCGTAATTTGGCCAATAGCTTCGGTCTAGGCATTCTTACCTCCTTCAGACTCCTAAACGAAAAGTGAGCTCACCGATTCATCCTGGTGGATCCGCTTAATGGCCTCCGCTAATAAGGGGGCCACGCTCAAGACCTTCAACTTTTTGCAGGAAACCGCTGGGCCCCGCAAGGGAATAGTGTCGGTAATGATGACCTCCTCCAACGGCGATTCTATCAGCTTATCTATGGCCCTTCCCGAGAGGACTCCGTGCGTACAATAGGCATAAACATTTTCGGCTCCCTCCTCCTTCAGGGCGAAGGCCGCATTGCATAAGGTTCCCGCGGTATCGACTATATCATCGAGGAGAATAGCCTCCTTCCCCACCACATCGCCAATAATGTGCATCACCTTGGCCACATTGGGCGTCTCGCGCCGCTTATCGATAATCGCCAGAGCAGCATTCACCCTCTTGGCAAAAGCCCTAGCCCTCTCCACACCTCCTGCATCGGGAGATACGATCACGAGACCGCGTTGAAACCGCTCCCTCAGGTAGTCCGATAGGATAGGAGAGGCATAGAGGTGATCCACGGGTATGTTGAAGAAGCCTTGGATTTGACTCGCATGGAGTTCTATCGTCAGAAGTCGCGAGGCCCCTGACGTGGTGATCAGATCCGCGACCAATTTGGCGCTGATGGAGGCCCTGGGAACAACCTTTTTATCCTGCCTGGCATAGCCATAATAGGGAATGACCGCATTGATCCTCGTTGCTGAAGCCCTCTTCAAGGCGTCGATGAGGATCAAGAGCTCCATCAAGTGATCGTTCACGGGTGGACATGTGGATTGAACAACGAAGACATCCATTCCCCTAACGCTTTCGTTGATCTCCACATTAATCTCCCCATCGCTAAATTTCTTAACCTGAGCCTTTCCCAGGGGGATGCCGAGATGTTCACAGATCATTTGGGCGAGGGAGACATTGGAATTCCCCGTAAATATCCGTATCTTATTGAAAGTGCCCAATTCTGCTTTCGTATTAAGCTCCATAAAACCCTCTCGCCAATCCGCCGGATGACCGTGGATAACAGGATCACCAATCGCGAAAATGGTATTCTCCCGATGGAATTATTCCATTCTTCCAATCTCCCTTTCGTACTCGGCCAGAACCCTGGACTCAATCATCTCCCGTGTCTCGTTATTCAAGGGATGGGCCGTATCCCTGAATGTACCGTCTTTTCTCTTCTTGCTCGGCATTGCGACAAATAGCCCGTTATTGCCCTTAATCACCTTCAAATCCCTTACCACGAAGCAATTATCGATGGTAATCGTTACATATGCCCTCAGTTTCTCCTCATCAACGGGAAAAACCCTCACCTCTGTAACTTCCATGTCCGCCCCCTTTGCTTGTAAGATATCAAATGCATTTGGCCTGGTAAACCGCCCACCTCCTTTCCCCGTATTTGTCCTCCAATTTCCGATAAGCGCGTTCAGCCCCCTCATTATCGGGGAAAAGCCCGAAAACCGTCGGGCCGCTCCCCGTCATCAACGAACCCACGGCACCATGTGAAAGTAGCTCCGTTTTAATCGCATCGATTTCAGGGAATTCCGCAATGGTAACGCTTTCCAGGTCATTGTGAAGGATACGGGCCACCTGGCCGATATCAGTGAAAAACGGAGGAAGTTTAATATGGATAGGCCTTTTTGTCAACCCAAAACTGAATCCCTCATAGGCCCATCGGGTAGATACCTCCCAACCTGGATTCACCAATACAAGCCACAGAGGGGGACGAATTTCCAGGGGCGCAAGCTTTTCCCCAATACCGGTGGCCACTGCCGACCGCTCAAATATGAAAAAGGGAATATCGGCGCCGATCCTCGCTCCTATCTCCATGAGCCGACTTTTGGACAGATTGAGCTTCAAGATCTTGTTCAACCCCATCAATGTGCTAGCCGCATTACTGCTGCCACCGCCGAGACCCGATGAGATGGGAATTTCCTTCTGGATATGGATCTCTATCCCCACTCTGGCCTCCGCCTCTTGTACGAGGACCGAGGCCGCTTGATAAGCGAGGTTCTCCACGTCAACTGGCAAGCGAGGCGAATCGCTGATGACCGATATTCCCTGCTTTCCCTTTACGGATATCCTCAGCTTATCGTATAGGCCTATCCTCTGCAATATTGTTCTAATCTCATGATATCCATCCCCGCGCCTCTTGAGAACCTCAAGTCTCAAGTTCACTTTCGCGGGGGAGAGAAGTTCGATAGAAGGGAAGGACACGTCTCCTCTTACCTCATTATCCGGTTCTTCCTATGCGGTTTCCATTCTTTCCGTCGACGGGAAACAACGGAGGGAGCTTGGGAAAAGAAATGTATGGCGTTTATTGGGATTCAGTTGGCCCCATCCTCACCTCAACTTTCGACCGGTCCATACTAATGGGGAGAATGAAGATCACACAGCCCCATCCTGGTTTGGTGAAGTTCAGTAAGGCATCGTCCCTTTCAAAATTGCTCACCAATTTCCAGCCATGATTGACCATATTTTCCTTAAAGAAATTGGCTAACTCCGCTACCTTTGCTTTTCCAACGTAGACCAGAATCCCCGTTTTAATCGCTTCCGATTCGTAAATGAATGATTCCTTCTTCTCAATAGCAACGGACCGGGGAATGGGGACGTCTTCGAAACGATATGTAGCGGCGGGTGTTGGGATCATTTCGCTTTTCTCGGCCTCCGGGGTTCGGGCACATCCGATTACCGCTGCCAGCACGAGGGTTCCCGCCAATATTGAGGGCCAGCAACCCTTCGAGCAAAATTTCACCGTAATCACTTTTGGCCATGAACTCATCTTCACACCCCCAATCAGCTTAATGGGAAAGAAGTGCTGAAACACTGAAATATATATAAGAAATCCCGGAATGTTTCAAGTTTTTCTTACCTCCGGTATTGCCCATAGCTCATTGGATTTCGCAAATAACCCCTTTGTCAACGAGAAATAGACCACA